>JALRIS010000189.1 GCA_023255335.1 Flavobacteriales bacterium | reverse complement strand
GAAGAAAGATAATTTCTAAATTCAGCTACTCGAACTTTAGTGGAAGGCTTAAAAAATCCCGGAACCTTTTTGAATTTGAAAGCAACGTTACTGTCGTCTGCTTTGAGTCTTCCTATAACCTCTTCGCTGAAGCTATTTTTTATCCATTTAGATGATTTGTCTTTGTATTGGTACTCTTTCTTAAGTTTATTAACAAAGTGTTCCTTTGTTTTACCGCTTCTATCGCCTCGCTTAATATTTGAGAGTATTTCACTTTTCATTTCCTCGAAACTTCCAATTGGCTCCGCTTTTATTTTCTTTACAATGTGCCATCCGTATGATGTTCTAAAAGGTTCAGAGACATCTCCATTTTTGGCTAAAGAAAAAGATACTTTTTCGAATTCAGGAACCATTCTTCCTGTTCCAAACATGGGTAACTCTCCACCTTTGTTTGCTGAGGTATTATCGTCAGAATATTCTTTCGCTAAAGTTGCAAAGTCTCTTTTTCCTGAGAGTAATTCTTGGTAAATGTCTTTGATTTTTGCCTCTGCATTGGCTTTTATTTGTGCGTCAGCATCTGCTGGAACTTTTGTATAGATGTGAGCTACTTGAACTTTTCCTGGGTTTGGCCTTTTGTCGTTTACCTTAATTAGGTGATACCCAAATCTGGTTTTTACAGGCATAGATACTTCGCCTACAGGTGTATTGTATGCCACATCTTCGAAAGGATAGACCATTTGAAAAGCAGTAAAATAGCCTAATTCTCCTTTGTTTTCTTGTACAGACGGATCTTGTGAGTATTTTAAAGCAACTGTTTCAAAATCTGCTCCATTCATTATTTCCTTTCTTGCTTCCAATGCTTTTTCATAAGCATTTCCTTCCATTATAAGAATGTGGCTGGCGTTTATCTCGATTTTTTTTCTTTCGTAGGCTTCTTTGATTAGTTCATCTGTTGCATTAGGATCAGTTAAGTACTTTTCGGCCGATTTTTCAACGTATCCTTTTAGTTCATTTTGAAGTCTAGGTATCGTATCCAATCCTTCAGCTTTTGCGTCAGCTACTTTTAGTTTGAATTTTACAAACATGTCTGTATAAGCATCCAGGGAGGCCTTGTCATACTTTACATCCGAGTTGTTTTTGGTGTAATTGTATAAGAATTCATCTTTTCTAATCTCTTCTCCTGCAATATTGAGCAAAACGGGATTGTTTTGTGCCAATAGTGTGCTACATAGTAAGAGAGATAAGGTTGCTATCAGTGTTTTCTTCATTTCTTTCATTGGTTTTATAAATCGAAAGGCTAATTTACCCTTTTTTTCATAAAAACAGAAAGGAAGTTCGAAAACCTATTTTAAACTGTAATTGGGTGCTTCTCTTGTAATGGTTACGTCATGTGGATGACTTTCCTGAATACTTGCTGAAGTGATTTTAATAAATTTTGCTTCTTTTAGCGCTTCTATATCCTTTGCTCCGCAATATCCCATTCCAGATCTCAATCCTCCAATGAGTTGGTGCATTACTTCACTCAGGTATCCTTTAAATGGAACTCTTCCTGAAATTCCTTCCGGCACTAGTTTTTTGTCGTCATTTTCACTATCCTGAAAATATCGATCTTTCGATCCTTTTTTCATTGCTTCTAGTGACCCCATTCCTCGGTAGGTTTTGAATTTTCTTCCTTGGTAGATAACTGTTTCACCTGGCGATTCTGCCACTCCCGCAAACATGGATCCTAACATTACAGAGCTAGCTCCCGATGCAATGGCTTTTACGATATCACCTGTAAACCTTATTCCTCCATCAGCAATCACAGGAATTCCTGAACCTTTTAATTCTTCAGCTACATTCATAATTGCCGAAAGTTGAGGTACTCCAACTCCTGCAATGATTCTTGTTGTACAAATTGAACCAGGTCCAATTCCAACTTTTACTGCATCAGCGCCTGCATCAGCAAGCATTCTTGCGGCTTCTGCCGTTGCAATATTTCCTACTATCAC
This sequence comes from Flavobacteriales bacterium, assembly GCA_023255335.1. Lineage (GTDB taxonomy): Bacteria > Bacteroidota > Bacteroidia > Flavobacteriales_D > CAJJDF01 > CAJJDF01. Next base: position 7,143 of record JALRIS010000189.1, on the reverse strand, counting down.
CTCCAATTTTGGAAATTCTTTTTTGACTAATTTCAATTTGTCAATCACTCCTTGAGAGTGACCATGTGCTGTATCAATTACAATGGCGTCTACACCCGCAGCAACAAGTGCGGATACTCGCTCAAGGGTGTCATGTGTTACTCCGACAGCTGCTCCCACTCTTAGTCTACCTTGTTCATCTTTGCAAGAATTAGGATGTTTTTTTACCTTAATAATGTCTCTGTAAGTTATTAGCCCTGTCAACTTGTTCGCTTCGTCTACAATGAGTAATTTCTCGATTTTATGTTGCTGAAGAATTTTTTCAGCTTCCACCAATGAAATTTCGTTTACGGCAGTAACCAGTTTGTCGCCTGTCATTACTTCGGTAATTTTTTTGGCATTATTTTTTTCGAAACGCAAATCTCTGTTTGTTACGATTCCTTTTAGCAGCCCCTCATTATCCACGATGGGAATTCCTCCAATCTTGAATTCGGACATCAGGTTTAGGGCATCTCCCACTGTCGCGTCAGAGGTGAGTGTAACGGGATCAGTGATCATTCCGCTTTCGCTTCTTTTCACTTTTCGTACCTCTTTGGCTTGAGATTCGGCCGACATATTTTTATGGATAATTCCCATTCCTCCTTGCTGTGCAATAGCGATTGCCAACTCAGATTCGGTTACCGTATCCATCGCAGCGGATAGGATAGGTGTTTTGATCGAAATATTTTTGGTAATTTTGCTTTCTAAAGTAACCGCATTAGGCAATACGTTTGAGTAAGCTGGAATCAAAAGAACGTCATCGTAAGTTAGACCTTCTTGCACAATTTTAGAATGAGACATAGTCGTTTGTTTTTCTGTAATTGCATGCAAATGTACGACTTTTTTTTCTGTTTCCTTGTTTTTTTTTTCAACTTTGCCTTACACCCAAAATGTGATAAACCGAATGAGTTTTCGTTTGAGGTTGGAGTAGGGCGGAAAAATTGTTTTTAAAGTGGTTAACCCAACTCGCTGGTGCAACACCGACCGTTGATTGCTAAATTCTAAAAATCCAAAGTTGCCATGTGCTTTTCCGATACCGCTATGATTGACACCGCCAAAGGGCAAATGAGGTTGTGCAAATTGAATAGTCGTTTCATTAATCGCGGTAGTGCCAGCGCTCGATTGAGAAAGTACAGATCGTTTGTTTTTCTTGCTTTGGCTAAAGAGGTAAAGAGCCAATGGCTTTTCTGTGGTTCGAATAAGGGTAAGTGCTTGATCCAAGCTGGTGTAGGTTATAATGGGTAAGATAGGTCCAAATATTTCTTCCTGAAATAAGGTCGAATTTTCTGAAATCCCTTCAATGAGTGTAGGAGAGATGAAATTATTTTCTTTCACAGTTTTTCCACCATGAAGGATTACACCGCCTTCTTTTATTGTGACTTCTAGCAAATGCGAAAGTCTATTGAAATGATGAGAATTTACTATGTTGGTTAGGGATTCGCTCACTGGAGGAAACTGAATATTTAGTTGATTTATGAGTGCTTTTTTGAGAGGGTCAGATTGAGTTTCGTGAACTAGAACATAGTTGGGTGCGATGCACGTTTGTCCCGAATTTATAAACTTTCCCCAAACAATTTTTTGAGCAGCATCCTTTATATTTGCCGTTTCATCTACTATGGCAGGGTTTCTTCCGCCCAACTCGAGAGTCACTGATGTTAAGTTTTTAGCCGCGGCTTGCATCACTAGTTTACCCACTGCGGGACTTCCAGTAAAAAATATATGATCGAACGGAAGAGCCAATAATTCTGTAGATACTGCGACATCTCCTTGTACAACTTTCACTTCTCGGCTATCGAATAGTTCCGAAATCATTTTATCAATAAGGTTGGAGGTGTTTGGAGTATGTTCGCTAGGTTTTATGATTGCCGTACATCCTGCACCAATGGCAGAAATAAGTGGGCCTATACACAGATTAAAAGGATAATTCCAAGGAGCAATGAGTAAGGTAACTCCCTTTGGCTCGAATTGAATGTAAGAACGTGTTCCCCAAAAAGCTACACTCGAAGAAACTTTTTTTGTTTCTGCCCATTCCGATAAATGTAATGTGTGTTGTTTTATTTCATCAATAATAGGTTTAATCTCTGTTAAGAGTACTTCTTCTTCACCTTTTCCAAAGTCTTTATAAATCTCCTCACAAATTTCTTTTTCATTTTGTTTAATCCAAGTTTTAAGCGCTTTGAGTTTTTTTAAACGTTTTTGTATCGAGCTCGTCTTAATTTTCTGATGAAAATGGGTGTGCTGTTCGTCAAATAATTGTTGGAATGGATGGCTCATAGGGTAAATTTTTCAATGTCAGTTCTCAAGCATTCGGAAAGATTAGCTGGGTTATTTTTAAGGATTACTTTGTTCAGATAAAATTAATTGTCTCAATAAATTAAATCCTGCAAGCGCTGATTGCGAAATGTTTCTTTCTCTGTTATTTCCGAAATTGAATCTTCGTGAAACAACTTGTTGATTACTTCGGGCAGATATCCAGACGGTTCCCACTGGTTTGTCTTCTGTGCCTCCCGAAGGGCCAGCAATTCCAGAAATTGCGATAGAATAATCAGTATTATACTTGTTCTTTATGGCTTCGCTTAGTAATTCTACTACTTCTTTGCTCACCGCACCTTTATCAAGAAGTGTTGATTTTGGTACTCCTAATTCTTTTTCTTTTATGTCATAGGAATAGCAAACAATACTTCCTTCGTAGAACGAGGAACTTCCGGGTATCTTGGTTAATAAATGTGAGGCATAACCTCCTGTGCAACTCTCGGCTAACGAGAGGGTAGCATTTCGCTCCAGGAGCAAGTTGGCCAGCGTTTCTTGCATAGTGATGGTTCCTTCTCCAAAAATATATTCGGGAATAATGGAATACAATTCATCACAAAAAGTATTGACTAATTTGAAATCGCCTTGGTTACTGGTGACTCTTAATTTTACCAAACCAGGAGAAGGAAGATAGGCCATTTCTAGGTTAGCCGCTCGTAGTCGGTTTTCCCAATCTAGAATAATTTCGGCAAGGAATGATTCGCCAATTCCGTGAGTAAGGATTGTTCTGTGAGCCAATTCTTGTAGACCAAATTTTTTTCTAACCTTGGGAAATACTCCGGTTTCCATTAAATGTTTCATTTCGTAAGGTACTCCCGGCATAGAGACAAAAACTTTCCCGTTTCGTTCGAACCACATGCCTGAGGCTGTCCCCATTTTGTTACGCAAAACTTTACATTTCTCAGGAAGCATGGCCTGCTGGTTGTTGGATTCCAAAAAAGGTTTGTTTCTAAGTTTGAAGTATTCTTGTATATCCAATAACACTTCTTCGTTCAGAACTAATTCTGTTTCGAAATAGTCGCACAAAACTTTCTTAGTTATATCATCTTTGGTAGGGCCAAGTCCGCCTGTAATCAAAATCAAATCTGCGTATTCTTCCGCACGTGTAAGGGCAATTTTTATTTCTTCTTCCGTATCCGAAATTGTTGTTGTTCGGTTGTTTTTGATTCCAATTTTGGCCAATTCTTGTCCCATCCATGAGGCATTTGTATTGATGGTTTGGCCTATGAGTAATTCGTCTCCAATGGAGATTATTTCTGTTTTCATTCGTAATTTTTAAGTAAATAAAAGTACGAAATGAATTAGTTAAACGCTGGGTATTGAGTTTAATTTTTTTTCTTTTGCCTTTGCTTGATGAAGTGGGTTAAACTAAAAATAAAAAAGCACACAAATCCTATTAAAATCAGTTCAGAAGCATACTTCCAATGATTTATTTTGGCAAAAGAACCAAAAAGGAGAAATCCTATTCCTAGTAAACAAAATATAGTTCGGGATGCAGTCATAATTTCAATATACAAAAAAATCTCGAAATGTTTTCGAGATTTTTAAAAGTAGAAAAAAGGAAAGTACTATTTTTTTACTCTTTTTATAGAGCAGCCTATGTTTTTGGTCTTTTCCATAGTAATTTCTGTTCCTTCTGCAAGTGCGTTCATTGCATTGGAGAGCCAATGTTCTTTTACCTCTGATTTTTTGTCTACATTATCGTCAATGGCTCCAGTGTATACAAGCTTATTTTGGTTGTCAAATAAAAATACATGTGGAGTGGTCAAAGCATTTAAGAGATCTGCTACCTTATGTTTTTCATCTAAGAGATAGGTTATTTCCTTGTAGTTCATTTCTTTTGCGTGTTTTACCATTTCTTCAAAAGAATCTACGTTCTCTCGCTTTGCCTCATTTGAATTGATTAACGCAAAACCAATGTCTAGTTTGTCTGCCAATTGCTGGATGTCGTTGTATCTATTTTCCCACCCTTCTGATTTATCACCATTTCCTACCACGAAAGGGCAAGTATTACAAGAAAAAATAAGTAAAGCACCGGTCTTTTTTCCAATTTCTTCAATGTGCATTTCTCTTCCAGAAATATCTTTTAGTTTTACTTCTAATGCTGGATTAGTGTCACCTATTCCAAAAGGTTTTTCTTTGCTTTCTGAACAGCATTCTTTTTGGCAATCTGCTTCGCACTCTTGGTGAGATTCAAGAGTATGTTCACAATGTTCTTTGTTACATCCTTTCTCACATTTTTCGGTAGTTGTTTTTGTGCCACAAGAAGACATAATGAGTAATGTGGCGATTGTTAAGAGGGTCTGTTTCATGATTTTTTTTGGTTATAAATTCAATGTAAAAAAACAATTTTTTCTTGAGATTTCGATTTATTCTTTGGGTTTTTTGTTCCTGATTCTTTACTCAAGAATGAGTGGTGCTCCATTTTCTTCAAAGAGAGGTCCCAATTTTTCTATTTCTTCTATGTAAAAAGAGAGTTTAGGAGCTATTTTACCAAATAGGGTGTAGGCAATGTCGTAATTTTCCATGTGCAGTTGGGTTGGGCCATAAGAATTATTGGACCCTCTTGCTCTCCACAAGTAACTCGCGAGACTAGGGTTGGTTTTTTCTCCGATTTTTTTCTTGGCTTCGCTCCCATAAAGATCTAGCTGAAGTTCATTCATTTGTTCAATTAATTCATATACTTTTTTCGTTAATTTTTCTCTTTCTTGGGTTACATAAGTTAGGTTTTTTTGATAGGTTTTCAGCTTTGCGTTGGCTTTGCCAAATTCGTGGGTAGAGATTGAGATCTTTTTGGTAAGTTCAGCAAGTTTATCGAAATAGGCTTCGTGCTCGTTTGCCAAAGGATTTGTCAGTGTTCCTTTTCTAATTTGCTCTACCACCAAATTTTGGCTTTGCCCTAGTTTAGTGAGTATTCCTGATTCATTTTTATACAATGTGAGCGAATAATTTCCTGCAGGAACATTGTTCGTGATATCTTGATAGTTCTTTCCGGAATTTACTTTTGTCGTAATGGCTTTTTTCGAGGTTAAATCCCATACGAGAGTATTCAGTCCTTTTTTATACGCTCCTTGTAATTGGGCTACAGTTTGGCCTTCTCCGTTTTTTATTTCTAGCAGAATATTTGGTTTTTGTTCGGTTAGCTCATCATCCAAGGCAGCCCAACCAGGAAATTGATTGAGTGTTCCTTTCGATTTTTTCAAAATTTCTATCACTTCTTCGAGCTTTTCTTTTTCGATGTTCGTTGCCTTTTCGAGCTTTTTTACTTTTTCATTCACAATGCTCTCAGGAGTTGTGTAGCCAGCTGCTGATAGTTTTTCTATCAGAGAGTAGTCCAGTTTGTCGGATAGCTCTGCTTTTTTTCGTAAAGAAGCTTTAGAGATAAATCCTTTCTTTATGTAATAGGTAATTACTGCTCCGTAGGGAGGATTATCCGCTCGGTACGTTTGTCCGCCCGATGACCAAGAGTTACTCGACACTTGATGATAAAGCAGGGCTTTTCTTGGTTCAAACAGAATGGCTTCTTCTTTCAAGGTTTCTTCCGATATTTTTCTCAAAGCACTGTAATCGTCTAAGATGTACATTCCTCTACCAAATGTAGCTAGAACCAAGTCATTCTCTCTTCGTTGGATGGCCAAATCTCTTACAGGAATCGTTGGCAATCCGTTGGAAAATTTGTTCCACGATTTTCCTTGATCCAGAGTAAGATACACTCCATATTCAGTACCAATAAATAGAATGTTTTTATTTTTATGATCTTGGACTATTCGCCAAATCATTGTGTTATCTGGAATTCCTGCAGTAATTTTTAACCAAGTTTTACCGCCATCGCTTGTTTTGTATAAATAGGGAGCGTAATCCCCAAATTTATGATTGTCCAAGGCCACGTAAGCAATGTTTTCGTCAAATAAATCAACTTTTATATCATTTACAAAAGCAGTGGAAGGCACACCAGAGAGGTTGTCTACACTTATTTTTGACCAAGATTTCCCTCCATTTTTAGTTGTTTGAATGAGCCCATCATCGGTACCAGCATACAGCACATTCTCATTTGTTTTTGATTCGGCCAAGGAGGTAATGGTATTGTAAGTTGACATAGCATAAACATCCCATGCGTTGTTATAACTTTGGACTTTTCCCATGACAGGAAGAGCTAATCTTTCTTGATTTTTTGTGAGATCATTCGATATACTTTTCCAGCTATCGCCACGATTGTCAGATCGGTGAACTTTTTGTGAGGCAAAATAGATTCTTTTGGGATCATGCTGACTTACTAGAATTGGAGCATCCCAATTAAATCGGAGCATTGGTTCACCAGCTTTGGCATGAGGTTGAATGTACACTCTTTCTCCGTTTGTTCGGTCCAATCTATTGAGGTTTCCTTGTTGCCATTGAGCATAGGCAATGTTGGGGTTTCCGGGTTCGGTTGCAGGTTGGTGACCATCACCTCCCAATACTACTTCCCAATCTGAGTTGGTGATTCCTTCTGATTTAAAGGTTCTGGAAGGCCCCATTTGGGTGTTGTTGTCTTGGGTTCCACCATAAATGTTGTAAAATGGTTGGGTGTCATCAAGGGCAAGTTTGTAATATTGTGTTATAGGCAAATTCCCTACAAATTTCCAGTTTTTTGTGTTGTCAAAAGATTCATAAATACCTCCATCTGTTCCCACTAGTAAATAATTGGGATCGTTTTTTTTAAAGGCAAGTGCATGATTGTCTGAATGTTTAGACTTTTCAGACATCGTGTAGAAGGTTTTGCCTCCGTTTTCTGAAATAAGCATCCTAACATTCATCAAGAAAATTTTGTCAAACTCG
>JALRIS010000086.1 GCA_023255335.1 Flavobacteriales bacterium | reverse complement strand
ATTGGGCAAAACCAATCACGGGACATGGGGATCCCAAAGCTCAAATACTATTTGTAGGTCTTGCACCAGCTGCACATGGTGGAACCAGAACTGGTAGAGTATTTACTGGTGATGCATCCTCCACTTTTTTATTTCAATGCCTCTATAAAGCTAAATTGTGCAATCAACCTACTTCCGTAGCCAGAACAGATGGCCTAAAACTCTATCATTCCTATATTACTACTGCTTTAAAATGCGTACCCCCTCAAGATAAACCTACAAGCACTGAATTAAATAACTGCTCTAGTTATTTTCAAAAAGAAATTTCTTATCTAACTAATTTGAAAATGATTATTGCGCTCGGAAAAATTGCTTTTGATGCTTGTATTAAATTTTATAAAAACAAATACGATCTAACTGGACAAAAATTTATCTTTGGTCATGGCAAACAATATATTCTCCCTGATGGTAAAATTTTACTGGGTTGCTACCACCCCAGTCCAAGAAATGTGAATAAACTCTTTTGGTGCAGCAAGTCTAAAGCCAGCATAAATAAGCATTGCAGCCAAAGCTGAATTAGGTATTAATTCAATAAAAGGAATTAAAAATATCATAGCTAATAATAAAAATACTCCATGAAAAAAGTTGGACCATTTAGTTTTTGCACCAAATCCTACGTTAGCCGAACTTCTTACAACTTCAGAAATCATTGGCAAACCACCTAAAAGACTTGTTAACACATTCCCAGCACCTTGGCCAATTAAATCTCCGTTATAGTCAGATTTTCTGTTGTAAGGGTCCAATCCATCAATTGCTTTTACAGTCAATAAAGATTCTAAGGAACTTACAAACAAGAACATAATTACATATTTCCAAAACACAAAGGTGCCAATTGCCGAAAAATTAGCATTCATTCCCAAGCTTCCCCAAAAATCACCAATAATAACCAACGTATATTCTGGTTCTGTATGTTTAAAATCCCAATATAGAGTCATTGGAATAGCAACAAGAAGAACCACTACGGGAGCGGGTATTTTTCTCAGAAAACTTTTCTTAACTCCAGTAACAACAAACATGAGTAGTAGGCTAATTATTCCAATTATTGCCACATGCCAACTAAAATTTGACAGAAACATAGGGATTGATATCAGAAATTCTATTGGGCCTTTCGTTGTGTAGAGCGATGGGTCTACTCCCAAAAGAACAGGAAATTGTTTCAGCATAATAATAATTCCTATGGCTGCTAACATACCATGAACGGCAGAATGAGGAAAAAAATCTGTAAGAGAACCTAACTTGAGAAAACCCAAAAATATTTGTAATACTGCCATTGTCACAATTATGGCGCATACGGTTTGCCAAGCAAATTGATTTCCACCAAATTCTGTAACGGCTGCTGCTGAAATGGTTATAAGCCCTGCTGCGGGACCTTTTATTGACAACTCTGAAACACGAAAAAACAAAGTAAAAACACCCCCAATAATTGCAGTCAACACTCCCATTGACGCTGGAAACCCACTCGCTTTGGCAATTCCCAAACTGAGTGGAAGAGCTAATAAAAACACGAAGAAACCAGCAGAAATATCTGATTTAAAATTCTTTTTCAGGCTGTCTATTTCTTGTTTGATGTTTCCTTGGTCTATCATTCCAACATTTTGAATTATCACCAAAGATAAGAGTTTATCTAAATTTCTCGTGCTTTGTTGAGTTTTAGACTCTCTCGACTGCGAAATAGAAAGACAGTCAAAAGATGAAATCTTAAATAATCCTGAGTCTTACCGGCCCAGCAAATTTCAGAGAGCGAGCTAGAAACAATGAAATGAGTATGGAATAATATAAATATAAAAAGGGTAGACAAAAAAAGAGGTCATCGTTTTCACGACAACCTCTGTAAAAATATGGGTGGAAGATGGGACTCGAACCCACGACACCCGGCACCACAAACCAGTGCTCTAACCAACTGAGCTACAACCACCATTTTTTCGGTCTGCAAATATAGATAATTTAAATTTTATCCTGCAAATTTTATCGCCAGATTTTTACGTTTATTTTTCAATCCAAATTTTGTAAATTTGGCACGCTTCCTGCTAGAGTTAAGGGAGTGTTAATACAAGCAACTACCTTGACAATTGCTCGTATGGATACACACAAACCATCAAGTTTAAAAAAAAACTCACATGAAAAAAACATCGCTTATTCTGCTTTTCCTATTTGTTGTATTCTCTTCACTGAGTCAAAAAAAATACATCATAGATGTAAAGATACCAGGGCTCAAAGACTCTGTAGCTTATCTTGGGACCTACACAGGTAAAAACTTATATTTTTACGACACGGCTGTGGTCAACGAAGATGGAAGTTTTACTTTTGAAAACGAAGACATGCCTCACGGGGTTTATGCAGTAATACCCTCGATGAATCCGCCTAAATATTTTGATATTTTGGTAAATGAGCAAAAAATTACTCTGGAAACAAATCTAGACAACTTGGCTGGAAATGTAGTGGTAAAAAAATCAAAAGAGAATAAATTATTTTTTGATTACGTCCATTTCTTGGAAAAACAAGCAAAGAAAAAAGAGCCGCTCATCAAGGAAAGGAAAATAGCATTTGAGGCAAAAGACACCAACAAAGTTCAAGAGCTAAATACAGAAATAACTAAGATTGATTCGGCAGTAATCGATTATCAAATAGAAATTTCGAAAAAACACAAAGACACCTATTTTGGAAAACTCATTTCTATGTCTTTAGAAATTACGATTCCCGAACCGCCAATTGCAGTGGATGATACCAATAAGTGGAAATATGATTACTACACTAATCATTTTTGGGATAATGTAGATTTAACTGACGACAGATTAGGAAAGTCTGCTTTGTTTTACAATCAAATGGAAACTTACTTTATGAAGGTAATTACACAAATTCCAGACACCATTAACAAACGAATAGATTCCTTTATGAATCAATTAACACCCAATGGATTTATGATGAGGTCTGCGGTGGAGTTTTTGGCTTATGCTCATGCAAAGACAAAAATTATGGGAATGGAATCGGTGTATGTTCATGTGGCCGATAATTACATCCTAAACGGAAGAAGCGAATGGATCGAAAAAGACAAAATTGAAAAACTAAGACCAAAAGTAGAGAAACTAAGACCCACATTGATAGGCAAAATTGCGCCCAATATTATATTGGCTGATACTTCTGAAAGGAAATGGATAAATTTAGCTGAAGTAAATCACGAGTACACCTTGCTTATTTTTTGGGCAGAAGATTGTGGTCACTGTAAAAAAGAAATCCCAAAATTCAAACAAGTGTACGACAGTTTGAAAGCGGTTCCTGAAATAGATCTTGAAGTATATGCAGTGTGTACGAGTATCGAAAATGACGATTGGAGAAAATTCATTATTGAGAAAGAACTAAATTGGATAAATGTTTCTGATTTTCAAGAAATGAGAGACGACCACATGAAATATTTAATTGAAAAGAAAACAACTCTGCAAAGCATAAATTATAGAAACATATACGATGTGTTTGTAACCCCAGTAGCCTATTTATTAGATAAAGACAAGAAAATAATTGCAAAACAATTTGATTCGGAACAGCTATCAGAAATATTAAAGGTGATGAAGAATAGAAAGAAATAAAACTCTTCTAAACTTGATTACTCAACATTGTATTTTTTATCTTTGAGACAATCAAAGAAAAAACTATGTTACATGAAATAAAACTTGGGATTCCTTCAGAAATTCCAAAGAAAAAAGAATTTGATACAACCATAAGTCACGCACCGAAAAGAAAGGACATTCTTTCGGATGAAGAAAAAAAATTGGCACTGAAAAATGCTTTGCGTTACTTCCCAAAAGACCAACACCCTACTCTAGTCAAAGAATTTAGAGTGGAACTAGAAACCTACGGAAGAATTTATATGTACCGGTACATGCCGGATTACGAAATATATGCTCGTCCGATTGAGGAATATCCTGCAAAATCCAAGCAAGCAGCGGCCATCATGTTAATGATTCAGAATAATTTGGATCACGCGATTGCACAACATCCGCACGAATTAATTACCTATGGTGGAAATGGTGGAGTGTTTCAAAATTGGGCACAATATCTACTCACCATGCAATATTTGTCGGAAATGACCGATGAACAAACTCTTGTTATGTATTCTGGGCACCCCATGGGTTTATTTCCGTCTCACAAAGATGCGCCCAGAGTGGTAGTTACGAATGGGATGATGATTCCAAATTACTCAAAGCCCGATGATTGGGAGAAATTCAATGCGCTTGGTGTTACTCAGTACGGACAAATGACTGCGGGTTCTTATATGTATATAGGACCACAAGGAATCGTGCATGGTACAACTATCACAGTTCTTAATGCCGGAAGAAAAATTTCCAAAAACGGAGAAGGACTTGCGGGTAAGCTTTTTGTGACCTCGGGACTTGGCGGAATGAGTGGAGCGCAGCCTAAAGCGGGAAATATTGCCGGTTGTATTACAGTATGTGCCGAAGTAAATGACTTTGCCTCCATCAAGAGACATGAGCAAGGATGGGTAGATGAATTGATTGATGACATTGATAAGTTAGTAGAAAGAGTAAAAGATGCGAAGGAGAAGAAAGAAGTTGTGTCAATTGCTTACCAAGGTAATATTGTAGATGTATGGGAAAGATTTGAAGCAGAGAATATCTACGTGGATTTGGGATCGGACCAAACTTCTCTGCACAATCCTTGGGCAGGTGGTTATTATCCCGTTGGACTTTCCTACCAAGAAGCCAATGAGCTGATGGCTAACGATCCGGAAAAATTTAAATCTTTCGTAAAGAAGTCGCTAATTAGACAAACAAATGCCATTAATAAACATGCGGCAAAAGGAACTTACTTTTTTGATTACGGTAATGCCTTTTTGCTCGAAGCCTCACGGGCAGGAGCGAACATAATGTCTGACAACGGTATCAATTTTAAATATGCCTCTTACGTCCAAGATATCATGGGACCTATGTGTTTTGATTATGGTTTCGGTCCATTTAGATGGGTTTGCGCCAGTGGTAAACAATCTGATCTTGAAAAAACAGATGAAATCGCCTGCGAGGTACTAGAAAAAATGGCGAAAAATTCTCCCGAAGAGATAAAGCAGCAAATGTTCGATAATATTCAATGGATAAAAGGTGCTAAGGAAAATAAATTAGTTGTGGGTTCTCAAGCAAGAATCTTGTATGCCAATGCGGAAGGTCGAATCAATATTGCTCAAGCATTCAATGAGGCTATTGAAAGAGGGGAAATTGGCGAAGTTATATTAGGGCGAGATCATCACGATGTTTCAGGAACAGATTCTCCCTACAGAGAAACCTCAAACATTTATGATGGTTCTAGTTTTACTGCTGATATGGCTATTCATAATGTTATTGGAGATTCATTTAGAGGAGCTACTTGGGTGTCCATTCACAACGGAGGTGGCGTTGGTTGGGGCGAAGTGATTAACGGTGGTTTTGGAATGTTATTGGATGGATCAGCCGATTCTTCAAGAAGATTAAAATCAATGCTCTTTTGGGACGTAAACAATGGAATTGCCAGAAGAAGTTGGGCGCGAAATGAAGAGGCAATCTTTGCAATTAAACAGGCTATGAAAGACAATCCAGAATTAAAAGTGACTCTTCCTAATCTGGTTGACGAAGACTTACTCTAATACCCCTCAAAATAGTTAATAAAAGTCTCGAGATTGCTCTCCGAGACTTTTTTTTGCCTTTATCCCAGCATTTATTGTTTGTTGACTCTTGTTTATTTTTATCATCACTCCTTGCTGAGATATTTCCATACCCCCTTTATTTGAGTCTAGTCATTTTAATCTCATGCTAGATATGATAATCTCAATGATTAGGTACTTATTAAAGAAAAAAGGCTTTAATCGAGTGGATTAAAGCCTTTTTGAAGTGTTGATTAACTTCGTTATTTCGAAATAACTAACCTTTAAGTCGTTGTGAAGTATTCATTTGAAACTATTAAAGAATATACTCCGTTTTCAAACTTGTTTACATCAATCAATACTGTATTGTAATCAGCATTCACTTTGTTTGTGTACACTACCTTTCCTAGTGCATGAATTACTGCAATATTTATAGGTTCTTTGCTGTTAGCAGAAGTATAGATAAAAAAATTAATGGCTGGCGAACTACAATTTCTGTAATAAAAGGAAATTGTACCAATTCCTCCTGATTTTTCCGGGCTATAAAGGGCAGCGCCATTATCGTTATCCAACGTAACCGATCATCTTCCTGAAGTACCATATTTATTTGTCCCTCCGTTTTCCTACAAACCATCTATTATAGTCCATCCATTGTATGAATGAGTTGTATAACCGCTTCCAGTAAATCCATCAAAGTTTTCTGCCAAAGTAGCTGAGAATGAATTGATTGATGCAATCAAATAAACAATTGCCAATGTAATTTTCTTCATTTTTATAATTTATGTTTGTTAATTTGGGACAATAGTAAGATTTGTAAATGAGAACTTTAAGTATTGAGGTTTAAATAATTGTAAACAAAAAAAAGCCCCTTGTATTAACAAGAGGCTTTACATATTCCTATTTTTTTCTTATTTGACCACAGTCAACTTTTTAGACGTTGAGAAGTAATCATTCGAAACAGTGATCGTGTAGATACCTTCTGCAAGGTACTTAACATCTAGTTCCAACAAATTGTTGGAAGCAGACAACTCGCTTGATTCAATTAATTTTCCAACTGCATCAAAAATTCTCACTGTTACATTTTCATTTGCATTCATTTTGGCAATATCAATTGAAACAACAGAATTAGCAGGATTTGGATACACATTGATATCTGAAGCGTTCACCACGTATTCATCCAAGCTCACGCTCATTATTTGAGTACACGAAGAAGTATCCTTACAACCATCTACAGAGGTAATTTCAACTGCATATTCTCCATTTCTTACTGGAGTGAAAGTTTGACCAGTTTCTCCCAATAAGTAAGAATAAGCATTTTCACAATCCATCCACTTATATGTTACCCCTGTGTTGGGGGCAGTAAGTGTAATTCCTGATACGGTAATAGGTAGTGCCGTTACTGAATTAACTGTTAAAATAGTGGTGATTGTTTTGATACAACCAAAAGCATTTGTTGTTAAATCAATGTAAGTTCCACTCACAAAGTATGTATTACCAGTTTCTGGTACGGTATAGCTTTCACAAGCCGAAATAGTTCTAGTTTCTGAACTATTCGCTTTGATAGTTAAGTTAATTGTCATTAAACTATCACACCCTTTTGAAGTTGGTATCGTATCATACCTAGTTCCTGATGTAGTCCACACTTTTCCACTTGGCGAAGTGTAACTTCCACAGGCTGTTACTGAGATTGATTTAGCTGCATTGTAATTTACAGTTAGCAAGGTTGTAATTATACTATCACATCCAAGAGTTGTTGGAATTGTATCTGTGAACGACCCTGAATAATTCATGGTTCTTCCACCAGGTAACGTGTATGACTCACAAGCCGTTACTACATTGGTAAATGTTTTACTGTAATTAACTGTTAAATTAAGAGTTATCACACTATCACAACCTACAGCGTTCGGAATGATGTGAGTAGCTGTTGTATTTGACGCTGTGTAAGTAACCCCATCCAACCAAGTAAATGAATCACAAACAATATGTATATCGGTAAATGTCGTTGAATTTTTCACAGTAAGGTCTAGTGTGAAAATAGTATCACAAATCCCAGCCACATTACTTTTTAAGGTGTCAATCGCGGTATTATTAGAGGCAGTATAGGTAATTCCATCAGTCCACATCATTGAATCACAAACGACATATGTGTCAACTGCTGAAACGTAACAAGGAGGAATTACATTCACTGTGTAATCTTCAAACGAACCGTAAGATCCTGTATAACAAGGACTGTTAGGCCCTAAATTGTTGTCGGTTCCTCCGATTCTCATAATGTGAGAACCAAGTGGTGCAGTAGCAGGAATTGCAAATGTTCCCGACAATACCGTTGGGTTTGAAGAGGCTGACAATCCGTAATATACTTGTTCAGTGGAATCAAACACTAGGTCATCATTCCAGTCAATCCAAATCTTAGTTCCATAAGTATAACCTGTTGAATACTGGATAGAAAATGCTTGTGCTGGAGCTCCTTGAATAATATCCGTTGATAACGAATCATAATCTCCATAATTTCCTGTCTCAGATCCTGTCGTGTTGTTAATTGTTCCAATGGTTACGTTAGTAATTCCTGAACCATCCACTGAGCTTGGAGCTGGAACACAATACCATGTGTAGAAAGAAATAGGACCTACCCAAGCACTTGAGTCTGTACCGCCACAGTATGATCGCACATAGTAGTCATAATTTGTTTTGGCAGTTAGACCAGTTAACGAGGTATTTAATCCAGAAGCAACTATTGTTGTTCCTGTTGTAAGCGGATCAAAACCAGCCGTGTCATATTTAACTATATAACTAGTAGGAGAACCAAACAACGGAGCCGACCAAGATAGAGTTGCAGTTGTACTTGTGTTAACAGTTACACCCGCCATAGTTGGAGAGAAACAAGCAGGAGATTCGATTACTGAAATATCATCCAAACAAATGTCTCCTTCCCATGATCCGTTACTAACAGCGATAAATCTCATTTTTACCACGCCAGAATAAGAGGATAAATCAATGTACTGCTGATTCCAAGCAGATGCCTGTGTAGCTTGTTGAGCTCCCGTTAAAGTTAACTCGTTTGTCCATGTTGTTCCATCAAAA
>JALRIS010000168.1 GCA_023255335.1 Flavobacteriales bacterium | reverse complement strand
TTTACTCATTAGTGCAGAACCTATTCCGTAGGTGTATCCTTTTTCTTCTCTGATGTTGGTCATCAGTCTCGAGCCAAAATAGCCACCAAAAAGTGTATTCATTACTTTTAGTTTCGAAAAATCTGGGTGACTCATAGAAAGTGTAGGTTTACCAATTCGAAACGAAGTTTGGATGGCTTCTGGCTTGATAATGGAATGGGTAGATGCAAGATAGGTGCTTTCGCCAATGGTAAACTCTTTGTGTTTCTTTTCAAGTTTTTCTTTTCCAAACAAATCCTCCAAGAAGACATTTAAACTTGCATCAATTTTTCCTGCTACAAAAATCGTGGCATTATTCAAGTCGTAGAAGTTTTGGTAAAAATCAACACAATCCTTCACCGATATTTTATCAAAAGAGGAGAGTTCGGTGTGTTGAGCGTATTTAGTTCCTTTATAAATCAATTTCGAAAAATCCACAGAGGCCAGGGTTTCTACTTTTTCTTGATTGATGAGAAACTTTTGCTTTTTGATGCTAAGTTTTTGTTTAAATTCCCGTTTCGGAAAAATGGACTCCGTCAATATTTCTTTCAGAATTGGCAAAACTTTTCCTAAGTGTTTGTTCAAGGTATACAGGCTTACAGTTCCAAAATCTGAATTTACTTCAGTTTCCAGGAACGCCCCGTAATAGTCGATAGCATTGGCAATTTCCAGCGAGTTTTTCTTTTTCGTACCTTCTTTTAGCATGGCATTGGCAAAACTTGCTACCAGTGGTTTTAGTTGGTATTTTGTGCCCGCCTCAAACACAAATTCTACTTTCACCAATTCTTGAGAACCTAAGTTGTACTGAAATACTGGGATCCCGTTCGACAAGGTTTTTTTTTCGGGCAACTGAAATCCAATGTCTGTAATTTCTTGAAATTTTGGCGCTGTTTTTCTATCTAATTCTTCCATGTTACTTCTTTTTCTCGGCTAAATAATACAACGTAGAGCAGTTGCTCGGGCGGAGAGATTCTTTGGTAATTCTTTTAATGTCTTGGGCTGTTACCTGTTCGTACTTCGTCATTTCATCATTGGCCCAATGTGCGTTTCCTAGCAATTCAAAATATCCAATTCTCATGGCTTTGTTTAGTCCATTGATGTGGCCAAACGTGTCAGTCGATTCTACTTTGTTTTTCACTTTGGTCAGTTCCTGGGATTCAACTAGTTCTTCTGACAAAGAGGCCAAACACTCCTCAATAGCCTGATTGGCTTGATCCATTTCAATACCTTCTTTTACTTTTCCCGAAACGATAAACAACCCATTTTCCATACTTCCCATTTGGTAGGCACCTATTTCGGTAAAGAGTTCTTTTTCTTTCACCAATTCTTGGTACAGTCTCGAGGAATTCCCTCTGCTCAAAATGTCAGAAAGTAGGTCGAATGCATAATAATCTGGATGAAGTCTATCGCAAATATGCCAAGCTTTGTACAGGGCATTTTGCGCAACATTTCTTGTTACTTCCAGAAATCTCGCCTCGGTTTGTTTCGGTTCTTTCGGCAAGTTTCGTTCGTATTTTTCTCCTCCCGGGATGGAACCATACCATTTTTCCACCAGTTCAATTACCTCGGTAGGTGTTACATCTCCAGCAATTGAGAGAATGGCATTTTTCGGTGTGTAGTGTTTATAGAAAAAGGCTTTCACTTCTTCCATGGTTGCCTTTTCAATGTGGCTCAGTTCTTTTCCAATAGTTGCCCATTTGTAGGGGTG
>JALRIS010000031.1 GCA_023255335.1 Flavobacteriales bacterium | reverse complement strand
ATACCTCCAGTCCGATTCTTTGATACAGCTCTTCTCTTCCCCTTTTATATGGTCAGAAAACAGTCAAATGAACGGGGACACCATTTTGATCTTGCTCTCTGCAAAACGAATAAAAGAATTGAAATTAAGAGACAATTCCTTCCTCATTGATGAGGTATCTATTATAGATACTATCACCAAGGATACAATTCCCTCGGGAAAATACAATCAAATAAAAGGGAAACACGTGAGAGCCATTTTTTCTCAAGATACAATTAGGACAGTGTTTGTATCGGGGAACGGACAGAGTATTTATTTTACTCAAGAAGAAAAGGAGCCAGCTCAGGGCCTCAACAAAATAGATTGTAGCGAAATGAAGATAAAATTTGAAAAGGGAACCATTAGACAAATTTCTTTTCTTGACAAACCAGATGGCGTATTGATGCCCATTCAAGACACCACCCTCAAAGACCAACAATTAAAAGGGTTTCTATGGAAAATAGAAGAACGACCTGCCTCAAAGAAACACCTCATTCATTCTCAAACTCAAAGATGAAAACTACTCAACATCTTCTATCCAATCGTCTTTTTTGGATTATTTTTGCTTGTTTTAGCGTCTTTTATTTCAGGGGACTTTTTTCGGTCATTTATGGAACCGATGCGACAATTTATGCCTCATTGAGCGCAGAAATGATGGAAACAAAAAGTTGGTTACAAATATTCCACAAAGGAAATGACTACCTCGATAAACCTCCACTTCACTTTTGGTTATCAGCAGGATCATTCTCCCTGTTTGGAATTAATAGCTTTGCCTACAAACTTCCTTCTTTTCTGTTTACCTTATTAGGAACCTATTCCACTTTCAAGTTAGGGAAACTGCTCTACAATAGTCAAATAGGAAAAATTGCTTCCTTGCTGTTCTACACCTCTTTTGCTGTTATTTTAATAAACCAAGATGTGAGAACCGACACAATTTTAGTAGGAATCGTTGTGTTCTCTTTATGGCAATTAATCACTTATGTGCAAACAGCAAACTGGCTCAACCTTATTTTTGGATTTGTGGGGATTGGGTTTGCCATGCTCGCAAAAGGCCCTATTGGATTGATGGTGCCAGTATTAAGTTTGGGAATTCATTTTCTTGTAAAGAAAGAATGGAATCACATTCTAAAGTGGCAATGGTTGGTGGGCATTGTCATTTCTCTCATCGTAATCTCCCCAATGCTCTGGGGGCTCTACACCCAATTTGATCTACAACCAAACAAAGAGTTTAACTTGGCCTCTGGCATGGAAGGAAAAGGAACTTCTGGGATCAAATTTTATTTCTGGGACCAATCATTTGGAAGAATCACAGGAAGTAACAAAGAGTGGAAAAACGATTCCTCGATCTTCTTCTTTGTCCATACATTTCTTTGGTCTTTTTTGCCTTGGTCCTTCTTGGGTATCTTAGGATTATTTAAAAAAATTAAAGAATCAGTACTGCATCGAACTAAACATGAATTCTTTACTTTAGGCGCAATTGTTATCCCCTATTTGGCTTTATCCAAATCACAATTTCAATTGCCTCATTACATCTATGTGTTTTTTCCAATGTGGTTTATCTTGGCAGGCTGGTATGTTTACAAATTAAAAGAAACAAGTGTTTGGTATCAATTATTACGGTGGATACAGGTTGTCCTGAATTTGGGTTTTATTTTAGTTTCCCTTGTTGTTGTAACTCTCTTTTTCCCCACGAAATCGTTGTTTTTATGGCTGCCAATCCTTATTGGATTGGCAGGAATGGTGTATTTGTACAAAAATTACAAAGGAAAAATGCAGCTCGCCACTACTACTTTTTTAGGCTTCGGGATGGTTATGTTTATTTTTAGTTTTCATTTTTTACCACAAGTTCTAAGTTTTGATGGGCCTTACCAAGCAGCAGTAAAAAGCAAAGAACTCGAAGCTAACCAAATTTTTTCGAATAACGTACAAAGCCTTTCTTTTGATATTTATGGAAATGTGAAAGTAACATACAAGGATGTTTTTCAGCTGCAAGAATACACCAACAAAGGAAACTATATTTTTGTGAATGAAACTCAACTCACAGATGTGTTGAACACGTATGATGAGAAGTCAGTGTATGAATTCAACCATCATGCGGCTACGAATCTAAAACTATCGTTTTTATTGGAAAGTACGCGAGAAAAAACGTTTGAAAAGTTTTACTTAATTGAAATTTAATTCTGTTTCAATCGCTGACAATCCTTGTTCTAGTGTAGCTCCAATCTGAGACTGATAAAAACCAAGAGTCCCCAAAGGTCTTTCCCAGAAAGTAAGATCTGTCCTTGTTTTCCATGTTACCAATGTGCCTGAATTGAAGTCATCCAAACGAATTAGAGCTTCCGAAACTCGATTGGCCCCAGATTGCCAAACGTATTCTAATTCTACAAAAGGCTCTATTCGTGTGACAATCATACTTCCAGATTCACTTTCCGCTGTTTTCCATTCCAATTTGGCTCCAGTTCTGCCAGAAACACCAGTATAGTTAAATTGAATAGCGTTCATAGAAGAATTCCAAGGAAACCAAGATTCCCAATTTCTGAAACGAGAAAATTTGTGCCAAACGAGTTGCTTGGATTGAGAAAAGTCTTGAACTCTCTCAACCTCATAGGATTCTGATGAAAAAATGGCCACAAAAAAATAGAGCATGAAAAATGACAGCAGAGAAATAATAGTTCCTAGAATAAATTTCATGAAGCTATCTACTTAATCCTGAACCACACCCATAGCTGTAAACTTCTCAATTCTAGCGTCAATTAGCTCTTGGGGTTTCAATGCACTGAGTGCTTTTATGTGTTTTTTTATTTCGGACTTTACTTTTTTAAAAGTTGCTTCTCTATCTGAATGAGCCCCTCCCACCGGTTCTTTAATAATACCATCAATTAACTTATTCTTTTTCATGTCTTTTGCCGTCAATTTTAAGGCAGACGCAGCCTCTTCTTTGTGCTCCCAGTTTCTCCACAAAATGGAACTACAAGATTCTGGCGAAATTACAGAGTACCATGTATTTTCTAACATCAGTACTTTGTCTCCAATTCCGATTCCCAATGCACCACCAGACGCCCCTTCGCCAATCACAATATTGATAACAGGAACCGTCAAGTTCATCATTTCGTATAAATTTCTTGCAATCGCTTCTCCTTGTCCTCTCTCCTCTGCTTCCAACCCAGGAAAAGCTCCCGGAGTATCAATCAAACAAACAATCGGCTTATTAAATTTTTCGGCCATTTTCATAAGTCGCAATGCCTTTCTATACCCTTCTGGATTTGGCATTCCAAAATTTCTATATTGTCTTTGTTTGGTGTTAATTCCTTTTTGTTGCCCGATAAACATCACGGATTGACCGTCCAATAATCCAAATCCACCTACCATGGCTTTATCATCTTTCACTCCTCTGTCTCCGTGAAATTCTATAAAGTTTCCATCAGTTATGGATTCAATATATGCTAACGTGTAAGGTCTTTCTGGGTGCCTCGATACTTGCACTCTTTGCCAAGGAGTTAAATTGTCATATATCTCCCTTTTGGTATCAATTATTTTCTGCTCTAATTCTTGAACAGTGGCAGAAGCATCTACTTCTCCTTTGTTTTCTATTTCTTTTAGCTTTGCCAATTGCTCGTCAAGCTCTTCTATCTTTTTCTCGAAATCTAAATAAATAGCCATAATTCTTAAATTTTATCGAAGATACACAACCCTCAGAAAATTCTATGAGGATTTTGATGTTTTTTCATTCACAATGAATAGTTCAAAGTTTATTTTAATCCAAATCAAAATGCATGGAATAACCTTTACTGTGTAAGGAATAAAATAGAGTTTTCTCACAAATTCAGGGTAGATATCAGAAGGCGAAAGAAGCGTAAATAAAACGGTAAACGTGAGTAAAACTTTGTCTAAAACAGTTATTCTCTTCTTCGTAAAAAACCAAACTGCAACTCCCGAAACCGCCAGAATAAAAGTTGCAGACTCAGCCATATGATTGAACAGCACTACCCACAATAAAACACTCGAGAGAAATAATTGTCGGTATCGTAAATTACCATATTGCTTGTACTTTACAAGTGGTGCAACAAAAGAAAGTACCCCAAAAAGCAACACATAATTTTTTACAGAGGCAGAAACACCAAACCAAGAATGTAAAAAACCCATTACAGAAAACTTTAATTCATTGGAATGATCATTTACAAGTAAGTGATTCCAACTCACGTATTGCTCATACAAAGACGAAACATCCAACACTAGGAGTGGAAGTAAAATTAAAAAAATAGTAAATCCAATCACCCAAAGCAGCGCTCTCCGCTTTTGGGGATGAAAAAGATAAAAAACAAAGGCAACTAATCCAAAAAGTTTAATAAATACTGTTGAAACTAACATCCATGCACTTCTCGGTATTTTTTGTTTCTCAATCGAATCAAAAGCGAGCAAAATCAATCCAGTAATTAGAGCGTTGCTTTGAGAGTTTTGAGTTGTTGTTATAAGCTCTACAAGTACAAAAAATGAGGCAAGTACAAAACCGTTGTTAGGAATGAATTGCATTCGTTTTAATCCTGCAAATAAGACAAATACATTGAGAAAATTCCACAAAAACAACCCCAGCCAAGTAGGAAAATAAGCTATAATTCCCATTGCTAGAGCAAAGCTTGGACTGTATTTAAATAAGTCGTAATAGGCATCAGGATAAGCCGCATACAAATCCTGGTTGTTCAATAAATGAAAAAATGATTGCTGAAAAATAAGGTAGTTGTTGTATAACGTATGTGAGTATCCAACGTTCTCCACAAACATTCGCTGAGCAGTTATCAACCCAACAAACACCAACATAAATCCCCATTGGAACCTACTGTTGTTAGCGAGTTTATACACATTTTCCATCATGGTTTCAAAAGTAGTTAAAATATCTTTCTCTACCTGCGAAACTCTTTAAGATTCATAAAATCCCTTATCTTTGTAGTCCAAAATAGAATGTTCCCTAATGACAACAAACGAAAAAAACAACAAACTAGTAGAAGATCTACTTCTCGATTTAGCCTCAAATGATTCCAAACGACTTACCTCGGCACTCAAACGAGTGAGATCCAAAGGGAATGAAAAAGTGATTCCAGCTTTGTTTAAGTTGATTGAGGAGAACCGAGACGAAAGTATCGTGGAAGAGTCAAAGAAAATTATTTTGGAATTAAAATCAACTGCAGCAATTCCTTATTTATTACAAGAGTTGGAAACTAACAAAAGTTCGGCCATTAGAGAATTAGTCTTAAATTCTTTTTGGCAAACTGGATTCAATGCGCACGAACACATGGATAAATTTGTGAGAGCTGCTACCAAAGGTTCTTTTATTGAGGCGTTCGAAGCGTATACGATTATCGACAATTTAGAAGGTCCTTTTATGGAAGAACCCATTATGGAGGCTCAACTAGTATTAAAATCTTATTTTTCGGAAAATCCAAAAGAAGACGAAAAATATGAAATTCTGAAAAACATTGCCAAACAACTCGCTAACTACGAACTAACTATTCAGTAGATTTTGGTTTATGTTACCAAATGTTTATATAAAGATGAGTGCCCATTCTTCTGGCTTTTTCTTTAGCAAGTTGTGCTTTGTCTCCTTCAAATAGTTCATCTACCGTTTTGTTCCAGAGCATTAGCCGTTGATAAAAATGGTCTTGAGTAATCTCAAACCCTGTTTGTTTATCAGTTCTTTGATGAGCTTCCATCGGATTGCCGTGAAACTTTATCACTTGAAATAAATTTGTTTCCCAAAAATCAGTCAAGGTATCGAGATGAGTGTCCCAGCTCTCTTCGGTCGTAAGCATGGATAAAAAAATTGGACCTAAAAGTTTATCTTTTTTTATGGATGAATAAAATGTTGTAATCAATTCTTTCACCTCCTCTCTTCCCTTTATTTCTCTCATTGTGTTTGGTAATATGAAATCGAATAATTCTTAAAAACACCCGTTTCTTGTCCTGTGTAGTAGAGATACACCTTCAACTCCTCAAAGTCTTCCTGACAAAAGTAGGTTTCTTTCACAAATTCAAATCCATTCTTTCTTTTTTTGGTGGAATGACAAGTTGCGGTGTAATAGTTGCTAAATGGTTTGTCATCAAATACGAATTGAATATCCTCATTACTTCTCCATCCTGCTACCATTATTTTATCCCCTTTTTTCAAAGATTTGAGCGTAACAGGAAACCCAAAAGGACTCTCAGAACTAAGTTCTATTCCGATTGCATTCGTTGAATCTGTTGTGAGAATAGGATTGGTATTCCCGTTAATCACTCCAAATTCAAATTTCTGCTCAATTCCATTAGCTTTCGTGTTTCCAAAAGAAAAATCTTTTCTCCACACTTCTTTGAGCGGTTTTGTGGAGTAAAAAGAATCGGACATTTTTTGTGCCGTATAACCTGTCGCAAGAATAGCATACAAAATAAAAATCAAAGTATTCCATTTTGGCACTGCAATTCTTTTGAAAGAAAAGACCAAAAACAACAAGGGATAAACGGGAGTAAAATACCTACCCATGAGAGGCCATAGCTTGTCATTTCCAACAGGATTCCATGTGAGGTATTGAGAAAGCATAACGAGTATAGTGGTGATTCCTACTACAAATAGAAGGAGTAGCTTTTGTTTTATACTTAGGTAATAAGTCTCACCTGTATCACCCATTGCAAAAAATAGAATTACTCCATAGGCACAAAAAATAAACCAATAAGGCATTCTAAAACGGTTCCAACCCAAGTTTCCGATGTAGCCAGTCATCATATCTCCAAATTCTCGAACATACGAGGAAGCAAATACTCCAACAACAAAAAGTTTGTTCTCTTGGATAAATTCCTTTTGCAAATTCTTGGGACGTATCCAATTTGTTTGCAATGATTAGAATCTTTTCAGGTTTACTCTTTTTAGCGGTAACCAACTTTTTTGAAGACCATGCAGCAGTCACTGTGGATACACCTGCTTGACGATACTTAATAGCAATGTTTTCTTCGTAATTATCGTAATCTGATATTAACGTGTCTTGGTCGGGAAACAGTTCTAACGGGACGTAACGTGATTGTGTGTTGTCGTATGTTTGTAGGTAAGTCTTTAGAGCATAGGACGTATCTTTCACAATCTTTGCGTATTCTACCAGTACCTGTTCTCTTGTCAAACCCATAAATCATAACTTAGTTGTTTTTTATGATAAATCAATTCCGAGTCCACCTAAGAAATCTCTGAATTCATCATTATCTTCGTCATCCTCGTCTGAACCCAAAGCATCCTCCAAGTCGTATTGACGTAACTCCTCCATGATTTCATCTACCATTCTCTGAAGAATCTTTTGACCTTTTGTTGAATCATTCAAAATTTCTCTTGCTACCTCGAAGAACTCTTCAGTAGACAACGCTGAGAAACGTGAGAATAAGTAATTCTGAATTTCTCTCATATCATCTTCATAAAGGTCTTCAGGATACGCCTCAGTAAATTTCTCCCAAATAACAGGACCTAAACGTAAATCCCAAATCTCATAAGGAAGTGTATCTTGAGAACCCATAACCATCTCTGCCGCTTTAGGGTCATCAGGTAAACCTTGAGTACCCAATACCTCGTATACCCCTTTGATTAATTCGTGAATCAATACAGGGAAGAACAAACCTTTTGCTTTGATTGTTGGTGGGTCCGTAGTCTCATCAACCTCTTCAGAACCCTGAACACCTTCACCTGCACCTGCCATCATTTGTGTCATTTGGTCAGGAACAATCCAGTACATTAAGTCTGCAATAGACATTAACACACCATAAAGGTTTAATAGACGAGGGTCCAAACGGTCCAATTCTTCTTGAACCAATGCAAACATATAGTGACCTTTTTTAGCTGCTCCTTGAATAAGTGAATTGATAAAACGTCTTTTCGCTTTTTCCATATCGAACTTATCCATCGCATCCATAAATGCATCAATATCGTCTTCCATTTCTTCGGCGTCTTGGTCACCGAAGGCTTTCATAATCTCTTCCTCATCAGGTTCTTCAGATTGACCTCTCATCTTTGAAGTATCAATCTGTCCCATTCCACTTAACAATTCAACGTCAAATTGGAATGTACCCTCAGGGATAGACATTTCTTTAGTTACCAAATCAACCGCTAAGTTCTCAAGGTACTCTTCATTTTCGTTTTCAATACTCTTAACCTCTTGTACCGCACGAGCCAACATCATTTGTAACTCCATAAATGCGTTTTGGTTAGAGAT
>JALRIS010000020.1 GCA_023255335.1 Flavobacteriales bacterium | reverse complement strand
GTCTTTGGAGATATCGATGCGTTGTAATGGACACCTACCAGCTGCAAAATTATCATAGACCATGGCACTATCAATCACCACCACTCCCGAGGTGGGCAAAATAAGAGTGGTATCGATACAACCAGTAAATACAGTATCAATTTGGATGTGATAATTAAAAAAGTTTTTTCTTTTTAGCGGACATGTTTTTGCTACTGCTTCAATGCTGAAAAAGAAGTTACCGATATCATTGGAATCTGGGCTCCAGCAAAACTGACCAAATGTCGTATCCGCCACAACATATTTTGTAAACGTAGCATTTGGAAGAGAACCGTAATAGTTAAGTTCCATTGGGTTTGCTGTATCGTAAGAGATAGACATTACATCAAAGCAAAAGGGCTCGTTGTAACACCCACGATACGTGTAGTTGGTTGTATCAAAGTTAATTCCAGTGGTGTATGGATTGAACCGAGGTGGTGGGCAATTAATAAAAATAAATTCAATATCTCTCATGTGGGTTCCCTTGATATTTCCCAGAGAATCATATTCTTTGATCAACATAGTGGCTATTGCCTGTTGCATGGTGGTTGATAAAAATGTCATTTGTCCCGTGACAGAATCGAACACAATACCTGAACCGGTAGGAAAAGGATTTGTAGCTGTTTGGGTTATTGGCGAATACGGAATATTTGTTCCGTTCGCTGCCCATGTGCGAACTAAATGAAAGGAAAGACTATCCCCTTCGGGATCTGAGGCAATGTTATTGAAATTTACGGTTTCATTCAGACAAGAGTACAACACAGGAATTGAGTTAAAAACTGGCGAACTATTACAAGAATCGATTGTATTGTCTAAGGTAGTTTTTGTATAAAAACGGAAACCTGGGGATAAGTTCGTGATGGATGTGCTTCGGCAACACTCATCGAAACTAAAAACCCAATCGGGGCAATGACTGGGTAAAGTAACTAAGGCTGAAAACACATATACCTCTATGCCTGGTAATACACCACCAGAACAAGTAGTTTGAGGAATTAACGAGTCACACACTTGCGACACTTCGTAACTCGTATCTTGAGTTAAGAAAATATTTCCGCTCGAAGTACAACTTGAAGAACTATACCTCACTAATTGAAAGACTCCCATTGGGATTCCTCCGCAATCTCTGTACAACGTTAGGTTTACACGATAATTCAATCCACCTAAACACTCGTATGTAAGATCGGCTGCCACAACATGTGTTGCATGAATCTTAGAAAAGCTCAGAAAAAATAAAATTAATATTGGTAAGAGTTTTTTCATTGTGAAACTGCGTATTGTGCTCTCTTATTACGGAGCCTTTGAAAAAAAGGTTACCAAAAAAAATCCTGTGTGTAGCAGAAAACATAGGTAATTGGGGTGGTTTGAAATTGTTAATTGACTTGTAATCAATAAACAAAACCGTTTAAATTTTAACTCAAAAAAACGTTAATTTAATTTTGAATACCCCCAATTAAGACTTTCCCAGTTCGGAAACATTCTGGTTCGTCTTCCAGAAAGCAAGCTACGAAAAGAACATAGAACATTTTTGATCAAATGTGCCTAACTTCTTTACAATAAGTTAAATAATCTTAAATAAAAGATAATTTTTGTCAAAAAAAATTGGTAGATCAACAAATATCCTCTAAATTTAGCTGTTATAAACATTAAAAAAAAAAATGAAAACACTTAAATTAACCACGGTATTTTTGGCAGTAGCACTAGTATTTGGATCTACATCTTGTAAGTACGAAGAAGGGCCAGCTCTGTCCTTAAGAACAAAGAAAGCGAGAATTGCAGGAGAATGGACAATTGAAAAATTTGTAGATGCAGATGGAACTGTAGATAATGATGGAGGTGACTTGGTTTACACTTTCGAAAAAGATGGAACTGGAAAAATAAGTTCATCGTCTTTAACCAATGATATTGTTTTTAAATGGGAATTAATTGATAGCAAAGAAAAAATCAAAGTAGAAATTGATGGATTTTCTTCTGAAGAATCTACCATCTTAAGATTAACTAACAAAGAAATGTGGATCAAAGATTCTGACAATGACGAAACTCACTTCCAAGCGAAGTAATAATTTTATTAAAAAAACCACAAAACCGATACCTGAAGCTTCACGTATCGGTTTTTTTTGTTCATTTGTGTTCTAGCTGTTTACCTTCTTTCTGTACGATTAAAAAATCCATTCAATAATTACTTTATTGGAACTAATAGCAAGTTATTGTTTGTTTTCTTGCGATTACGAAGGGGGAACAAATCTTTCATTAAGATCTAAAAAAACAAGGGTTTCGGGAACGTGGATAAAATAACCGAAGATGACGGGAATATTTCTACGCCAACCAGCAATTAAAGCCTCACTTATGAGTTTGATAAAGACGGAACTGGCTCCTACGAATTGGAGGTATTGGGAAAAAAAATGAAACCAAGTTGGAATGGGAATTTGTGGATCAAAAAAAGAAACTCAACATTGACCATGCCGATGGGAATACCATTACTCCTATAATCCTTCGATTGACTAATGATGAGTTCGTTGTAAAAACATCAGAAGGAGACAGATGGGAACTATCCAAAGGAAGTTATCTGGACTAAAATCCTTCAAAAACTCCCAATCCAAATAGGGCAAAATCGTATTTAGACGGATCTTCGGAGTCCATTTTTCTTAAAGCACGATCTAACTCCCTGACGGCTTTCCAGTCGTTTTGGGACCTTGACAATAGACCCAATTTTCGAGCAACATTTCCCGAGTGAACATCAAGAGGGCAAGACAGTATGCTAGGCGAAATGGATTTCCATAATCCAAAATCTACTCCGCAATTGTCTTTTCGTGTCATCCATCTCAAATACATGACCAACCGCTTGGAAGCAGATCCTTTTTTGGGGCTAGACACATGTTTCTGAGTTCGATGATTTTTTTCTAAAGCCAGTTCAAAAAATAGTGATCGAAAATGTTCGATAACTCCCGAGCAATCTGTGGAGTGCTCAGTCAGCCCTTCGGAAAATCCTTTTTCAATTCCTCCATGAATTAAGTAAATATGTCGCAGAGCGGTGATAAAATATTTTAAATCATCGGAATTAAATGTTCTGTGCTTAAAAGAATCGAAACGAGTCAAATCGGATTTCTCATGATTCATGACAAATTCATGAGGGGAAAAATCCATTAGCTCAATCATCTTATTCGCATTAGCAATGATTGTTTTTCTTTGTCCCCAGGCAATAGTTGCTGCCAAAAGTCCAGCTATTTCAATATCTTCTTTTTTAGAAAACTGGTGCGGAATACTAATAGGGTCACTTTCTATAAAACGAGGATTGTTGTACTCCATCGTTTTGGCATTCAAAAAATCGGACAATTCATTTTCGTTCATCTACAAACTTAAAACGATTATTTCAGTTCTTCTGTTTATTTGCCTGTTTTCATCCGAATTATTAGGAACTTTGGGTGTGGATTCACCCTTTCCCTCTGAGGAAATTCGAGAGGAGCTGATTCCTCCTTTTTCTAAAAATTGTTTCACTGCATTGGCTCTGTTTGCAGACAAAACTAGATTTTTTTTCGCATCACCTATGTCATCGGTATGTCCTACCACACGGAACGAAATACTGGGATTTTTTTTCAAATAAGCTAAAAAATTGGTAAGAATAAATTGAGCATCTTCGTTCAATTCATAGGAGTTAGTCGCAAACACAATGTCCTTAATATCAAAGCTCTGACCTTTTGTCAGAGACTTCACCTCAATGTTCCGATTCTTAATCACTCCTCCTTTGGCTTCCTCGCTTCTTACCAGTCTGGATTGGTAAGTCGTTCCTTCTTTTTCTAAGGTTACCACTACTTTTTCTTCCTCTTCCATGTTTATCGCTACGGCAAAACTTCCATCATCGGTCACGATATCTATTTCTTTATTTTTTGACTCGTCCTGGTAATTCAATGATAATGTTGCCTCGTTCACCGTCCCTCCTTTTTCATTTTCTAGGGTACCTTTCATCAATACTACTTTGTCTGGCTTGGCTTCTTTGGGTAATTCAAAAGAATAAATGTCTTTTCCTCCTGCTCCATTTTTTATTCTCCCCGAAGAAAAATAAGCAGTCGAACCCGTGATATTTACGATAAGACCATCTTCGGCTTGAGCGGTATTTATAGGATAACCCAAATTCTTTGGTTCGCTCCAAGTTCCATTTTCATCTTGTTTAGAAAAGAAAATATCGTAATCCCCTGCTCCTCTTCTGTCTCCCGAAATTTGGGAGGCAAAGTATATCGTTCTACTGTCGGTATGCATAAAGGGTGCTTTATCATTTCCTGGTGTATTGATTACACTCCCTATAGTTTTAGCCTTTCCCCATTGTCCATTTTCTTGTTTTTCGGAGTAATAAATATCAATCCCCTCAGAAGTGGGTCTGCTCGTGGCAAAGTAAAGTGTTTTTCCGTCAGCCGAGATAGAGGGTTGAGCCTCCCAAGTAGTTTCACCATTTATCGCCTCGCCCAAATTCTGTAACTCACTCCAGTGATATTCATATTTTCCGGTCTTCTCATTTTTTTTGTACTCATAATTGGAAACAAAAATATCGCAATTGTTGTAGTTATTAACTTGGCTACAAGCACACAAGTACAATTCTTTGTTGTTTAGCGAAATAGAAACTCCCCCGTAATTTTGCCCTACATTGAATGGCTTGGGCAATGCCTCACCACCATCAAAACTTTCATCCGGTGCATTTCTTGTTGCCACAACTAATTCCTCAATGCGTGTGGAGACTATATCCCCGAGTCCTTTTTTAGAATAAACTCTTGTAAAAAACAAATTTTCATCATCGGCCGAAATCATTGGTAAATATTCCTCACCAGACGTTGAAACATTTTCAACTATCGCAGGAGAAAACGGAACAGGATTGTTGAAAAATGTATTGTTGAAATTAAGCTCTGGAAGGACTCTTTCCGCAGCTTTCTTTTTGTCTAGGTAGTATTTATCAAACTTTCTGTCATCTTTATCTTTGAATTCAACAAATTTCTTGAAATACTTTTCAGCCTCTTTAGAATTTGACTCCTGATAATTCATCAGTCCGAGATAGTAATAAATATCCGAATGATAATTCGGACACAACTCCTCTACTTCCATGTAATACTCTATAGCTTTGGCATACGAAGTCTTGTTGTATTTTGCCTCAGAATAGCTCCGTTTTGCCAATTCCCAATAGCAAGGCACACAGGTTTCGTCCTCCTCAATTGCCTCTTTCATGAGCTCCAGTCTTTTCTCTGGGTCTTTTGTTTTTTTTCTATCTAATGCCTTTTCGTACAATTTTTTCACTTTCCCATTATCGGGAAGTTCGCACTGTTCTTGAGCAAGAAGTGAAAAGGTTAAAAAAGGAAAAAGTAGTATTACATATTTTGTCATCATAGTCTTTCTAGCAACGTAGTATTGTTTTTATTTTTTCAAGGCGTCTGCCTTATTTTGTGCCGACTCCAATAGTTTCTGAGCTTGTTTATCAGCTTCTTCTTCAATTTTATCGGCTTTGTCGTTCGCTTGATTCGTCAGGGTTTCGGATTGAGCATAGGCCTTTTGTTTGGTTTTTTCAATTTGTTCAAAAGCCTTTTTCTGTCCTGATTCGGCAATTTTTTTGTTTGCCAGTTTTTCAAATGGAGTCGCTCCTTTGTTCGCCAATTTCTCTGCCTCTTCTTTCGCTTTTTTCCTTGCCTCTTCAGCAATTTCATCTGTTTTCTTTTTTGCTTCTAAAGTTGCTTTTTCTCCATCTTTTCTCAGTTTATCTGCTTGTATTTTAGCCTCTTGTTTTAATTTATCTCCCTGCTCTCTTGCCTCCTTCATTAATTTATCTATTTGAGCATTGTATGTTTTCTTCACCGTATCTACCACCTTGTCTTTGAGGTCGGTTACTACGCTGGTTGCTTTGTTTTTCAGATCTCCCGATACTTGAGGAGAAGTTACCGTACCGCCAATCTTAAACTTAACTGGAATCACATCAGGGATGTTAAGTTGCTGACCTGCAATTTTTGCTTTACCCAGCAGAGATTCTGCAACTTCGTTGGCTTTATTTCCCAGTTTTGCTTTGGGTACTTGCATGGTCACATCATACGCAATGGTTTGGTCAAAACCTGTAGATCCGGAAATTGTTGAATTTATGCCAGATAATTTAATGTCGAAAGGATTTACAAAAGCTCTTCCCTCTTTAAATTCAAACGCTAATTTCAGTTTATCTACGCTCTGAGTGGCAAGTTCTTGTAATTTTAAGATAGTTGCAATTTTTTGGAGCGATTTTACTCCTTCCACAGTCAGGTTATTTGCAAACAAACCTCCTTTACCGTTCATGGTATTGTAAATTGGTTCCATATTTTGATCCAATTCTGTCTTTACTTTTAAATTGGTAGAAATTTTTCCTTTACAATTTTTTACAATGGGCGCAATAGTTTCTACTGCTCCAAAAAATGCGGCTGTTTGCTCAATGTCTACTCCTTTTACTTCATAATCAAAGTTCACAACTGGATTTGTGTTTTGAGTATTATAACTTCCATTAAGTACCACGTTTCCATCTAGCATATCTAAATTCACAGTATTGAGCTTTGCTATTTCTTCCTTCACGCTTACTCCTCCCCTAATATTTTTGATAGAAGTTCCGTCATACATCATTTCTTTGATGTCTGTCGTCAGGTTCAAATCGTAGATCGCAGGAACTTTAATCACTTCGTAAGCCACAGATGAGTCTTGCTCCGCAGTTTCTGTTGCAGTTTCTTCCTCTACAGTTCTCATCAGATCGTCCACATCTAGCAAGGTCGAGGTTACGTGCATGTCTCCTTTCAGAATTTCATTGTTGAACAAATAAGGGAGAATATTATCTATTTTTCCTTTTGCCTGAAGATCACTTTTTCCAATTTTTGTATCTAATTTTTTTAAGTCTACATATTGTGGTGAAAACTTCATTTCCATAGCATTCACAAAAACCTCGTAAGGCAACTCTTTCGAAGCATATTGCATACCAGCAACTACGACATCTCCTTCTGCTTTAAAGTTTTGATACTCCTCTTTCTCAATGGAAGACATTCTTCCTGCCAAAACGATGTCCGCAGAGATTGTTCCATTCAACTTTTCGTTCTCCTCCATGGGTATTACCGTTCCTAGTTTAGCTAAATCTAATTCAGCTAGTATTTCAGAAGAAATAAGTGGATCGGTCATGGGGTTCGAAATTTTCAAATTTCCATTTATGGGGTTTTCTGCCAATTTCATCGAAAACTTACTCAAATCAATCACCATCAAATCTAACTCTCCTTGTGGATGAGTAATTCTTGTTTTTACTCCAATATTTGTCACAGAATTTGGCAAATCAGGATATTTAAAATACCCTTCCTCTATGGCCATAGAGATATCAAATTGAGGATAGTCTTCTCCTTTCATTTCTCCCTTCATCATTCCATTCAAAGCAAATTTACCTTTGGTTTTTACGGATTCAAAATCAGTCATGTAAACGGCAGGAACAAGTGATAAAATATGTTTGAACTCAGTTTGCTTGGATCCAAATGTTAAATCCATTGTCATTCTATCGGCCAACATTTCTAAAAATCCATCGCACTCTACCTCCAGTTCATTCAGCTTCAGTACATTTTCTTTCAGTGTATATTTTTCGAATTTATCAATGGTTATTTCTGCATCTAAAGATACGTGGGTCTTACTCAAATAGGATATTGGACCATCAGTCACGGTTAACTCATCAATGGACGAAGCAATCAATACATCAAAGACATCTTGTGTAAAATCACCAGACAATTCAAAATCCATATTCTGTATCTGGGAACCCATATTGGCAACTTCATCTTTGTAGGTAAGATTGGCTCCAGAGATGATTAGTTTTTTGAGTCCAATTTCATACTGTGTAGCAGATGCATCTATTGATTCCTCCACTTTTTCTTCAGAAGTCTTGGCGATATCATAATTTGCCAAAGTATCTTTATTTACCCATATATTTATTTCGGGTTCTTCAATCAAAATACTGTTAATCTTAATTTTGCCACCACTAATTACGCTCATCACATCCAATTCTATGGCCGTGTGTTTGATGCCTGCCAAGGTTACTCCCTCAAACTCCTCCACTCCCAAGACTTTTACATTGTCTATTTCAAAAGAAAAATTTGGAAACGAACTGAAAATAGTAAGATCAAAATCGCCCCAATCTACTTGAGCATTTACGGAATTATTTACTTCTTCTTTTACTACCTCGATTAATTTTCCTTTGAAAATAAACGGCAAAGAAACCAGGGCGATAAGTAAGAGAAGAAAAGTAATTCCTACCCATTTTAATATTTTCTTCATTTTGCTCATCTTTTTTACTTTTGATTCGTGAAATTTACGTGACATAACAGTTAGATTTGTTAAAACGAATTTACTTTAAAGTTAGTACGTTGCCAAGTGTTTTTGATTTTTTAAAGAAGTCTTAACAGAGTTTAAAATTGGTCTGTGTAAGAAGTTCTTGTTTTTGCCGTTTAACTAAAAAAAGCATTATGAATTACTTAGAAAAAGCCTTACAACATAGTTACTCATACAGTGAATATAGAAAATTAGTGGAAGATTTGTTAGCCGAAAACAAATCGACAACTGCCAATGGACCGGAGTCTTTGGTAGGGTACAGCAAATTAAATCACAGCAGAATGAAAAGATTGGATAAAACGACCGAAATTCCCGAAAATGTGGTTGCTGCAATCCAATCTATTACCGAGCCCACTGCCTGGACAGTGATTAGTGAAGGATGGTGTGGCGATGCAGCCCAAAATTTGCCTGCAATCAATAAAATGGCAGAACTAAATCCAGCTATTACCTTGAGAATTGTATTGAGAGATCAGCAACCAGAACTAATGAATGAATACTTGACCAATGGGGCTCAAGCGATTCCAAAATTGATTCAAGTACAGAACAATAAAGTGACTGGAACCTGGGGACCAAGACCAAGTATTGCCACACAAATGGTACAAGAATACAAGGCCAAACATGGATATGTGGATGCAGAATTCAAAAAAGAGTTGCAAATTTGGTACAACAAAAACAAAAACGAGAACTTGTTCGAAGATTTTATGAATTTAGCGCATTCTTCCTCTTCGGTTGAAGCATAAGTCGAACTAATTTTGGGTCTAGCTTTGTTTCATCAAAGCTAGACCCTAATTTTCTATGGCTTCTCGCCACTCGTCAAATACTTCCACGGATTCATTGAGTTCAAAATCATAACAAACCAGAATACTGCGTCCTTTCGTGCAAAGGAGTTTTACTCCGTCTTTTTCTTTAAAGATTTTATACTCCAGCGTAATACTTTTTTTACCTAAATCTTCGCAGGAAGTTTCTACAAAAAGCTCATCATAAAAATGAGTAGCTTGCAGATAATCTACTTCATTTCGGGCCACTAGAATCCCTCTTTTCTTCCAGTCCCACTCTGGAGCAATTACTTTGTTGAAAAAGTCGATTCTTCCAATTTCGAAGTAATTCAAATATTCTGAATTATGAACATGACCTGCCATGTCTAAATCATTAAATCGTACTTGTAATTTAGTTTGGCTTTTTTTCGTCTCCTTTTTCATGATATTGGGTTTAATACAACACTAAATACAACGGTGGAATTTACATCTCGTTCAAAGTAAAACTTCTCTATAGCCGAGAGCAAATTTGAAGCTCTAAAATACGAAGTATTTAATTCGGTGCTTTCTTTTAGCGACCATTGAATGGTATAGGAACTCTCTTTTTCTTTGTAATTTTTTAGGTAATCGAGCATTTTGTACAACGCATCAATTTTTCCAAACCCTATTGCCGAATGAAACAAAAATGATTGGTTATGTTTAGGGTTGAAAGTAATTAAATCCAGTTTCACCTCTTTGTCTTGTTCTTGATACTGAAACTTAAGCTCAATATTACTGGCAGCACCGATGTAATTTTCTATTTTCTTTTCTAATTCTTCTACTTCTTGATTCATTCTGACTATGGATTTTGATTAATCTAATTTATTGAAAACAGAATTGTTACTCAAAAATTCGGGGACGATATTTTTCATCTCTTTTACTGCTTCTTCGTTTTGCTGATCTCCAGCTAATTGAATAAGTCGGGATATCTGATCATCTACCTCAGGATTTATCTCTCTTATTTTTCCAATCAAAATTTGAGGATGATGAGTAGGCAAACTTGATTCTAAATCGCTCAACACTTCTTCGTACAATTTTTCACCAGGACGCAATCCGGTAATTTTTATCTTTATTTCTTTCTCGGGTTCAAAACCTGATAACTTAATCATTCTTCTGGCCAAATCAATAATTTTGACAGATTCTCCCATATCAAACACAAAAATCTCCCCTCCTTTTCCTAAAGTTCCGGCCTCTAAAACCAGTTGACAAGCTTCTGGAATTGTCATAAAAAATCGAGTCACCTCCTCGTGGGTTACAGTGAGCGGCCCTCCTCTTTCAATTTGTCTTTTAAAGAGTGGAATTACGGAGCCATTAGACCCTAATACATTTCCAAAACGAGTGGTGATAAAGGCTGTGGTTGAAGTTTCACTCTTTTTTTGAGCGATAATTTCCGCTATTCGCTTAGAAGCCCCCATTACATTGGTTGGGTTTACTGCCTTGTCTGTAGAAATCATGACAAACTTGTCAACCTTGTAAGAATCCGCAAGATTCACTAAGTTTCTGGTTCCTTGTACATTGGTTTCTATGGCCTCACAAGGATTGTCCTCCATCAGCGGTACATGTTTGTACGCAGCCGCATGAAAAACCATAGAAGGCCTAAAATGAGAAAAAACCCGCTCTATTCGGTGATGATTAGAAATATCGCCTACCACCATTTCTAATTTTTCAGAAGAGTCAATTAATTCTTGTTCCAAATCGTACAACCCCGACTCGGCTTGATCGAGCAAAATAATTTTTTTTGGAGAAAAATGTAAGAGTTGGCGCACCATTTCACTTCCTATTGAACCTGCAGCACCAGTCACCAGCACAATTTTGTTTTCAATATCTTGCGCTATCTTCTTTCGATCTAGTTCTATTTCTTTTCTGCCTAGTAAGTCCTCAATGTTTATCTTCTTTATTTGATTTACATTTAGCCTTCCGTCAATCCAGTTTTCCACTCTCGGTGTGTTCAAGATTTCTAAAGACAGATTAAGCGCGGTATCGAGCAACTGGTTTTTCTTTTCAATATCTGGAGATTGAAAGGCAACCAGCAAAGTTTTTACTTGCTGCTTTTCCACAATTTCTTTCAGTTTACTGGAATGAAATACTTTTATACCTAACAGCGTGTTGCCTGATTTTTTTGGATTATCATCAATAAATGCCACAACTCGTTGTCTTATATTGGCAGACTCCGTAAGAGTTCGGCATACAATACTTCCCATCTCACCGGCTCCGTAAATAATGACATTATCCATGTCCTCGGTATCTTTTCGCCCTTCATGGTAACTCAATTTTACTGCAATTCTTGCTGCCACCATAAAGAACAAAGTGAGCAAATATTCGATCGCAATAATAGGTCGAGGAAGAAAGTATTTTTCATCCAATAGGTAATACCTCAGCACACTGAATAAGATAAAGACCAGCGTGCCGCCAGTAACCACATAGAAAATTCGTTTGGCATCTTCTGTGCTTGTATATCGAATTATTCCTACGTAGGTTTTTCCAAAGTAAAAAAACAAGGCTCTCACCAAGACAAAAAACGGCAAGGCCGACCACAAAACTTTAAATTCCTCCTCGAATCCTTGCTGAGCGCTAAAAAAATCGAACCGCAATGCGTAAGCCAAAAACAACGCAAAAAGCGAAGCCAGCAAATCAAAAGCAAAAATCGCCCATCTTTTTATGTTATTCTCAGGAAACTTCAATTCGCGTGGTCATTTATTTTTTTTTGTGGAACTAAGGTATTAAAAATAGTCATATCCACCGCCAAAACTATTTTCCGATTCATCCGCTCTCGGATGATCTTTTACTCGTATTTCCTTCATTTTTTCCTCTATCATCTCCCTCACATCTTTGTCTTTTCCAATTTTTATTCCCTTCTTTTTAAAAAGATTCAACACATTCACCTGACTTGCATCCATGGGCTGAAGTCCAATGTAATCTAACTCCCAATTGTCGTCATTTTCGCCT
This sequence comes from Flavobacteriales bacterium, assembly GCA_023255335.1. Lineage (GTDB taxonomy): Bacteria > Bacteroidota > Bacteroidia > Flavobacteriales_D > CAJJDF01 > CAJJDF01. The sequence continues at coordinate 28,111 of JALRIS010000020.1, read as the reverse complement.
TTTGATTGAAAAAAATACACAAATCCTTTCTGTCCTTTTACTTCTGCTTCTTCTTTGGAGAGAAATAATAAAGAATCCTTCTCAAAGTTAAATCCTCTTTCATACAACAAAGATTTACATATCCCCTCTTGAGTCAACTCATCGGGAGGAAACAACTCGAGTCTTCCTATTTTTTTGAGAGACTTGTACAAATGCTCTTTGTTGATGATGTCGGATGCCAATCTCTCCCATTTTTCTTGAGGAACTTCCAAGTTGTGCCGCAGGAGTAAGCAAGCCAAGTCTGTTTGAATTTGGTAATCTTGTACTTTCTCCAATTTGACAAAAAACTCCTTCACTTCCGTTTTGGAGTAGTAAGGAAGTAACATTCTGCAGTATCGAATAAGTTTGTAATTCCCTTGATTTTTATAACTCCTGTAATAATACCTTCTCTTTTCCTCCTTGGCTTTTGCGGTTTGCTCCGAACTAATTTGTGATTTCAACTCAATTTTTGCCTCCCTCAGAATCTGTTTATACTCTTTCTTCAGGATAGTTGTTTTGAGTTCATTACTATCGATTGCCTTTAACATCAACTCGTAGATAGGTCGTTGATATTCCTCCACAAATGTGAAGTTAAACAACTCTGGATATAAATATTTTGTGAGCTCCAACGAATCGTAATAGGAGTAAAAAACTGCCGAAGTTCCCCACCCTGACGAACTTAATGGGATGTCTTTCTCTATCAGCTCCACCAAGGTTTTAGCAGATTCCTTTGTTTGTTGGGCAGACAAGGCTCTCAATATTGCCAATTGAAACATAGCCGTATCCTCTACTTTTTCATACAACTCTGTCAAAAAAGGAAGTATGTTAGGGCTTTTTAACCCCCCTAATGCTTCTATTAATTTTGCTTTTGCTTCAATATGTTTAGTTGGAAAAGCATAAGAATCAATCACCTCTATTATTTTATTTACATCTTTCTCCTCAAACTCTATGGTGGTTACAACGGACTTTAGTGCCCGTTCTTTCTCTGTGCTATCCTGAGAATGTATTGCCTCAAAAAATAGGGTGGATTTACTTTCTGTCAAGGCCAATTGGCTGGAAGAGTCATAAGGTGTGAAGGTTGAGAAAAATGACTCGATAAATTGTGAGTTGTTCCCTGTCGAATCCAAATTTGCCGTGAGCGTGTACAAAGTTCCTTTGTTTACAAGGTATTTCTTTCTTATTACACGGCTTGTATTAGTATCGGTAAACAGTGCGTCTACATACGAAATAGAACCAGTTTCTCCATTCGTTTGGGAAGACAATACGAGTTTTTCTTTGCCTAAAAAATAACGAATCTCTCGGTTGAACACTGTATCAAGATGCTTGAACGATTGATACCGATGAAACTTATCGTATTCTACCAAAATTCTCTCATAATTCTCAGAATAATAGGTTTGTTTCATTTTACTCGAGAGATAGGATTTATCCTCTTTCTGTTTTCGCTCCCTTTTTCTCTCGTATCCTTTTCGTATCATTTGTTTATAAGGATTAGGAGATACGTAATTTGAATTCACCGTAAAATACATGGAAGAGTCTACTCTATTTTCAAACTCAAATCCATACTCTTGTTCGGTAAATTGAAAAGAATCAAAAAATTCCTGAAACTTCTGTTGATCCCTACTCGTGGTTGCCATGAGGTAATAAAAAGCCCCTTTGACGATTATTTTTACCCTTAACTCATTTCCGTCTTTGGTTTTAGCTTGACTCATATTTGAGGGATAATCTCCATTCATTTCCTCCCCAATCTGGACTGAATCGGCATCCAGTTCTTCGAAAAACTTCTCTGCCAGTCTTTTCAATTCAAACGCATCTTCCTCTATGAATTCAAAATCATGCAGGGAAGCTCTTTTGAGCAAATAATAGGAAGAGTCTGTCAAGTCAAATGCTTCTATCTCGGGATGGGTGTACATAGAAGTAGCTTTCGTATTCCCTTTTATGTGAAAATAGGAAGGTACTCGAACTGTAAAATCTTTTTTGATAGTTGAAACCTCTTGCCAGTCTTTTGAGTGTTTTGTTAACTCTATCGTTCGGAAAAATTGATCACTTTCTTTTTGAACAAAATCGTGCTTTCCTCCCATTTTTATAATCATTACATGCAAAGGAGTCTCTATTATTTGGTACCGCTGAACATCTCCAGTTCTTGTTCTGTTTACAATATCTAGCCCCGGATAGCCGTGCAACTCACTCTGCTTTTTAGATTCTATTTTTCCCGGAATATTCTCAAACAATAAACTATCGATTTTCATTAAGTAACTTCGATGAGTGTTCCCATTCAAGTGATTGTATTTGCTCAATACTTTCACCGTATAAAATGTACCGTTGGTTAATTCTGGAGAGAAAAATTGTCTCTCAAAGTTTCGTGCCGGTGTTTCATATACTTTCCCCGGTGTTTTGATAGAAAATAACTCCGTAGAATAAGTATGAGAAAAAGGAACCGATTTTTTTGATTTACTTAGTTTTTCTTTCTCAAGTTTTGCTTGTTGGGAGAACGTGCGAGATACAGGCTTCACTTGATACCCTTTTGCACGAAGCAAACCTATAACACCCTTATCTTTCGCTAAATGAGCTGCCCCAATTCCAATAAATAAACTTGTACCCGACTGAATAATAGAATCAATATTCTGAGCCATAATTTCATTTCTCAAGTACAACATATACTTCATGTTGTTTCGCGATGAGGTCTCTTTTTGCAACGAATCCAGCATATCCAAATCTTGATTCCTGTACGAATCTTCTAATATTTCATAGTAACTCTTTTCTTTGGTTAGTTTTCTGTACCATTCAGAGGTTTCTTTAGGTTCAGAATCTGGAATCCGAGCCATCATAGAAAAGGCACTGGTTTGAGTAAAGTTTTCTAAACTATATACGGGTTTATTTTGCTTGCTGCCGGCTTGATAAACAAACATGTCGAGAAAGGTATCCTCCTCAAACTCTTTGTTTTGAGCGCTTTCTCGGTACAACATCCAATTGGCCAAAAAGTGATTTGCCGAAAGTGCCTGTGCAAAATCTTTATTCTCAGGTGGTTCTATTTTAAATGCTTCTTGATAAAACCCCTTGTAAACTTGACTTTCAATTGCATAGCGTCCTAAATAATTATTGGCCAAAGGAGATTCTACAATCTCATCTAGCCAAATAATAGGATTGGATTCCAACGCTACCGCATCTACCGAAGACAAGCCATTAAAAAACTCTTCTCCTAAATGAAAGGCAATTCGACCGCTAACATGCATTGTACCATACAAGTAAGAAGTTTTGGTGAGTCCGTTTCCAGTTATTTCCCAAAGCAAACCTTTGTGTACATTCTGTTTGGTATCAGTTTGTGCGGTTATGTGCACAGACCAGATTAGAGTAACTAGAATAAAAAATTGCTTCATGTAATAGATGGATTTGATGGATGGATTATTCCAGTATTGGTTCTAGGTAGATTCAACTCTCACTATTTATTGGCTATATCCCAATAAGGCATCCATTGTATTGCTGGACACAAAATGATAGTTAGGCCTCGCTTTTTGATAAATCGTATTGGCCATATTTTTCTTTCCTGATTCGATCATGGCTCTGTAAAGCGGTGTCAAGAATTTTCTTCTTCCCACTTTGATTAAAAAAGCTTCAAGAGCCTCATAGGCTGGCTGATAGGAAGCTCTAATGGATTTCTCGAACCACGCTGCGGCAATTTCTGAGTTGGTGGAAGTGGTGAAAGAAAACAATTCATCCGCTTTGGCATAATTCTCCATAGTCCAAGAAGTATCAATCCCTCGTAAAAAGTGAAGCCACTCGTGCGTAGTCCAATCTTTTGTCACAGCAGGGGTTGTAACATATGTTTGCGAAATCCTCACTTCATCCACTTTTTCGAATTTATTGGAAACCACAACAGGACAATTTTCTGGCAGTCCAGGTTTGTAAATCCATTCTTTGAGATTCATATTTTGCGTAGCGGGCAGCTCGTCATGTATGTAGTCTAAAAACACTTCGGTAGTGAGGTTTTTAAACTTAAATTGTTCAAAATAAGTCTTAAGAAAAGAATCAAATTTATCTCTACCCACAGTCTCTTCTATCATTCTCAACATAAAATACCCTTTTTCGTAGGCAATGTCAGACATTCCATCATCGGGACTTCTTCCTTCCAAATCTAGTTTTAATCGCGTATCTTCTGCTGGCAAATCAGCCAAAGTATGAGTCAAGTCCTGAAATCCTAACAAAGCCAGCATTTCTGAATAGTCTCTTCCATAGAGCGCTTCGGCAATTCTTCGTTCAAAATATACGGTAAACCCTTCATTGAGCCAAAAATCATCCCAAGTGGCATTGGTGGCTAAATTTCCCGACCAAGAGTGAGCCAATTCGTGAGCAATGAGTGAAGTAAGAGATTTATCTCCCGCAATAATGGTTGGGGTTGCAAAAGTTAATCGAGGGTTTTCCATTCCACCAAATGGAAAACTTGGAGGAAGAACAATCACGTCATACTGTTCCCATGCGTAAGGTCCGTACAAGTTCTCTGCTGCATCAATCATGGCCTCCAATTCTTCAAACTCGTTATAACAAGCCTGCATCATGCTTGGTTCTGCGTATACACCCGATCTCTTTCCCAAAGATTTGTACTCCAACTTTCCTATCGCCAAGGCTATTAAGTAACTAGGTATGGGTTGTTTCATTTCAAATTCAAACAATCCATTTTTGGACACAGTGGTGTTTGCACTCATTACGGCAGTCAACGAATCGGGCACTTTTATTCTTGCAGAATAAGTGATTTTATTACCCGGAGAATCCTGAGTTGGAATCCAAGAACGGGTTAATATTGCTTCTCCTTGAGTAAAAAGAAATGAATCTGTTTTATCTGCTGTTTGTTGAGGAGAAAGCCACTGAACTGCCTCAGAATGTGGACTTGTGGAGTAATGAATTTCTACTCTGGTAGTGTTGGGAGTAATTGCCACTTTTAGCGGTGTTCCTTTAAATTCATCTTCCTCTCCCAAGGAAAACTCTACCTCTTCTCCCTTGTCGTTTATAACCACCTTGAGAATTGTCAATTCTTTGGTATCAAAGATAATTTCATTAGCCTTATTATTTTGAATGGTGTGAGCTGCAATCCCCGACAATATTTTTTTGTCAAAATCAGCTGTCAAATCTAAAAATAAATGGGTGGTATACGCTTTACTGAAATCAGCATAGGAATGAACATCTAGCATAGTGGATACCTGTGAGTTTTGTTTTTCCATAGTATTGGATTCATATTGGTTTGTACACCCAACTAACAGTGAGCAACAAGCGAGTATGTATGTGATTTTTTTCATATTTTAAAAATACAAGATTATTTATGTTTATGGAATAGAAACTTTATTTATTTCAGTATTCATCTTCCGAAATTAAAAATTTGTCTTAATTTAGGGACTTAACCAAAATTTACATAAGATTATATGGAAAGCAATGATGCAATTGACAAAAAAGTATTTGGACATCCAGTAGGATTGTTCGTACTATTTTTCACCGAGATGTGGGAAAGATTTAGTTATTACGGAATGAGAGCTTTGTTGGTTCTCTATTTGGTAGAGGAAATCACGAGCGACAATCCTGGATTAGGTTGGTCATCAGAAGATGCCGGAGGTCTATATGGTTGGTACACCATGCTTGTTTACATCACCCCTATATTGGGAGGAATCATTGCAGATAAGTTGCTGGGTTACAGAAAAGCAATTACCATGGGAGCTGTGTTAATGTCTTTGGGTCACTTTGCTTTGGCTTTTGATCCTATGCCTGCTTTTTATCTAGGACTGGCCTTACTTATCGTTGGAAATGGTTTCTTTAAACCCAATATCTCTTCTATCGTAGGACAGTTGTATGAAGATGGATCTCCGAAAAAGGATTCGGGATATACTATTTTCTACCAAGGAATTAATGTGGGTGCGTTCTTAGGTTCTATATTATGTGGTTACTTAGCCGAAAATATGGGATGGCATTACGGATTTGGGCTTGCCGGTGTATTTATGGTGATTGGGATGATTCAGTTTCAACTAGCTCAAAAAATGTTTGGAAATATCGGATTACCTCCAAAAAATGGAAATTTACCCGAAAACCAAGACTTGCTAGATTCTGTTGAAGATGTGAAAAATGCTCCACTTTCAAAAATGGAACAGGAGCGACTTGTTGTGGTAGGTGTTTTGGCTTTCTTCTCTATTTTTTTCTGGGCAGCTTTCGAGCAAGCAGGAAGTAGTTTGAATATTTTTGCGAGCGAATATACCGACAGAAGTTTGGAGGGTGACGGAATGTGGTTTAAAGTGTTAAGCTCGATTATTTCTTTGTTGCCACTGGTTATCCTGTTGTACTTATTTCTTGGAGTTACCAAAGTTCTTGGAAAAAAATATGCAGGAGCAATGGGATTTATGGGACTAAGTGTTGTTCTGTTAGGTGGAATTATGGTATACATGATATACGACCAATTTAAAGCAGAAAACTTAGAGGTTCCAGCTACGTGGTTCCAAAGCTTAAATGCTCTTTTTATTTTTACGCTAGCTCCACTCTTCTCTTTTATATGGGCACAACTAGCTAAAACCAAAATAAATCCAAATGGCCCTCAAAAATTTGCAATTGGTTTGATTCTGTTAGGATTAGGATTTATACCGTTGGTGTATGGAGCAGCAGGTTTTGTTGGTGGAGATATGTCAGACATTGAAAAAGTAAGTATGATTTTCTTGGTGCTTGCTTATCTGTTACATACAATGGGAGAATTATCTCTATCGCCAGTAGGATTGTCTTATGTGAGTAAGCTTTCTCCCAAAAGATTAGTAGGAATTATGTTCGGAATATGGTTTTTTGCCTCTGCGATGGGAAACAAAATCGCGGGATCATTCTCCGGATATATGGAAAAAATTGCCAATGAATCATCAATGGCAGATTTCTTCCAAATTCTTGTTATTATTCCAATTGTAGCCGGATTGGTTTTATTCCTTTTAAGTTTCCCTCTAAAGAAACTTATGCACGGAGTTGAATAATCGTAGGTTAAATACCAAATAATTAAAACCTTATAAGCCCAAAGACTTATGAGGTTTTTTTATATCTTTCACTATGGCAATCACAAACGAAAGTACACTGACCAGTGACTCTTCTTGGTTCAAAATAATGCAAAACATTGCCAAAGATTGGGAGAAATTTTCTGAGATAAACAACTATTCTCGCGATGGGAGCTACCGCCCTTACCTTGTTCAGTATACTCTTTCCTCTTCTTGTCATACCATCCGTATTTCGTGAAAAAGAAGTTTGGCTACTACCGGTGATGCCAGCTACCACGATGGAGTATTTGTATAACGACTCTCAATTCTTTTCAAGAATCCTACATTGGAAGAAAGAATTCACCTCTCGATTCACAAATCTGGAATACTGAATGTAGTGAGAAAAAAACTACGAAACTCTCAAGTATTCAAACAGTTTTATCTTACCTACAATAAGGAGAGTTTTCTCCTACAGTTAAAGCTATTGGGTCTAATGGACATGCCTGGATTCCACTCATTACGATTAAACAAGAAAGGAGTAAAACTTCATTTTATCACCCTTCCCTCTTCACAAAATGTCCAGGAAGTGTTCGAATTTTTGAGTCATCTAAAATGATAAAAAAAAGACCGATTGAAAGTCAACCGGTCTTCTGTCATTATTTCTTTGCTTTTTGCATCGCATTGGGCGGAGAAGGTTTCTTAGCCTTTCCTTGTGTGTACAGCTTAAATTTTGACGGAACTGCCTGGTGAGGCCAATAGTTATTTCCTCTATCGCAATCAGCTGTTTCTAGGTTTGGATCCAATACAATGTTCGCCACCTCTTTTTTCTTCACAAACACCTTAGTGACGGATTGATTTTCACCACCTTCAGAAGTCATTTTCCAAATTTCGGCAGGAATATGAATTTTTTCTTTCGTTCCATCTTTATATTGAAACTCAAGAATAATAGGCATTACTAGCCCACCTACATTGGTAAACGTAATTTCATAAAAATTATATTCCCCTTCTATCAATTCCTTTTCCTTCTCAGTTAAGTTCGACAAGTATTTCTGATAGTTTTCTTTATCAGAGTCAGTTACTTCAAACTCATCGTAAGAGGTGTAAAAATCATTCAGGCTTTTATCTCTTTCGTTGTAAGTAGTTTCTATAGCAGTTTTATTTCTTATGTTTCCAATAAAACTATCTTCCTCTGCTTCCTTATTCTTCTTTACTATAGCTTTTTCAATTTCTGGATTCTTCGTATCAATTTTCAACCACTTAACCTCGTCCATTGATATATCTACGTGATCCGTGGTATAAAACCAACCTCTCCAAAACCAATCTAAATCTACCCCTGAGGCATCTTCCATAGTTCTAAAAAAGTCAGCAGGCGTTGGGTGTTTGAAAGCCCACCTTTCCGCGTAGGTCTTAAACGCATAGTCAAACAATTCTCGTCCCATTACAGTTTCTCTTAATATATTAAGGGCTGTGGCTGGCTTGCCGTAGGCATTATTTCCAAACTGAAAAATAGATTCTGAGTTTGTCATAATGGGAGAAATTCTCGATTTCTCTCCTTTCATATAGTCTGTAATCTTGTAGGCAGGACCTCGTCTTGAAGGAAATCCACGTTCAAACTCTTGCTCGGTTAAATACTGGAGAAATGTATTAAGTCCCTCATCCATCCAAGTCCACTGGCGCTCATCAGAATTAATAATCATGGGAAAATAGTTGTGACCTACTTCATGAATAATAACACCAATCATTCCGTACTTAGTTCTATCTGAGTAGGTTCCGTCTTTCTCCGGACGTCCAAAATTGAAACAAATCATTGGATATTCCATTCCAATACTTTTGGAATGAACCGAAATTGCTTTGGAATATGGGTAAGGAATAGTGAATTTAGAGTAAGTTCTTAAAGTTTGAGCAACCGCTTTGGTTGAATATTGTTCCCACAAGGGGTTTCCTTCTTTAGGATAAAAACTCATTGCCAAAACGTCCGGTGCTCCTTCTTGCTTTACTGCCATTACATCCCAAATAAATTTTCTGGAGCTTGCAAAAGCAAAGTCTCTCACATTTTTTGCATGAAATTTCCATGTTTTTGTTCCTGTGGCTTTATTTTTTTCAGCTTCTTCCGCTTCCTTTTGTGTAACAACAATCACTGGAGAATCATACGACTTTTTTGCTTGTTTAAATCTATTATATTGAGCTCCTGTTATGACATCCCTAATATTTGTCAACTCTCCTGTAGCGCCCACCACGTGATCACTTGGGGTGGTAATATTTACTTTGTAATCTCCAAATACTAGAGCAAATTCCCCTCTTCCAAGGAATTGTTTGTTTTGCCAGCCTTCTACATCATTGTACACACACATTCTTGGGTAAAACTGTGCGATGGTGTATATATAGTTATCTTCCTCAGGAAAATACTCCATTCCCGATCTTCCTCCAACCTTATCTCTGTCATTAATGTTATAATGCCATTTCATTTTGAAACTAAAAGATTTCCCTGGAGCCAGTGGAGTTTCTAAATTGATACGAAGCATGGTTTTGTTGATGGTGTAAGATTGATCTTTCCCGTCCATTTTTGTTAAGTACTCAATTTTAAAACCTCCATCAAAATCGCTCAACAAAGAATTCATAACCCACATTCCGGTCCCTTCCGAAATAGAGCTTGTTGCAATTTTCTTTGAGTCCGAATCCAATGCCCTTACATTTTGATCCAGCTGAACCCACAAATACTCCAACTTATCTGGTGAATTATTGTAATAGGTTACCGAACCTTCACCAAACAATTTTTGATTTTCATCATCCAAGGTAATGTCTAGAGAATAATCTGCTTTCTGCTGATAATACTCATGTCCTGGAGCACCTGCGGCAGTTCTATATACATTAGGTGTAGGCAATTCTTGTTTCAATTGTCTAAACTTGTTTTTGTTATATTCCTGTGCATCGACAGAAACCGAAATAAGACCCGCTAGAGCCAGTAAGATTATTTTCTTCATGTTTATTCTGAAATAAAAGTATGCGTGTTAGTTATTTTATTGATTGATTTGGTATGCTGTTGGCTCCCAATTTTTACGTGTGTAATATTCGATTGAGCCGGAAAAACCTCTGTAAGGCTGGTGTTTTTAACTGTTATTCTCTCAGGGCTCTTCATCTTATTAGATTGAAAATAAATGAGTAGTGACTCATCCAACTTCACTTCTCTACCCACCCAATTCAAATGAATTGCAGAGTCTACAGACAATTCAAAATTATCGCGAAAATAAACTTCAAGAATACTATCGGCTTTGGGATGTTCATTCGGCTCCGCCAAATGAAGATGTACATTGTGTTTCGTAAAAATAGCCTTCTCCACATCATGCGCGATGTATTGTTGAGAAATCTCAATGGTTTCGGAGATTGGGTTGTACTCTATATTGGTAATTGAAATATAGTACTCGTGCAATGCCTCAAAACTATAAAACAGAGTCAACACACACACTGAGAGCAGAATGAAAAGGTTATTTTTTTTCATAGCTCTAAAGATAGTATTTTTTGGAAAGAAAATCGGGATGTTAAAACCCAAAAACTAAACCCACTTGAAATAAAGATTTAGCAATTCCCACTTCAGTATAAAATCCAAGTGAAGGGATTACGTAATATCTGATACCAAAACTACCTTCTACAGAAATAGGTTGTCCTAATTGACTTTTCTCTACTCCATACAATTCTTCGTCTACAATGTTCTCAGAAATATTTTCAATTATGTATCCTGCACCAGCTCCTACATAAACCTCTACTTTCTCCTTTTTCATCAAACTCCAATTAAATCGACCTACAATGGAAGTGGAGTAAACCGAAAAACTACCAGAATTTAAATCTGCCACAGAACCCCATTGATAAATATAGTTCGCTTCTGTTCCTGTCCAACTTCCCTGAACTTCCACATAACCGTAAGTTATTCCCATCGAGAATTTCTCGCTCAACCGATATTAGTATTTAAGATGAAATCCACCATTTATCAGAACCTCAAAATTCTCGTTTTGACTTAAATTAGAGTAATAAGTAGCACCCGCCAAAGAAAAAAGCCCTGTTCCGATACTTACAGAGTGATTGTGATCAAACCTTGATTGCGAATGTAGGTTCTCGCATCCAACAAGAAACAAAAGAAAGACACAAAATTTAGAAACTAGTTTGAGGTAATTATTCATGGTATTTGGAATTTGATTTATCAAAGATGACCATTCAACAGTATTTTTACTAATGAAATATAAGACAAACTTGACAAAAAATAACACTTAAAATGGATGTAATTTATTTATTGAAAGATAATTACAAAGTTAAAAACTGACATTATTATCTCGATCAATAAAAATAAAAGAGTAAAAAAAATCCTTGTTAATTGCTTAACAAGGATTTAGATAAAATTAACTACCTGTAACTTAGATGAATTTAAAATCCTTTCCAGGAAAATGAGCTTTTTCACCCAATTCTTCTTCAATTCGTAACAATTGATTGTATTTGGCAATACGATCACTTCGAGAAGCAGAGCCCGTTTTGATTTGACCTGTGTTCAATGCCACAGCCAAATCTGCAATAATTGAATCTTCGGTTTCGCCACTTCGGTGACTCATTACCGAAGTATAACCCGCTTTATTAGCCATTTGAATTGCTTCAATGGTTTCTGTCAAAGTTCCTATTTGGTTTACTTTTATCAGGATTGAGTTGGCAATACCTTCTTCTATTCCTCTTGCTAGTCTCTTTGTATTGGTTACAAACAAATCATCTCCTACCAGTTGAACTTTCTTTCCTATTTTTTCAGTAAGTAATTTCCATCCTTTCCAGTCGTCTTCGTCCAATCCATCTTCAATAGAAGCAATTGGGTATTTCTCGCACCAATCTGCCCAAAACTCAACCATTTGCTCTGAAGTTAATTTATCTCCAGTAGATTCCAAGTGATACACATTTTCTTCTTTGTTGTAAAACTCAGAAGCTGCAGCATCCAAAGCAATCCAGATGTCTTTACCTGGTACATATCCAGCTCTTTCAATTGCCTCCATTACTACTTTTATCCCCTCTTCGTTGGATTGTAAATTTGGTGCAAACCCACCTTCATCTCCCACGTTAGTTGATAATCCTTTCTCTTTCAATACGGCTTTTAGGTGATGAAACACCTCTGTACCCATTCTCAAAGCTTCGCTAAATGTAGAAGCACCAAATGGCATGACCATAAACTCTTGAACATCAATTTTATTATCGGCATGAGAACCCCCGTTCAAAATATTCATCATAGGCACTGGCAAAGTTGTTCCCAACATTCCGCCTAAGTATGAATACAAAGAAATTCCCAAAGAATCGGAAGCAGCTCTTGCACAAGCCAATGAAACTCCAAGAATTGCATTAGCTCCTATTTTTCCTTTATTTTCTGTTCCATCGGCAGTTCTCATAATTGTATCAATGGCTAATTGATCGGTGATGAGAGTTCCGTGTAATTCTTCGTCTAATATATTGTTGACGTTTTCGACTGCTTGAAGAACCCCTTTTCCTAAATAACGAGTAGAATCTCCATCTCGTAATTCAACCGCTTCGTGCACTCCTGTGGATGCACCGGAAGGAACGGCAGCTCTTCCCATACTCCCATCACTGGTCAATACATCCACCTCAATGGTTGGGTTTCCTCTTGAATCTAATATTTCTCTTGCGTGAACATTTACAATGTAACTCATATTTTTGATTATTCTTTGACTTATACTTATACTAATTGTGCTTTGGATTCTTTGATGTTTTCAACGAAATCATCGAATAAATATCTAGAATCGTTAGGTCCTGGTGAAGACTCAGGGTGGTATTGAACCGAGAATATTTTTCTATCTAGAAATTTCATTCCGGCCAATGTGTTGTCATTTAAATGAACATGAGTAATTTCTATATTTGAATGAGCTTCAGCTTCTTCTCTATTCACAACAAAACCATGGTTTTGAGAGGTTATTTCTCCTTTTCCTGTTCTCAAATTCTTTACTGGATGATTGACTCCTCTGTGTCCATTGTGCATCTTGGAAGTGGAAAGCCCCTGACTCAAAGCCAATATTTGATGACCTAAACAAATTCCAAACATCGGAATACCAGCTTCTGACAATTCTTGTACCGTTTTTATTTCATTGGGCATAGCCGAAGGGTCACCGGGACCATTGGACAACATAATCCCCTCTGGACTAAACGCCAATATTTCCTCTGCACTTGTGTTATATGGAAAGACCTTAACATAACACCCCCTATCAACCAAACATCTTACGATATTCTTTTTTACTCCATAATCGACCAAAGCAACTTTGTGAGTTGAATTTTCTTCTCCTATCGTAAAAGCCACTTCCGTTGATACTTTAGACGACAACTCAAGTCCATCCATCGAAGGTGTTTTGGATAAAAGATTCTTTAACTCATCGATATCGTGTATCTCGGAGGAAATTATAACGTTCATCGCTCCTTTACTTCTGATATGTCTTACTAGAGCTCTGGTATCAATGTCACTAATACCCCCTCTATTATTCTCAATTAATAAATCATTGAGCGCAGTAACTTCTCCATCGCGCGAATGAGTTTCCGAAAATTTCTTCACTATCAATCCAGCGATTTTTATTGAGTCACTCTCTATTTCCGATTGTATCGTTCCGTAATTCCCAATATGAGCCGTAGTCATCACTAATATTTGCTCGTAATAAGAAGGATCTGTAAAAATTTCTTGGTATCCCGTCATCCCCGTATTAAATGCAATTTCACCTGAATAAGTTCCAGGCTTCCCAATTGCATTTCCTTCAAAAACAGTTCCATCTGCTAGCAATAAGATTGCTTTTTTCTTTTCTGTCATGTTTAAATCGGTTTAAAATTGATTGATTTATGCAAAAATAAGTTAAAAAAAAAGGATGCAATTCGTAAATTACATCCTTTTTATAAATAATTAATAACAATTCATTTATTCTTCTTCAGAGTCTGCTGGTTTAGTATCCTTAGCCTTTGGCTCTGCTTTTGGCTTAGCCTCCACAGCTTTGTCCGCTACAGCCTCAGTGGTTTCAGCAGCTTTTTTAGCTCCTCCTCTTCTACTTCTTCTTGTAGTTTTCTTTTCTGTAGTTCCTTCTGAGGAGTACAACTCGTTGTAGTCTACCAACTCGATATAACACATAGGTGCATTATCTCCTTGTCTTGGTGGCAACTTAATAATTCTTGTATATCCCCCTGGTCTGTCCATGATTTTTGGAGCAACTTCTCTAAACAATTCAGTAACTAATCCTTTCGCTTGTTCATTGTTCAACAACGCTTTAAAGACTAATCTTCTGTTGTGAGTAGTATCTTCTTTACACTTAGTCAAAACTGGCTCGATGTATTTTCTTAGCTCCTTTCCTTTAGTTAAAGTAGTTTTAATTCTCTTGTGCTTAACCAACTCAGAAGCAAGGTTACCCATTAATGCTTTTCTGTGTGATTTAGTTCTACTTAAACTTTTAAACTTTTTTCCGTGTTTCATTTCTTCCTATTATCTCTCGTGATATAAATTTTAGCTCTCTAGATTGTATTTTGAAACATCCATCCCGAATGCCAATCCTTTTGACTCGATCAATTCTTCTAATTCAGTAAGAGATTTCTTTCCGAAGTTTCTGAATTTTAATAAGTCACTTTTGTGGTAAGATACTAACTCACCTAGTGTTTCTACGTCTGCAGATTTCAAGCAATTAAGTGCTCTCACTGACAACTCCATGTCTACAAGTTTGTTTTTCAACAACTGTCTCATGTGTAACGAAGTCTCATCAAACTCTTCCTCACTCTTCTTCTCATCAACGTCTAGCGTGATTCTTTCATCAGAAAACAACATAAAGTGGTGAATCAATATTTTCGCAGCCTCTTTCAAAGCCGACTTTGGGTCGATTGATCCATCAGTGGTTATTTCAAAGTTGAGTTGCTCGTAATCCGTTCTTTGTTCTACACGGTAATCTTCCACCGTATATTTTACATTTTTGATTGGTGTAAAAATAGAATCAATTGCGATAGTTCCGATTTTAGAATTTTCATCTTTGTTCTCTTCAGAAGGTCTGTAACCTCTACCTTTTCCAATGTTTAGCTCCACTTCAAGAGTTACACCTTTATCCAATTCACAGATTACCATATCTGTATTGATCACTTGGAATGCCGAGGTTGCTTTACCTATATCCGCAGCTGTAAACTTAGTTTGGTTACTAATTTTGAATTTTACAGTTTCAGTCTCTGTACCTTCAATTTGTCTCTTGAATCTAACTTGCTTTAAGTTAAGAATGATTTCAGTTACATCTTGAACAACTCCTTTGATAGAAGAAAATTCGTGATCTACACCTTCAATGTGAAGAGAAGTAATCGCAAAACCTTCTAATGAAGACAAAAGAATTCTTCTTAATGCATTACCAACAGTAATACCATAACCTGGCTCCAACGGTCTGAATTCGAATTTTCCTACGAATTCGTCAGAGTCAAGCATGATTACCTTATCTGGTTTTTGAAAATCTAATATTGCCATTTTTTAACTATTTTTTTGTTCTAGTTATTATTTAGAGTATAACTCGACTATTAATTGTTCTTTGATGTTCTCAGGAATCTGAACTCTTTCCGGAACTTTGATAAACTTACCGCTCATCTCACTTGGATTCCATTCCATCCAATCAAAAGATTTATTGTTCGAAGCAATTGATGCAGTGATTCCTGGAATCGATTTTGATTTCTCTCTTACTCCAATCACGTCTCCTTCTTTTACTTGGTAAGAAGGAATGTTTAACACTTCTCCGTTTACTGTAATATGACGGTGAGATACAAATTGTCTCGCTCCACTTCTAGTTGGAGAAATTCCCAATCTGTACACTACGTTGTCGAGTCTTTGCTCACACAACTGAAGCAACACTTCACCTGTAATTCCGTTACTAGCTTTCGCTTTTTTGTATAAGTTTCTGAATTGCTTTTCCAAAATACCGTAAGTATATTTTGCTTTTTGCTTTTCCATCAATTGGATTCCGTATTCAGACTGCTTTGGTCTTCTTTTGTTCGGACCATGCTGACCTGGACCATAATTTCTTTTCTCCAAACTTTTGTCTGGGCCAAAGATTGGTTCTTTAAATCTTCTTGCAATTCTCGATTTTGGGCCTGTATATCTTGCCATAATGCTCTTTTATATCTTTTGTTAGATAACTCTATTAATGATTAAACTCTTCTTCTTTTTGGTGGACGACATCCATTGTGTGGAATTGGAGTTACATCAACGATTTCTGTAACGGTAATTCCTGCATTGTGAATTGTTCTGATTGCTGATTCTCTTCCTTGACCAGGACCTTTTACAAAAACCTTTACTTTTCTCAATCCATATTCAAAAGCCTCTTTTGAACAATCTTCAGCTGCCATTTGTGCAGCGTAAGGAGTATTCTTTTTAGATCCTCTAAATCCCATCTTTCCAGCAGATGACCAAGAAATTACTTGACCACTATTGTTTGTTAAAGAAATGATGATGTTATTGAACGAAGCTTGGATATGAGCCTGTCCAGTTGATTCTACAACAACTTTCTTTTTTTTCTTTGCATTTGTCTTTGCCATAATAAACTACTTATTATTTAGTTGCTTTCTTTTTGTTTGCAACAGTTTTCTTTCTTCCTTTTCTTGTTCTTGAATTGTTCTTGGTTCTCTGTCCTCTCAAAGGAAGTCCACTTCTGTGTCTTATTCCTCTGTAACAACCAATATCCATCAATCTCTTAATGTTCAATTGTACCTCCGAACGCAAAGCTCCTTCCACTTTGTAGGTTTCTGTAATTGCTGTTCTGATTTTACTTAACTGATCATCATCCCAATCTTGAACTTTGATGTTTTCATCAACACCAGCAGTCTTCAATATTTCCTTAGCTCTTCCTCTACCTATTCCGAAGATGTAAGTTAATCCTACTACCCCTCTTTTGTTCTTTGGTAGATCTATTCCTGAAATTCTTGCCATAATATATAGTTTATCCTTGTCTTTGTTTGAATTTTGGATTCTTCTTGTTAATCACGTACAACCTGCCTTTTCTTCTTACGATTTTGCAATCTGCAGATCTCTTTTTTACTGATGCTCTTGTTTTCATCTCTGTTGTTACTAACTGTTTATTTATATCTTAAAGTAATTCTACCTTGAGTCAGATCATAAGGTGACATTACTACTTTTACTTTATCTCCCGGAAGAATCTTAATGTAGTGCATTCTCATCTTTCCAGATATGTGAGCAGTTATTACGTGCCCATTTTCAAGTTCAACTTTAAACTTAGCGTTGGATAATGATTCTATTATTAATCCATCTTGTTCTATTGACGCTTGTTTTACCATGTATTATTTTATCTTTAATGCTTCTTCTATGTATTCAAATGTCGACAAAACTTCTGGTTTCCCATCTATAATAGCTACATCGTGTTCAAAGTGAGCTGAGGGCTTTCTGTCTTGTGTCACTATTGACCAACCGTCATTCAATTGATCTATTTCTTTTGTTCCCATGTTTATCATTGGCTCTATCGCCAACACCAATCCTTCTCTCAACTTTAATCCTCTACCTGGTTTTCCATAATTTGGAACTTCAGGACTTTCATGTAGATCCTTTCCTAACCCATGACCTACTAATTCTCTCACTACACCGTATCCGTAACTTTCGGCATGCTTTTGACAAGCGTGACCTATATCTCCAATCCGGTTTCCAACTTTACAAGCATCGATAGCCTTATCCAGACATTCCTGAGTTACTCGCAACAATTGTTGTGTTTCCCTATCCACTTCTCCCACCTTAAAGGTATAAGCCGAATCTCCATTGAACCCATTCTTGTAAACTCCACAATCCACACTTATTATGTCTCCATTTTCAAGTGGTTTTGCAGTTGGAATTCCGTGAACTACGCATTCATTAATAGAAATACAAAGGGATCCTGGAAAACCATTGTACCCTAAAAAAGTTGGCACACCACCATTATCTCTAATGAATTCTTCTGCCACTTTATCTAGCTCAAGTGAACTAACACCTGGCTTAATTAGCTTCGCTACTTCTGCTAAAGTTTTACCAACAAGTAAAGAACTGTGTCTTATTAATTCTATCTCCTCTTTCGTCTTATAGTGCACTCCCATTAGTAACTAATTATATTGAGCTCGTGTTGTTTCCAGCACTTTGAAATGCCTTAGCACCACCTCTTCCTTTTAATCTACCGTTTTTCATTAAACCATCGTAATGACGACTCAACAAATGTGATTCAATCTGCTGTAAAGTATCCAACATAACTCCTACTAAAATCAAGAGAGATGTTCCACCATAGAACAAAGCAAATTCCTGCTTAATTCCTGCCTGGTAGGCAAATACCGGCAAAATTGCAATCAATGCCAAAAAAACCGAACCAGGAAAGGTGATTCTTGACAATAATGTATCGATAAAGTCAGCAGTTTTTTCACCTGGTTTAACTCCAGGGATAAAGCTACCACTTCTATTTAAATCTTCAGCTATCTTTTTAGGATTTACTGTTATTGCTGTGTAAAAATACGTAAAGATAATAATCATTAACGCAAATAAGAAATTATACCAGAAACCATTTATGTTACTAAAGGTCGCTGAGTTTGGTGAAAGCAATGCTGGAATAAACATCAATGCTTGAGCAAAAATAATTGGCATTACTCCCGCAGCGTTCACTTTCAAAGGAATGTAAGACCTCGAACCTCCTTCAACCATGTTCGAGTTTCCTCTTGCTCCTACTACTCTTTTGGTAGACTGAATTGGAATCCTTCTTGTACCTTGTACCAGTAAGATAGAAAAAATTGTTACTGCAACTAGGAACACAATTTCTAATAATAAAATTACAAAACCACCATTCCCCAGTTTACCAAACACTTCGGTTACGAAAGCTCCAGGTAATCCCGCGATAATTCCAATCATAATTAAAATGGAAATCCCATTTCCAATCCCTTTATCTGTTATTTTTTCACCTAACCACATGGCAAATACACATCCTGCAATCAATAAAATTACAGAGGTCAACCACCAGACAAATGTAGCACCTTGACCTCCCATAATTGCCTCAGAAGGCACATAAGAAGTGAGGTAACCTGGTGCTTGTAGCGCACAAATGGCTATGGTCAGTATTCTTGTAAATTGATTTATTTTCTTTCTACCACTTTCCCCTTCACTTTGCATTTTTTGAATTGCTGGAATTGCAATACCCGCTAACTGCATAATAATAGATGCAGAGATATAAGGCATAATTCCAAGTGCCATAATTGAAGCTCTTGAAAACGCACCCCCTGCAAATATGTTAATCAAATTAAAAATTCCATCAGCATCTTGAATTTTGTCTGGATCAACTCCTGGCAAAACAATAAATGAACCAATACGGTACACCAATATCAAGGACAAAGTCAGAACTATTCTGTTCCTTAATTCCTCGATACTCCAGATTTGTTTTATTTTATCAATTAATGCTTTCATGAAAAATGTTAAAAGGTGATTATTGAGATTAAGCCAATTCTACAGCAGTTCCTCCATTTGCCTCTATTCCTTCTTTAGCGGATTTAGTAAATTTATGAACTGTTACATCCAATTTAGCTTTCAACTCACCTCTTCCTAAAATCTTGATTCTATCATTCTTGTGTGCATATCCGTTCTCTACCAAATAAGCCAAGTCAATAACTTTAGCATCTTTGTCAGCATCCGCAATACTTTGCAACACATCTAAATTGATCCCTAGATATTCTACTCTGTTGATGTTTTTAAAACCAAACTTTGGCACACGTCTTTGAAGAGGCATTTGCCCACCTTCAAATCCAATCTTTCTTGAATAACCAGATCTTGATTTAGCTCCTTTATGACCTCTTGCAGCAGTTCCTCCTTTTCCAGATCCCTGACCTCTACCAATTCTTACTTTCTTGTTCTTGTTTGAACCTTCTGCAGGTGTTAAATTATGTAATTCCATTCTATAAAAAATTCTTTCTGAGTAATTAATCTACTACTTGAACCAAATGATTCACTTTTCTAATCATTCCCAAGATTTGAGGAGTCGCCTCTTTCTCAATCACTTGGTTTAACCTTTTAAAACCTAAAGCCTTAATTGTTCTTTTTTGTCTCAAAGGTTTTTTGATTGTACTTCTAACTTGTTTTATTTTAATAGTTGCCATCTTCGACTTTATTTTTATCCGTTAAATACTACATCTAAGCTTACGCCTCTTTGTTTTGCAACTTCTTTCGCGCTTCTCATTCCTGCCAAAGCATTAATAGTGGCTTTAACCAAGTTGTGTGGGTTTGAAGAACCTTGAGACTTTGCAAGTACATCATGTACACCAACACTTTCAAGAACAGCACGCATTGCACCTCCTGCAATAACTCCAGTACCATTTGACGCTGGTTTTAGAAGAACTCTTGCCCCTCCAAATTTCTCGAATTGAGAATGAGGAATAGTTCCGTTGATAATTGGAACTCTAATTAGGTTCTTTTTCGCATTATCTATCGCTTTCGTGATAGCTTCTGTTACTTCATTCGCCTTTCCTAATCCGTGCCCTACAATTCCATTCTCGTCTCCTACCACAACGATAGCAGAAAAACTGAAGTGACGTCCACCTTTCGTTACTTTTGTTACTCTGTTAATAGCAACAACTTTATCCTTTAATTCTAAATCTCCCGATCTTAATAACTTAGACATATAATCTTTTTTAAAATTTTAATCCGTTTTCTCTTGCTCCATCCGCTAAAGCTTTTACTCTACCGTGGTATACATAACCATTACGGTCAAATACTACAGTCTCGATTCCTGCTTCAATTGCTTTTTTAGCTATTTGTGCACCAACCTCTTTTGCTTTTTCAGTTTTTGTTCCTTTCACAAATCCCTTTACGTAGGAAGTGGCTGAGGCTAACGTAACATTATTTTCGTCATCAATTATTTGAGCGTAAATTTCCTTGTTACTTCTGAAAACAGATAGTCTAGGTTTAGTAGGCGTCCCAGAAAATTTCTTTCTGATTCTTCTTTTTATCTTGGTTCTTCTTTGGTCCTTTGTTAATGGCATCTTTTGTTGACTTTAACTAATATCTATTATTTAGCTGCTGACTTACCAGCTTTTCTTCTTAATTGTTCTCCCACGTATCTTACACCTTTTCCTTTGTATGGCTCAGGTTTTCTGAAAGATCTAATTTTTGCTGCTACCTGCCCCACTAATTGTTTGTCATGAGACTCCAATGTAACAACAGGTGGCTTTCCTTTTACTGTTTCAGCAGATACTTTCACTTCTTTTGGAATTTCCATGATGATCGGGTGAGAGAATCCTAGTGCCAATTCCAACAACTGACCACTTGTGCTTGCTCTAAATCCTACACCTACTAATTCCAATTGCAATTTATATCCTTCTGTTACTCCAGTAATCATATTGTTTACCAAAGATCTATATAAACCGTGAGCAGCTCTCACTTCTTTTTGATCCGAAGCTCTCTCAAAAGTCAATACTCCTTCTTCGTTCTTCATTGTAATATCAGGGTGCATCGTTTGAGTTAACTCTCCTTTTTTCCCCTTTACAGTGACAACATTTGCCTCATCTACTGAGATTGTTACACCTTCCGGTACTGTAATTATTGCGTTTCCTATTCTTGACATAATTTTCTATTAATATACGTGACACAATACTTCTCCACCAACATTTAAATCAGCAGCTTCTTTGTTGGTAATTACCCCTTTTGAAGTTGATAGAATTGCAATTCCTAAACCATTCAATACTCTTGGCATATTTTCAGCCCCTGTGTATTTTCTTAAACCTGGCTTACTAACTCTAATTAGTTTCGAAATTGAATTCAAGTTTGTTCTTGGATCGTATTTCAACGCTATTTTAATAATTCCTTGTTTGTTATCTTCAACCACTTTGTAGTTCAAGATATATCCCTTTTCTAACAAAATTTTAGAAATTGCTACTTTCATGTTAGATGCTGGCACTTCAACTACTCTGTGCTTCGCCATGATTCCGTTTCTAATTCTCGTTAAGTAATCTGCTATTGGATCTGTTACCATTTTATTTTTTCTTAAAAATATTTATTAATTACCAACTTGCTTTCTTAACACCTGGTATCTTTCCTTCCAAAGCCATTTCTCTGAAAGTCACACGAGAAATACCGAATTGTCTCATGTATCCTCTTGGTCTTCCAGTTAATTGACATCTATTATGTAATCTTACTGGGTTAGCATTTCTTGGTAGTTTTTGTAAACCATCGAAATCTCCTGCTTCAATTAATTCTTTTCTTTTCTGAGCATATTTAGCAACCATTGCTTCTCTTTTACGCTCTCTAGCTTTCATTGATTCTTTTGCCATCTTTCTTTTATTTTTTAAAAGGGAATCCTAATTGGGTTAACAATTCTCTCGCCTCTTCATCCGTTTTTGCTGTTGTAACAAAAGTAATGTCCATTCCAGTAATATTCTTTATTTTGTCGATATCGATTTCTGGAAAAATAATCTGCTCTTTGATTCCTAACGTGTAGTTTCCTCTTCCGTCAAATCCTTTTGATTCAATTCCTCTAAAATCTCTTGTTCTTGGCAAAGAAATAGAGACAAATCTGTCGGCAAATTCCCACATTTTATCTCCCCTCAATGTTACTTTCGCTCCAATTGGCATCCCTTTTCTTAATTTAAAGTTTGAGATATCCTTTTTAGAGTAAGTAGCCATCGCTTTTTGCCCAGAGATGATTGTCATTTCTTCTACAGCAGAATCCACTAATTTCTTATCTGAAACTGCTTTTCCAATACCTTGGCTTAAACAAACTTTAGTTAGTTTTGGCACTTCCATTACATTCTTGTAACCGAATTTTTCAGTCAAAGCTGCAATTACTCTTTCTGAGTATTCTTGTCTTAATCTTGGTGTATATTCCATTACTTGCTAATTTCTTCTTGTGATTTTTTAGAAAATCGAACAGAAACTGTTTTTTTCTTTCCTTTGATCTCTACTTCCTTTCTTTTTCTTCCAATTTTTGTTGGTTCGCCTGATTTAGGATCTAACAACATCAAGTTAGAGATATGAATCGTTGGATTTTTTTCAATAATCCCTCCTTCTGGGAAGTTCTTGTCAGCATTAGGCTTTACGTGCTTCTTGATTGGGTGTAATGTATCTCCCTCAATTCCTCTGATGGTAACTCTAGAAGTTTTCTTATTGATGGAAATAACTTCTGCTTTTTTCCCTTTAGAAACACCTGTAGTTACAAACACTGAATCTCCTACTTGTATATGTAATTTCTTATTTGTCATAATTCTATTCAATTAAAGCACTTCTGGTGCCAATGAAACAATCTTCATGAATTGCTTATCTCTTAACTCTCTCGCTACAGGACCAAAGATTCTCGTTCCTCTCATTTCTCCTCCTTCGTTGAGCATTACAGCTGCGTTATCATCAAATCTGATGTAAGATCCATCTGGTCTTCTGATTTCCTTTTTGGTTCTTACTACTACAGCTTTTGAAACGGATCCTTTCTTAATGTTTCCATTTGGAGCAGCCGATTTCACCGCCACGACAATTTTGTCTCCGATCGATGCATATCTCTTTCCAGATCCACCTAAAACTCTTATTACTAGAACTTCTTTGGCTCCGCTGTTGTCTGCAACCTTTAATCTTGATTCTTGTTGTACCATTTTCTAAAAATATTATTTTGCTCTTTCAATGATTTCTGCCAGTCTCCATCTCTTTCTTTTACTAAGAGGTCTCGTTTCCATTATTCTTACAACATCCCCTTCTTTACACTCATTGTTCTCATCATGAGCTAGGAATTTGTTCGACTTTTTAAGAAACTTTCCGTACATGGCATGCTTCTCTCTTCTTTCTACAAGAACCGTGATAGATTTATCCATCTTTTGGCTCGTTACGATTCCGATTCTTTCTTTTCTTAAATTTCTTTCCATTGAAAAATTTATTTAGCTGCGTTTTTTCTAGCCGTCAACTCTGTTTTAATCCTTGCTACAGTTCTTCTGTTCGATCTGATCAGCATTGGATTCTCAATATCAGATACTTTGTGATTTAGTTTCATTTTGTTTAGGTGAGCTCTTCTCTCCTTCAACTCTTGAACTAGTTCTTTATCACTTAATTCAACTATTTGTTTATTATCCATCTTTACAAGTTGTTTTTTATTCAGCAAAGTCTCTTCTCAAGACAAATTTCGTTTTTACTGGCAATTTTTGTGCTGCAAGCCTCATAGCTTCTTTTGCTACATCTAAAGGTACTCCGTCTGCCTCAAACATGATTCTTCCCGGTTTGATTGCTGCTACGTAATGGCTCAAAGAACCTTTACCTTTTCCTTGTCTTACTTCCGCAGGCTTACTTGTTACCGGTTTGTCCGGAAAAATTCGGATCCAAACTTTTCCCTCTCTCTTCATGTATCTCGTCACCGCGATTCTGGCAGCTTCAATCTGCCTCGAAGTAATCCATCCTTCTTCCAACGTTTTCAGTCCGTATGAACCAAAAGCAACGTGGTTTCCTCTATAAGCTAAACCCTTAAGTTTACCTTTCTGCGTGTTTCTAAATTTTACTCTTTTAGGTTGTAACATTATTACAGAGTTTTTTTCTAATTATTAAATATTATCTTCTTCTTGGCTTTCTTGCTCCTCCTTTATTATCTCTCAGTCCTTTTGCTCCTCCTTTCATAAAGTTAGGAGATAAATCCCTCTTACCAAATACTTCTCCTTTACAAATCCAAACTTTCACTCCTATTCTTCCATATTGAGTATGAGCTTCTGAAATAGCATAATCTATGTCTGCTCTAAAGGTATGTAAAGGTGTTCTTCCTTCCTTATACATCTCACTTCTCGCCATTTCAGCTCCGTTCAATCTTCCACTAATCTTCACTTTAATTCCCTCTGCACCCATTCTCATGGTTGAAGCGATTGACATTTTAATAGCTCTTCTGTAAGAAATCCTTGCTTCAATCTGTCTTGCAATCCCTTCTCCTACTAATACAGCATCCAACTCAGGTCTTTTGACTTCGAAAATGTTAATTTGAATTTCATTTCCAGTCAGTTTTTTTAACTCCTCTTTCAACTTATCTACTTCCGCACCACCTTTTCCGATGATTACACCTGGTCTTGCAGTATGAATTGTTACTGTTACAAACTTTAATGTTCTTTCAATAACTACTTTAGCTACACTAGCTTTTCTTAATCTTGCATTGATGTAGGTTCTGATTTTGTTGTCTTGAACTATTTTGTCCTTGTAATCATTCCCACCGTACCAGTTGGAATCCCAACCTTTGATGTAACCTAATCTATTTCCTATTGGATTTGTCTTTTGTCCCATATTATAAAGTGTCTACTAAAATAGTTACGTGATTTGATCTTTTTCTTATTCTGTGTGCTCTTCCTTGCGGTGCCGGTTTTATTCTCTTTAGAGTTGGACCAGGACCTACAGTGATTTCCTTCACGTACAAATTGTCAGGCTCTTCACCTTCGTTTTTCGTTTGCCAGTTTGCTACTGCTGATAACAACAATTTTTCCAAATAATCTGAAGCATCTTTTGGATTGTGCTTCAAGATAATCAATGATTTTGCAACCTCTTCTCCTCTAATGAGGTCAGCTACCAATCTCATTTTTCTAGCTGGTATAGGACATTTGTTAAGTTTAGCTATTGCTAAGCTTTTTCTTTCCTCTTTTATGTTTTCGGCCATTAGCCTTTTTCTAGCTCCCATTTTTTAAAATAATTTACTTATTTACTTTTTTCCTTTCTTACCTCCGTGTCCTCTAAAGTTTCTTGTCGGTGAGAATTCTCCTAATTTATGTCCTACCATGTTTTCTGTTACATATACAGGGATAAATTTATTTCCATTGTGCACAGCAAAAGTGTGCCCAACAAAATCTGGTGTAATTGTCGAAGCTCTTGACCAAGTTTTGATTACAGTCTTTTTACCAGACTCGTTCACTTTGTCTAACTTCTTGTATAGCTTATAGTATACAAATGGCGGTTTTTTTAAGGATCTACTCATTTTTTATATTATTTCTTCCTTCTTTCAATTATCAATCTATTCGACTTTTTCGTCTTACTTCTCGTTTTGTATCCTTTAGCAGGTATACCATTTCTCGATCTTGGATGACCTCCAGAAGACTTTCCTTCTCCTCCTCCCATTGGGTGATCTACTGGGTTCATCACAACTCCTCTTACTCTTGGTCTTCTTCCTAACCATCTACTTCTACCCGCTTTTCCAGATCTTACTAGGTTATGAGTTGGGTTAGAAACTGACCCAATGGTTGCCAAACAAGTCAACAATATCATTCTCGTTTCACCTGAAGGCAATTTAATGATGGCATATTTCCCTTCTCTCGCATTCAACTGAGCATAAGTTCCAGCCCCTCTCGCAAGAATTCCTCCTCTTCCTGGGTGTAATTCAATGTTGTGAATAGTAGTTCCCAAAGGTATTTCTTTCAAAAACATTGCGTTTCCTACATTTGGTTCAACACCTTCTCCAGAATTAATCTTGTCTCCTACTTTCAATTTAGAAGGAGCAACGATGTATCTCTTCTCTCCATCAGTGTATTGAATCAAAGCAATTCTTGCCGATCTGTTTGGATCGTATTCAATTGTCATTACTTCTCCCTCTACTCCAAACTTGTCTCTTTTGAAGTCAATTACTCTATATCTCCTTTTGTGACCACCACCTCGGTAACGCATGGTCATTTTTCCTTGATTATTTCTTCCTCCGGACTTCTTGATAGGTCTTAATAGACTCTTCTCAGGATTATTTGAAGTAGTAATATCCGAAAAATCATCAGCAATTTTATGCCTCTGACCTGGTGTTGTTGGTTTTAACTTTCTTACTCCCATTGTGTATTAAATATTGCTGTAAAAATCTATTTCTTCTCCCTCTTCAAGAGTAATCATAGCTTTTTTAATAGCTTTTGTTCTTTGAAAAATCAATCCTTTGTTAGTGTGCTTCATTTCCTTCTTTCCACCTCCTAGGTTCATCGTGTTTACCTTCTTCACTTTCACACCATACATGCTCTCAACTGCGTTCTTGATATCTACCTTAGTAGCCTTCTTTTCTACCTCAAAAGTATAGGTATTATTATGCTCGATTGCATGTTCCGTTTTTTCGGAAATTATCGGTCTTTTTAAAATCTCAGTCATCTTTTTGCGTATTAAGCTAAGTAAGTATCTATCGTTTTTAATGCACTTTCCGTAACAACTAACTTGTTCGCATTCATTACATCGTAACTACTAATTGAGTCTGCTGTAGCGACTTTGGCCTTTTGTATATTACGTGCAGCCAAATAAATATTGTCGTTTTTTTCGGGCAACAAAAATAGCGATTTTTGTGAGTCAATTCCTAATTTTTCTAGAATTATTTTAAACTCCTTTGTTTTCGCAGCTTCCATTACGAAATCTTCTACTACAATAATATCAGATCCTTTCGCTTTGTAAGACAAGGCAGATTTTCTAGCTACCTTTTTCAATTTCTTATTCAATTTGAAATCGTAGTCTCTAGGAGTAGGTCCAAATACTGTACCTCCTCCTTTGAACAATGGAGATTTGATACTTCCCGCTCTGGCAGTTCCTGTTCCTTTTTGCTTTTTAATCTTCTTAGTAGAACCTGTTACTTCAGCTCTTTCTTTTGCCTTACTCGTTCCTTGTCTTCTTCTAGCCAAATACCATTTTACATCTAGGTAAATTGCATGATCGTTAGGTTCAACAGCAAAAATATCTTTATTTAAAGTAACCTTCTTTCCTGAAGATTTTCCCTCAATGTTTTGAATTTCTATGCTCATTACTTTTCTACTATTACGAAGTTTCCATTAAATCCTGGAACCGCTCCTTTTATCAATATCAAATTCTTGTCTGCAAGTACTTTCACAATCTGCAAGTTCTGAGTTTTCACTCTAACGTTACCAGTTTGACCTGCCATTCTCATCCCTTTGAATACTCTTGCTGGGTATGAAGCTGCTCCTATTGAACCTGGAGCTCTCAATCTGTTATGCTGACCGTGAGTAGCTTGTCCAACTCCTGCAAAGTTGTGTCTTTTTACTACCCCTTGAAATCCCTTTCCTTTTGAAGTTCCTACTACGTCTACATATTCACCTTCAGCAAACACATCTGCCGCAGTAATTGTATCTCCTAATTTTACTTCATTTGGAAACGATTCAAACTCAACTAACTTTCTCAATGG
>JALRIS010000196.1 GCA_023255335.1 Flavobacteriales bacterium | reverse complement strand
TCACGCCAAATTAATTCTTGCCAGAAGATTTCATTTTTCTCAGCAATGGCTTTTTTAATCATTTTTCTAACACTAACGGTGCCAAAACGTAAATGCGGACCCAAACGCGATGTAGCATCTTTTGCAGGGAAATTTCGTGTTTCTTCGTAATTCTCCAGTTGAGTTAAATCAATTGGTCTAACTTTGATGGAGCTCTCTACAAACCCCATGTCTTCCAGTGCAGGGAAATCGAACTTCCCTTTCAAGCAATTTGTAAGATTTAAGGCGTGATCTTGAATCATAGTCGCTTCATTAAAATGGGACAACCATTTATTTTTGAAGGGTGTGTATACTGTATAAGGATTTCCATCGTCTTTGGTTACCTCGCTTTTCTCAAATATCACTTGGTCTTTAAATGTGAGAAAACCTACATTTTCTTTTTCGAGGAATTCGGTAACTTCTTTGTCTCTATTCAGTGCATAGGGCTCATAATCGCGATTTGCGTACAAGGTATTTACTTCAAATTCTTCTAGCAATTGAGCCAAACAGTCGAGAGGTTTTCCGTAGTACCCTCTTATTCCGCTCTCGTGTTTAGAGAGTGAGGTATTCATTTTGGATAGTTCTTCATGAATGAAACTCACTCTTGCATCATCTTCAGGGAGTTCATCAAGAATTTGTTTGTCGAAAATAAATATAGGTAACACAGGTAGGTTGTCATTCAAAGCTGCAGCAAAACCTACATTGTCCGATAATCGGATGTCTCTTCTTATCCAGAATACGTTGATTTTCATAGAAAAATATAATAGTTTGTTTGGAGTCACTAAGTTACACTTTAGGAGCTCAAGTTGCCAATAAAAAACGGCTCTAACTTTCGTTAGAACCGTATTTATACAAATTGCTTAACCCTATTAAAAACTAAACAATCATTTTAGGTCTAAAGGTAACTTAATGCTTGGGTGGCTGCATTAACCTAGGTTATCATTTTTGAACTTTCCTGTAAGAATTAGAAATTGTTTTGCTCAGAGCTTGCGGAGTAATACCCAAATAAGAAGCAATCATTTTTTGCGGAACTCTTTGAACAATACCTGGATAAGAAGAGATAAAGTCTTCATACCTTTCTAAGGCTGTTTTGCTCATGAGCGAGATAATTCTTTTCTGAAGAACAGCGTTACGCTTGAGTAATTTCCTTACTTCTTCTTTGTAATTTTGATTTCTATCTTGAGTTAGTTTCATGAAAGCCTCTCCTTGAACAACTTCCACTACAGAATCTTCTACTGCTTGGATAAAAAGTTCTGTTTTGCCAAAATTTGTTACCGAATTAATGTCAGTGACTATCCAATTTTCTGGGGCAAACATAAAAATATGCTCTTTGCCTTTTTCGTCCAACACATAGCTTTTGAGGAGCCCTTTTCTTACAAAATAAACTTTTGCTAAGCTATCTCCCTTTTCCTGAATAATTTCTTTTCTTTTAATCTCTTTCAGTTGAATATGGCTCTCAAATTCTTTTTCTATCTCCTCTGTCGACTCCAATGTGGGAGACAAAGAGGAAAGAATGAGGAACTTATTGTTAGATTCTAAATCTGCCATAATACTGGGGTTTAGTAGCTCATTTCTACGATTTTTTCTACATGTTCAGGAGTAAGTTTACCTAGTTCTCCTATTGCCAACCATCCTCGTTCAGTAAATCTTTTTGCTATTTTTTGGGCAGTACCCTCAAATTCATCGGTGTAACTAGAAAGGGTAGTGCTAATGCCAATCGATAGAAAAAATTCTTCAATAGCCTCAATGCACTGTTCTGCTTTTTCTTTTTCATCACCTTCGGTTATGCCAAAAACTCGCTCTGCGCATTGAGCTAGCTTTTCTTGTTTGGTTTCGAGGTTATAGGTGTAATGACTTTTGGTCAAAATGGCGAGAGTTCGCGCATGATCAATTCCGTAAAATGCAGTAAGTTCATGTCCCATAGCGTGGATCGCCCAATCTGTTGGTACTCCTTTTTGGATCAAACCATTGAGTGCCATGGTACAATTCCACATAAAGTTTGAGGCAGTTTTATAGTCGCTTGGGTTGTCCATGATTTTAGGAGCAGTTTCGAGAATAGCACTTAATATACTTTCGGCAAATCTATCCTGAAGAATTGCGTCTACCGGGTAGGTCATGTATTGCTCCAGTACATGGGTAAAAGAATCTGCCAAACCATTGGCAATTTGTCTTTCAGGAATTGAACTCACCACAGAAGGGTCTAAGATAGAAAATTGAGGAAAAAGGCCAGGTCCTCCCATTCCGAGCTTTTCGTTGGTTTCGGTGTTGGTTACCACGGCACCGGAGTTCATTTCGCTTCCGGTAGCGGGCAAAGTAAGAATAGTCCCAAAAGGCATCCCTTTCTCAGTTCTAATTTTGTTTTTTAATATGTCCCAAGGCTCTTCTCCTTCAAATAGTGCTGCTGAGGATAAAAACTTAGTTCCATCAATCACTGAACCACCTCCCACGGCCAATAAATAAGTGATGTTTTCTTTTTTTATTACCTCTAGGGCTTTTACCAAAATCTGGTACTCTGGGTTGGGCGGTATTCCACCAAATTCCATCCATTCGAAGTGTGATAAAGCTTCAGTTACTTGTTCGTAAATTCCGTTTTTTTTGATGCTTCCACCTCCATATAGAACAAGGATCTTTGCTTCTTTGGGTAGTTCGTTTTTTAATTTAGCTATTTCACCTTTTCCAAATAGTATTTTGGTAGGATTGTAAAATTCAAAGTTGTTCATTTTTATTTATGATTAGTGTCTCGTAAAAGTAACATATTTTCGATTCCATTTTGAGGGAAATCAAGGTAGATTTAGCTAGAATATTTTTATACCCAACTTAGTTTCGATGTGCAATTCTAAAATTTGCCCCATTGTTTTAAAATTTAAAAATTGAGGATTGTTGTAATATACGGCAAACTCATTTTTAAGAGACTCTATGTTCTCTTTGGAGCTAATGGTGTCTTTCTTCATCCTTCGTAGCAGTGATTTGGTCCTTTGTTTGTGGGCTAAGTAACGTTTTTTCATTGCCACTCTCTCCTGTTTCATGTACTGCTGAGCCATTTCATCGGTCAAGAGTTCTCTGGCCAAATCGACTAAAGGTAGATTGTCTTTGTAATACTGAGGTAAATACATGTTTTTTCGACCTTCATAGCTTTGCTGATCAAAGTCCATCGCTCGTAATCTGTACTGAACATTATCAAAGTCTTGCGTGATTTCCACCACAAAATTATAGGCTCGCATATCGCCCAACAGCCGGACAAAACATCGTTCGTTAAACTTAACAAACTCTTTGGCAAATCTCAGTCGGTTTTCAATTTTTACTTTTTTATTCCGTTCAATAAATTCGTCACAAGGAATCCCCACAACATGGTCTTCAATGAGAGTAGATTTATTTACTAAAAAAGTTACTTTGTCTGGCGAAAATATCTCCTCTAATTCCAATCCATAGATACGAGAAGAATCCGCTTTTTTGATATAGAAGTAATCGTAGTTGTCATTAATTTCATTAATCACTTTGATCCTGAATGGCTTTGAATTTCCAAACGAACAAAAATCGATACTTCCTACTTTTACATAATTAAGTATGTCTCCATCAGCCACGAGAGTTTGGTATATTTTTACTAATTCTTCTTGAAAATATTTTTGTTCCTCTATGGGGTAAAGCGCAGAAAACCAGTTGGTGTCTTTCCCATTTGTATCAGTAATCGGAATTAGTTGCTGATATCGCAATAGGTCTTCGTAGGAGAGTGATAAATCTGATAATCTCGAGTATTGATCCAGATGATCTCTCAGAGGAGCTTTTATTTTATAAATGGGTTTTTTGTACTCAATATGATTGAATGGCATATGTTTTTTGTTCGTTTTTTAGATTTATCTAAAAGGTACAAAATTCTATAGGTCTGCCAAATTTGTTTGGATTCTTTGTTTAATAATTTGTGAAATCCTTCTGTTTATTTCCGAAACATTGAGTTGATAGAACTCGAATTCTTCCAGGCTCATGAGTCCTCCAATGATTCCCGTGTATTTATTTTTTATTTGTTGATTTTTGCTCAAAACATTTTCAACAATCACAGTCTTTTTTTTGTTAGAAATAGATCCCCAATCTTTGTGAATTTTTCGTACAAAAGAAGAAAAAACAGCTAAAATAATCTCGTGTTGAAATTTTATAATTGGTCGTAAGGTGTTGTTTTGAAACCTCTCTATCTCTGAAATACCTTGAGTGATTTCTGCTTGAGGAATTTGCGGTCGTAGTGCAAGAATTTGTTCTTTTCTCATGATTTTAGTTGATAAAAAGTGAAAACAATGTCAAACAAAACTGTTTACCATTCTTGGTTCTTGTCCCACCTTTTATAGCAAGAATACACAACAAATTTGTCGTTGTCAAATACTACCGATACTCTTTTAAATATTTTTTCTAAATGAGGTTTGTAGTTGAGATGAGAGTTCGCTACAAGCTGAAATTTTCCTTCGTTTACTAGTTTTTTTTCAACCGCTCTAAAAAGTCTCAGAGGCAAGCTAATATCTATTTCATATTCTACGTGAAAAGGAGGGTTGGATACCACATAATCCAAAGAATTAGAAGGGATGTCTTCTAAGTTGTTGTTATGGAAAAAGGAAACGTTTTCTCCTTTCACATTTAATTTAGAACTTTCTATTGCCAACTGAGAGTCATCAACGAGAGCAATGTCTGCATCCGGAAATAATTTTTGCACTTCTTTCGCTATAATTCCATTTCCCGAAGCCAAATCCAGCACAGATTTCACCACTTCGGGAGGTTCCAAATTTTCGATGAGGAATTGGGTAGCATAATCGATATGATGAGAGGAGAATACCCCATAATATTGTTTGATTTCTGACTCGCCAAACTCAATTGAATTAATCATTGTTTTTTCTGATACTACTTTTGGTTTTCTTAGTATCAATACTCTTGCTTTCTTTTTTGATAGTGATTGTTCTACTTCATCGAAATATTCTGCTCCAATTTCCAACAGTTGTTTGGTAAAATTTCTTGTCATAAAACCGCAGTAGAGCGTTGCGTCTTTGTTCGAGTTTTTTACAAAATGAGAAAGAAATAACTCGAACATTTCTAGTGATTTAGGGGTTTTTAATAATCCAATTTCCACTTTTTCGGAAAGTGGTTCCAGCAATGAGACTGCCTCAAAATGATCCCCTGAGATTGAATTATTCGAAAAGTTTTCGAGAGTGGCTTTTACTTGACTTTTGGCATCTAGGGCTGCAAATGTTTTTCTGGGTGCTGCGTGAGAGCTCAAATAACCAAAAGAATCATTGTAAATAACAAGGGGAGCTGTATCGGTTTCCTCCAATTGATGAATGAGTAATTCGTCTGCAGCACTCCAAGCTCGTAAAGAATTGTTGGTAGATTCTGGTACTCTTACAATAGATAAGGTTTTGGACATGGTATAAAATTGGTAAAGAAAAAACATGCAACCCAGCAACTTATTGCCAGAGCATGTTTTGAATATAAAATATTAGGTGAATGAGAGCAAAAAGGATTATTTCATTTTTAAGGTATGTCCCATTTTGTCTCTTTTTGTTTCAAGATAGCCTTTGTTGTGCACGTTAGCTTCTATTTCCAGCGATACGTTTTCTACAATTTCCAACCCGTAGCCAATCAATCCCGTTCTTTTCTGCGGATTGTTACTCATTAATTTCATTTTGGTAACTCCTAGCTTTCTCAGTATTTGTGCTCCAATTCCGTAGTCTCGTTGGTCGCCTTTAAACCCAAGCTTGAGGTTTGCTTCAAGGGTATCATATCCTTCTTCTTGAAGTTTGTAAGCTTTTAGTTTGTTCAGTAACCCAATCCCTCTTCCTTCTTGATTCATGTACAAGATTACTCCTTTGCCAGCTTCTTCAACCATTTTCATGGCTGTATGAAGTTGGGGTCCACAATCGCATCTGCAAGAACCAAAAATATCTCCAGTCATACAACTGGAGTGAACTCTAACCAATACGGGTTCGTCTTTTTCCCATACCCCTTTTACAAGCGCTAAATGCTCTTTGCCGTCAGTATTTTGAGAAAAATGAACTAAGTTGAAATTTCCATATTCGGTAGGAAGTTGGATTTCAATTTGTTTTTCAACTAAACTTTCATTTTGTAATCGATACGAAATCAAGTCTTCAATAGAGATGATTTTCATGTCGTGTTTTTTGGCAATTTTCATCAATTGAGGTAGTCTTGCCATGGTTCCATCCTCATTCAGTATCTCTACAATGATACCCGCTTCTTCGAATCCAGCCATTCTAGATAAATCTACGGCCGCCTCTGTGTGACCTGCTCTTCTCAATACACCTCCATTTCTTGCTCTCAAAGGAAAAATGTGTCCTGGCTTACCAAGTTGATTAGGTTTGGTAGAAGGATCTATCAGTGCCTTTATAGTTTTGTCTCTATCGCTTGCCGAAATCCCGGTAGTACATCCCTGACCGATGAGGTCAACCGAGATTGTAAAGGGAGTTTCGTAATGAGAATTGTTGCTTTGTACCATTAGGTCGAGGTTCAATTCTTCGCATCGCGCCTCAGATAAAGGAGCACAAATAAGTCCTCTACCGTGTGTCGCCATAAAATTGATGATCTCAGGAGAAGAGTTTCTCGCTGCGGTTAAAAAATCTCCTTCGTTTTCTCTGTCTTCGTCATCCACTACAATGATTACCTTTCCAGCTCTTATGTCTTCCAGCGCCTCTTCGATAGTGTTTAGTTTGATGTCTTCCATGTCTTCTTCAAAAAAATAAATGATACGTTTCTTCCACAAAAGTACGCCAAATATTAGAGGTGTACCTATTTTTTTAAATGTTAATTATGATTTGTCAATTATCATTTATCAATTATCTTTGAACTAAACCAAGATAAAAAACAGTAGAATGAAATTATTAGCAGAGAAAGTTGTCCTAATAACAGGTGCTTCCAAAGGAATTGGAAAAGGAATAGCTATGAAATGCGCTGAACAAGGAGCAAGCATTGCATTTACTTATTTGTCTTCACCCGAAAAAGCAAAGGAAGTAGAAAAAGAATTGATAGAAATGGGAGTAAAGGCAAAAGGGTATCAATCCGATGCTTCTGAATTTGAGGCTTCTCAAAAATTGGTGGAAAATGTAATCGCTGATTTTGGGCAGATAGATGCTTTGGTAAATAACGCAGGAATTACGAAAGATGGATTATTGATGAGAATGACTGAACAGGATTGGGATGATGTGATTAGAATTAACCTCAAATCTGTATTTAACTTAACTAAGGCGGTACAAAGACCCATGTTGAAACAAAGAAAAGGATCGATTATCAACTTGACTTCTGTGGTGGGAGTAAACGGAAATGCTGGACAATCCAACTATTCTGCTTCGAAAGCGGGAATGATTGGTTTTACCAAATCGGTAGCCAAAGAGCTTGGATCTAGAAATATCAGGAGTAATGCAATTGCACCAGGATTTATTGCTACCGAAATGACAGCAAAATTGGACCAAGAAGTGGTAGAAGGTTGGGTAAAAGATATACCTTTGAAAAGAGCTGGAACACCGGATGATGTTGCCGATGTAGTAGTGTTCTTGGCAAGTGACATGAGCGCATACGTCACTGGACAAACGATTCACGTTTGTGGAGGAATGCTAACCTAAATTAATTGACTGATTGAAAATTCTTCTTAATTCACCAATTTGGTACATTGCAATTTGCTTATTGATTGCAGGATTAGGTGCGTATTTTCTATATCGAAATGATTCTAAATTGACAGAAATGCTCAAAAGTTGGAAACGACTGTTGAACATTTTTCGTTTTGTGAGTTTGTTTTTTCTGAGCTTTTTGCTTCTTGAACCTCTCCTCGAATATTCCAAAACCAAGTTAGAAAAGCCAATTGTTGTGTTATTGAAAGACAATTCTTCTTCCATATTGGCACATCAGGATTCTAGCGAGTACGGAACTCGCTACAAAACAAAAATGGCTGAGTTAGCTGCCAATCTCTCTCAGGATTTTGAAGTAGCCTCTTACACTTTTGGAAAACAATTATCGACTAATAATGAGCTGGATTTTAATGAAAATGGAACAAACCTCTCTGCCGTTTTCTCGGAAATAAAACAGAGATATTACAACAGGAATTTGGGAGCCATTGTGCTCGCCTCAGATGGTATTTACAATCAAGGGAGTAATCCATTGTACACAGCCAAAGAGTTTAAGGGAGTCCCTGTCAATACCATTTTGCTAGGGGACTCTTCCCAACAAAAGGACGTTTGGATAGAACAGGTATTTCACAACAAAATTGCCTATCAAGGAAATACCTTTCCCGTGGAAGTAGCTATTCTTTCTGAGGGAGTTTTTGATGCAAAATCAAGTGTTGTAATTCAGTCGCGTGGTTCGGTTTTGTCTGAGACCCCAATCCAGATTTTCAGTTCAAAAGGTCTGCAAAAAGTGAGGTTTGAGATTGAAGCTAGTCAAGTAGGTTTGCAAAAATTCTCCATTAAAATTATAGGAATAGAGGGGGAAGTTACTCTTCAAAACAATGAAACATCCTTTTATGTAGAGGTATTGAAATCGAAACAGAAAATTTTATTGCTTGCCAATTCCCCTCATCCAGATGTGCAGGCAATCAAAAATGGGTTGGTGGAAAATGATAATTACGAATTAGACACCAAGCTTGCAAACAATATTCCCCGAGATTTGAATCAATATAGTTTGATCATTACCCATAATTTACCCAGTTCGAAGTTCCAAGCCTCTCAAATTTTTAGGAGTGCTGTTCCTGTGTTTGCCGTCTTGGGAAACCAGGTAGATTACTCATTTTTCAACCAATTAGGGTTGGGTGTACAAATAAAAGCAACTAAGAACGAGACAGAGGCTGGATTGGTTGTGAATCCAAATTTCAATCAATTTGAACTTTCTAGAGAAGCAATGAGCAAGCTAGGAAGTTATAGTCCTATTCAAGTTCCGTTTTCTAATAAGTACGAGGTAAGTAATTCTTCTCAAGTAGCATTGTATCAGCGAATAGGTCCGGCTAAAACAGAGTATCCTTTGTTGGTGTTTTCCAGCCAAGAAGAGAAAAAACGAGGAGTATTTGTTGGCGAAGGAATGTGGCGATGGCGATTACAAGAATATGCCGAAGACGGCAATAGCCAAAGTGTAGATGAGTTATTTCAGCAGTCGGTTCAGTTGCTCGTGGCAAAAGAAGATAAGAGCCGATTTAGAGTTACAGGAAAGCCTATTTATGCGCAAGGTGACGAAATTCTTGTGAGAGCCGAGGTTTATAACAGAAGTTATGAACCGATAAATTCTCAAGAAGTTGCTTACGAACTAACCGATGAAAAAAATGAGAAATTTCAATTTTTGTTTTCACCCGATGGAGAAGCCTACAAACTTTCCTTAGGAAAATTAAGGGCTGGGAAGTATTCATACACGGCTAGCACACTTGTTGACGGAGCCATAGAGACGAAATCAGGAGAGTTTTCTGTAGAAAAAATCAATCTAGAACTCACTCAAACCAGAGCCAATGTGGAAGTTCTGTCGCAGCTGAGTGCCAATACGAATGGAAAGTTTTTGTCATTGGATGAAAGCGGATTGCTTCCAGAGTTTATCGCAAGTAATGGATCGATGACAGCAGTTAGGTACGAAGAAAAAGAGGTAGAAGACTTGATCGAACTCAAGTTTTTGTTTTTTCTACTCCTTCTCTTTCTTGGGGTAGAGTGGTTCGTGAGAAAAAGAAATGGTGGCTACTGATTTTCTCTCAATCAGCTCCAGTTGAGTTAATCAGAATTATCCAAAATCAAGATTTTTATAGAAGTAATGTGAGAGTAGAGTGTTGTCTTTTACTCTTTTTTTGTCGCAAACAAACAGGTGGGCTGGTTATGGGCTAAAACCTATGTTTTGCCTCTTTATATTCGTACAAAAAATAAAGATGTACAAAAAAGAGAGTCTCTTGATATTGTTTGTCCTCCTAGTCTTTGGACTTAATTCTCAGCAATCTATGAATACTCAAGGAGGTAATTTTTCCTCCAGCACTGGGTCTATAGGTTATTCTTTAGGTCAGGTGGTTTATGAGTTTTATGGTTCAGCTTCTTTTACTATGGCAGAAGGAGTTCAGCAACCATTTGAGGTAAGTAATCCTTTTAGTCTCCCTCTTCTCGGAGCAGACATTCAGCTTTCAGTGTACCCAAATCCCGCTATCTTCTCCTTTTCAGGAATAGAGTTTAATATAGTTCCATAAGCTACAGAGTATGACAATTAACTTAAAAAATAAGCTTACTGGACCGCTAGAGAGAATCTGGAAAGAATTCGAAAAAGAAAGTTTTTGTAACTACTCACCACACGCTCTGGCCGAAATTCCGGATAGTAGTCTTTTGTTTATTGGAATCAATCCTTCTTTACCCAGAACTGAGGAGGAACGCAAAAAATTAATGGGTACAAAGCCAAATTTTGGTTCGGAGGAGAATATGACTCACAAGTATTTCAAAAAATTTTTTGAGATTGGGAACAGAACAACATTGGAATGGGGTCATTTGGATATTTTTTACCTGCGAGAAACCAACCAAGGTGTGATAAAGAAATTACTGGGAAAAGAAAAAAGCTGCGCCTTTTTGAGAAAACAATGGGAACTCACCCAATCAATTCTTACGCCCATATTTCAGGGGTCTAAGAAAAGAATTGTGGTGGTGAATAACTCCTTGGCACGAGATATTTTGAATGGAAAAATTGAGGAGCTGGGCACTGGATATGCTCTTGAATGGAAGGAGGAACTCGGAACCTATACCTACCGCAATACAGTTTTTTTTCTTTACCAGTATGCTCACCGGACAAAGAGCGCTTGATTTGGGTTCGTTCGAAAGATTGGTGTGGCATATCAACTGGGTGAAAGAAAAATGGCAGATTAGTTGAACGTATTGTTTCTTTTCTGCATATACTTTTATTCTCTCACAGTCGAATCCAAAGTCTATCTTTTTGGAGGTAGACCTTTTGCGTAAAATTGAATTCATTTTGTTCTAAGCCAAAAAGTCTTACTTTTATTATTTAAAAAAAAGAACCTAGGATGAGGTCTGACTTTACGCAATTATTATTGGATGTTCAAAAAAAGGCGAATATCACCATTCGTGTTGTTCGAGATGTTCGCTTCTTAAAAGAAGAAATCGAATCCTCCACAAAACGCGTTATTGGGTTTAATACATTGCGCAGATTGTTTGGTTTTTTAGAAAATCGCACGCCCAGTGTAACAACCCTCAATACTTTGTCGATCTATTTGGGATTTTCCTCTTTTGCCAATTATCAAGCCAATCATTCCACTTATGAGCAATGGTATTTTCAACAAAATTTGCAGCGACTTATTCTTACGGGTAGAGTAGGGAATAAAGAGGTAGAATTTATAAATAAAGGATTAGTAAACACTCCAAACACGGTTTATTTTGCTCATTTTATCACTCATTTTGTGGAACAGAATAATCACGAGGTTTTAAAGAAAATTTTTAGTGAGGTTAATTTTTCATCCATATCAGACACCGAGATACACAAATTTGCCTTGTTAGTCTCAGTTAAGTTGAATAGCTTATCTCAAGAAAAAGCAGTAGCCGTATGCGAAAAATTAATACCCATTTCCAATTTTAGAAACAATGTTCCTTTGCTCTATATCGACTACAGTAATTTGATGACTCGATATGGAAAGGTGCTTGATCTTATTAAAAAGAATGGAGCAAGTGAATCTGATATACTGTTCGTAGACTTGATGAAAGGATATAGCCTGTTTTATTCAGAAAAAATGGAGGAGATGCCGCACATTGGAAAGCCAGAAGAATTCAATGCTTTTTATTCTGTGTTGCAAGGAAGGTATTTTGGGTATCAAATCCTGTGTGCTGATGCTCTGGGAATAGAAGTGAAAAACGACATAGAGGCTTATTGCAGTATTTCAAAGGTAAGTTTATTCTTGGAGGAGATTGTCCCAGCACTTATCATAAAAGAGGAATACGAATTTCTCAATCAACTTTTTTCTCAGTATTACGAGGATATTTTTGAACTTGAGGTTTGGTCCTCTAAAACTACCCAAGCTATTTATCTCATAGGACTTGCAGCTGTCAATTTGTTCAAGGGAAGTACAACAATAGCCCGAAAAAATTTAGAATTAGTAGAGCTTGATAGAGTAGAATTGGGATATGAAAAATATGTGGCGTTATTTTATTTGTTAATTTCCATACAAGTGAATTATTTGGCAGCTCAAACCGATCCAATAAGCGAGGAATATGACCAATTAAAGGCATTGGTAAAAGATACAGGATTTACTCTGTTTTTGACTGTCACCAATAATATCTTAAAGAATTAA
The DNA here is from genome assembly GCA_023255335.1 of Flavobacteriales bacterium. GTDB lineage: Bacteria > Bacteroidota > Bacteroidia > Flavobacteriales_D > CAJJDF01 > CAJJDF01. The sequence continues at coordinate 2,682 of JALRIS010000196.1, read as the reverse complement.
TTGGCTTGTTCATGAAGCAAAAATGCTCCCATTGATAGCAGAGAAATTGCTAACCAGTGTTGCCAAGTAATTTTTTCTTTGAAAAAATAAGAGCTAAAAAGAATCGTAGTGAGAGGACTCGCAAGAAAAATCATTCCCGAAACGACAGGATTTGTGACTTTTAGCCCCATTAAACTACAAGTGAAAGCAGCTAAGAGAATAAAACTCATGAAAGCTATTGACCTAAAGTTTGATAGAAGATCGTGTCGTATTCTGTCGAACTTATTTTTTTGAATTAGCAAGAGGAGTGAAATAAAGAATACGATGGATTCTTGGTTCGAAATAATCACGAGCGGTGATACTTCATTAGTAAGGTTTTTCCAGTGAATGAGCGAAGCGGAGGAAAACGCTGCAGTCATGAGAAAAAGAAGAGCATGTTGATGCATCGTTAATCGAAAGGAGTTAGTGGAATTTATTTTCAAAAACCATCCAAATCCTACAAGGATGAAAGCACCTCCAAACAGAACAGACGAGAGTTCTACTTTTTCGAATATCCATACATAAAGGGTTGTGATAGCAATACCAATGAGATTATAAATTCCCACCCATTGCAAGGAGGATTTTTTAAGAAAAAAAAGCATGCTAAAAAGGCCAATTGTTCCTAAGACAGAACCAAGAGTAATTTTAAGATAATCACTCAAAGAAACTGAAAAACTGGGAAGAAAAAGAAAAAGGGCGCTCCAAGAAAAAAGAGAAGTGAATACCGCTCGATAGCAAACCAGAAATTCTGTCGAAGAATTTGTGAGGTTCTTTTTCCAAAGGACGTTGTTCAGCGAGAACAAAAAGACAGCTGCGAGAAGAAAAGACATTCTGTGTAATGGTAAAGAAGTGATTATTTTAACAAAGAACAAAAAAAAGAATAAATTACTGGTAGTCGGTTTACTACAAATTTACTTCGCTTTGGTTCTCAAGATTTTATTACGAGCAAGGTTGCACTACTTTTAATTGATTAATGTCCTTCTAATACTCGGTCCTCGTCTTTATGAGAATTTCAATTTTAGCTTTTTTACTTTGTTTTGTTCAATTGGGTGTTTCTCAAATTCCTGTTGGTTATTATCAGTCTGCTGTGGGGTATTCGGGTGACTCTCTCAAATCTAAATTGAATGATATTATTTCCAATCACGTTGAGTTTCCTTATACCAGCAGCTCTACAGATGTGTGGGATATTCTTAAGCAAACGGACAAGGACACCGCTAATCCAAATAATGTATTATTAATCTACTCTGGATGGTCTGTAAATGCAAATCAGGAATACAATTCGGGTTTAGGTTGGTCGCGAGAACATGTTTGGGCCAAGTCTCGAGGGAATTTTGGTACTGCAATTGGTCCAGGAACAGATGTGCATGCCATTCGTCCTTGCGACATTAGCGTAAATTCTGCTCGAAACAACCGCTGGTTTGCAGAGTGCACGGAGGAATACATTGATGGGGATGGACCAACTGGAAGTTACAGGAGTACGACAGAGTGGATTTGGAAACCTAACGACAAGGTAAAGGGTGACGTAGCCCGAATGATTTTTTACATGGCAACCCGATATGAAGGTGAAGGGGGTGAGCCAGACTTGGAAATAGTAGACTCAATTCCTGCAAACAGTAGCACAAATTTGCCTATCCATGCTAAATTATCAGATTTGATGCGCTGGCACCAGGAGGATTCAGTAGATGATTGGGAGCGCAACCGAAATGATATTATTTATTACAATTTTCAGCAAAATAGAAATCCATTCATTGATCATCCTGAGTACGCAGAATTGATTTGGGATAATGCTTTGAAACTTAATGAGAATATGCCATATTTAAAACGATTAATAAAGGTCGTTAATATATTAGGTGTTGAGGTTGATCCAACCCCAAACCAAGTATTGATTTATATCTACTCGGACGGTTCAGTAGAGAAACGTTGGATTTCTAAGCAATACTAGCTTAGTTTCTGTGTTGTTTTGGCTCTTTTACTATCTTATTTTATTACTACAAAAGCACTACGTTTTATTTTTTTCAACCTTCTTCATCACTTGAATTTATTAGCTTTAGGTATGAAAACTAAGCGATCGAATCTATCTGTTTTTGGAGATGTAAATAAAGGTTTTTTCTTTTTTTTGACCTTTGTTCTATCCTCTTTTTTTGCATCAAACTTACATGGTCAATGTTCTGGTGTATCTGTTGTATTGGATGATAGTATTTCGGTGTGCGAAAATCAGTCCTTAGTTCTTAAACCTTCAGTGATTTTGTCGGATCCTTCCCGTTCTGTCGACTCTGTAAAATGGTTTTACAACGGTGTTTTACTGGCTAACTCAGACTCAGTCAACGTATCTTTAACCAATTCAAATGTCGGGTTTTACTATGTAAATATTTGGATAGACTCTTGTTTTACAACAGATTCTATCTTGCTCGGATTTCTAAATCCTGGTCTTATATTGGGTAGCGATACAATTTGTTCTGGACAATCTCCCAATCCGTTTTCTAGTACTTCAGCTGCTTCGATAATAACAGGTGATACTCTGCAATATGTGTGGGAATCCTCAACAGACAGCTTAAATTGGACGTCTATTCCCGGCACAAATTTAGCGACATACAATTCAGGTTCTTTGACTCAAACTACTTATTTTCGGAGGAAAGTAGAGCTTATTCAGAATGGAAGTGTTTT
>JALRIS010000056.1 GCA_023255335.1 Flavobacteriales bacterium | reverse complement strand
AAATCTGCTTGTATAATTCCTGAAGGCTTGGGTCCTTCTCCAATAACTGCACATGCTTCTCCATAGCAAAACTATCTTTTCGCAAAGCTGGTCCAGTCTGGTTTTCTCTCGCAGATTTGAGTTGATTTTTATCAAAAACTTCTTTCATTAAGGGCTTCAACAAATCAAATTCTATTCCTTGCTCTTCGCACAAATCCTGACCAATTACTTGCATATAATTTGCAAAATTAGAAACAAAAACAGCCGCCAAATGAAGTTTTTGTCTTTGAAGGGAAGACATAGGAATGATCCGGTTCGAAATCTTTTTACCGAGTTCTTCTAATTCTCTGGTTGCTTGAGAGTCATTTGCCTCAATACAAATTGGAATCTTTTGAAAATCAGCTCGGTGAGACTTGGTGAAAGTTTGAAGAGGATAAAAACTTCCCACACGGCTAGAGGCCGCATTCAACTCCGAGATGGCTATACTTCCAGAAGTATGAACAAGGAGTTTGTCGCTTAGATCTAATTGTGAAGCAATTTGAGTAATAGCATTGTCCGAGGACGCGACTACATACAAGTCGCTTTCTTGATTTATTGTGGATAAATCGTTGTTGGGTTTTGCGTTCAGCTTTTGAGCCAAAATCTGTGCGTTGGCGATATTCTTGCTAACCACTTCCACCACTTCCAAACCAGCCTCACGAAAAGCGAAACCCAAGTTGTGAGCCACATTTCCTGAACCAATAAGAGTGATAAAATGTATCATTTTTCTCTTTTTACCCTGTAAATCACAGCCATGATAGATCCCACCAACATAAGAACAACCCCTAACCAAAGAAGATTAATCATCGGAAAAGTCTTGGCTTGCATAATTATAAATTCTTTTCCTGTAATATCTAAGGATATTTTTCGGGGTGAAAGCACTGTGGAGTCTTCCGAATAAGTAGGAATAGATATTCCCATCAACGACACTTTCATTCCATAATCTTCCTCTATCACCGGCAAAGGAGGCTTGAGCGAGGAATCTTGTTGAATCAAGTATACCAGCGCTTGCTGTTTGGGCTCCATTTTTTGTTGATAATCAATAAATCTTAAATTTACCACTCCAGCTTGAGTATTATTTTCGTAAGGAAACTGCTGATTGTCTTCCACTATGACCATTCCGTGAGTTGTAACAATGGTATCTCCTACTTCTGCAATGTAGTTTTCATAAGGCATGTATCCATCATTTTTCCCTTCAAAGATAGCTGGATCTGGATATTTTATGTGTGAGAACACATCATGACCCATAAAATGTTTGGTGGAAGGTTCGGCTACATTTCCAAATCTTTCGTTCAATTGAACAAATGGCGTTAGCGTAAATTCCTTTTTACCAGGAACGTGACTTTTCCATGACTTAGCCAGAGAATCCGGAGCAACTAATTGCCAATGTTTAGCGTTTGCGGCAAAAAAATCGTCTGTTACGGTGTGATCCTCTTTGGCCTGATAATACTCACCAAAATACTCAACTACTTCACCTTTTTTGTAGGATACAGGCTCAGGTTTAAAATAATCTACCTCGTAATAAATATTGATTCCTTCTTGGCTCCTACTTCTGTAGGATACAAAATATTCGCGCATATAATTCGTATCGCCTAAAGTAATTTGAACATCCTCATTATTCTTGAACGTTTCGCTCAATGAGGCTAAATCAAATTTCCCTCCTTTATTGTGTGAAAGTTTTTTGCTTTGCGAATTAGAAATAAGTGCTCCAAACAATATTAAGCCAAACCCAATGTGCGCTATGGATGCTCCGGCAAAGTTTAGTTTCCCCTTCAGAAATCGAACAAAGTAATCCAGGTTTCCAATCACGGCATAAATCGAAGTGAACAACAAGGAACTGTACACAAGTGTTTCGGCTGAAGCAAAATCAATCCCGGAGAATGTATAGACAGACAAACAAACCGCAGTGAGAAACCCCGAAACAATTAGGGACAAAGAAATTTGTTTGAAAAACACTTTGGCAGGCATTCCTTTGTATCGTAAGTACTGACCAAATCCGACAAAAAGAGTCACGAAAATAGCAAAAGCACCTTGTCTAATATTATAGTGTTGTAACACATTTTCTTTCCCCGCAATATCGGTTCCAAACAACCTATTCCAGACCGGAAAAGAATTATCTACAAAGATTTGGATACAAGCGATAAACAATACAAGACTTCCCATAAACATCCAAAACTCTCTACTCCATAATTTATCATCAATGTTTGTTTTAGGAAAATTCTTAATAGATGCAATCACGACAAAAATCAAGGTAGCAATGGTTCCCAACATGAATACGATGCCCGAGGCTGGGATTCCCACCACCAGAGTGGAACTATCAGCAGTGAGAGTCATCACAAAAAGAAAAATAGAAATGACCGTATACATCAATCTGTGTTGGTTGCTTTTTAGTAACATAAAAACCGATAACCACACAAAAAACAAGATATAGAAAAGAAGTTGACCCAGCATTCCGTTGTCAGTGAAAGAATGGACTGAACTGTCACCCAACACCCCACTTTTGGTCAAGAATGTAGAATACAACACCAGAATAAAAGACAAAAAAGTAAGGAGATAAGTAAAGAATAACGAGGTACCCTTCCTTTGGTTCGCCAGCATTAAATGTCCTGCACCCACCAGAGTCAACCAAGGGATGTACGAAACATTTTCAACGGGATCCCATGCCCAAAACCCACCAAAACTTAAGGATTCGTATGCCCACATTCCTCCCATTAATATACCAACACCCAGGACTCCGACTCCTAAAAATGTCCAAGTAATGGTTGGTTTAACCCACTCTGTTAACTTTCCTCTCATGAGAGCAGCAATGGCGTAGGCAAAAGGAACCACTGTAACAGCAAAACCAAAAAATAAGGTTGGCGGATGGATCACCATCCAATAATTTTGCAAAAGAGGGTTTAATCCTTGACCATCCTTAAACATGGGTAATTTTGACACATAATCGGTCATTTCAGTCCAAGGCAAGCCTAAGTTTTCTGGAAGGTTTTTGGTTAATAGAAAGACATTATTTCCAATCTTAAAATCGAAAATAAAAATACCGAGCAACATCGAATTTAAGAAGACTTGAGACAACACAAATATCGTCATGACTGACGACTCCCATTCTTTCGCTTTTTTGATAAGTACGTTACCTATTACTACGTTCCAAAACATCCACAATAGAAAACTTCCTTCTTGCCCTCCCCAAAAACATGAAATCAAGTATTCCATTGGCATAGAATCATTGGAATACTTCCAAACATAATGAAACTCATAAAAATGGCCATAAATCAAGACATACAACAAAGCAACCGAGCCTAGCAGACCAATGGAATGTAACCTAAATGAAATTCTCCCCGTTTTTTTCCATTGCTCCGAAACTGCTAAATCCGAGGAGTTGCGGTGCGAAATAAAATAAGAAACCGTGGAAAAAAAGGCCGTTACGAATGAAAAAAATACCAGAAAGTATCCAAAATTACTTAAAAATGTATGTTCCAATTTATTTGATTTTTGTTGGATACAAATATAGGGAATCAGGAATTGAGAATGGGTATTTTGACCTGATTATTGTCAGAATAAATCACGATACTTGTCGAAAATAGAAATAAAACTCTTAGTCAAATAAGTGAGTTTATTCAGAAAGTTTTAACTTTGGAAATGAAGAAAGAAATTACCCTTCACGATAAAACCTTTATCCCGTTTATCGACAAAGCAGCAATCAGTGCTCAAATAACGAGAATTGCGCAAGAAATAAACAGGGATTATTCTCAAAAAAAACCCTTATTAGTCGGAATCCTCAACGGGTCCATTTTATTTTTTTCGGATTTACTAAAGCAATTAGAAATTGATTGCGAAGTAGCATTTTTACGAGTATCCTCCTATAAGGGCACGGAAACAACCGGAAACGTAAAAAAAGTTCTTGGACTAGATAAAAATATAGAAAATACCGAGGTAATTGTAGTGGAGGATATTGTGGATACGGGAATTACACTCGAAAATATTATAAACGACCTCGCTTCCAATAGTCCCAAAAGCATTAAAGTTGCCACCCTTCTTTTTAAACCAAAAGCATACACCAAAAATTATCCAATAGACTATGTAGGCTTTGAAGTAGGAAATGAATTCTTAGTTGGATTTGGATTGGATTACAATGAAATTGGCAGAAATTTAGACGAATTATACATAATTAAAGAACCCATGTTGAACATTATATTATTTGGTCCTCCTGGTGCAGGAAAAGGAACACAGTCAGAATTAATTCAAGAAAAATTTAACTTAACACACCTCTCCACAGGCGACATGTTCCGTTTTCATATGAAAAATGATACCGAGCTAGGAAAAAAAGCCAAGGAATATATGGAAGCAGGAAACTTAGTACCAGATCAGTTGGTGATTGACATGATTGATGCAAAGTTGAGCGAATCTCATGACACCAAAGGATTCATATTTGATGGATTTCCGAGAACAACCGAACAAGCAACAGCGCTTGACGAGTTACTCGCCAAAAAAGGATGGGAAATTGCGAAAATGGTTTCGTTGGAAGTAGAAGAAGATGAATTAGTAAAAAGACTATTATTAAGAGGAAAAGATTCTGGTAGAAAAGACGACCAAGATGAATCAATCATTAGAAACAGAATGGCCGTTTACAATAAGGAAACAGCTCCACTCAAAGATTTTTACAGCAACCAAGGAAAACATATTGGTGTAGATGGAATTGGAAGTATTGAGGAGATTAATGAGAGGATAAATGCTGCCATTAGCTAGTATTACGATTGTAGGTTTCTGGTTACGAATACACTCCCATACTCGATGACAACATAACTATGAATATTTTTATTTCGGTGCACTATCACTTACAAACTAATCTCAACAAAAGTGAAGTGATAAATATTCTGAAAAAAATGTTGATCACGAGAGTACAGCCATTGAAGTTGGTTTTGGTAATTCAAGTTCAAAACGATCTATAGGAAAAATAAAGAAGGACACGTGTGAAGCGTGATTGGCGCTTCATTATAGAAACTCGTTTACTCCAATACTATTCGGAAAAACTGAGGCAAGTAACAATGGGTCAACAAATATTTTTCTAAAGCTCCGTCCTCACCTTGGCGTAAAATTTTTCTTCCTATTTTGGTTCCTTGTGTTTGTGGGTGGTACGGTATTATTGTCCCTCTCAGAACTTATTGCTGGAAACTTATTTTCCATCACACATCTCTTTGTATTGATTCCAATTTCAGTTTTTTTCTCTTTACGTATTTGTTCAAAAAAGAAGTAAAACTTTCAAAAGAAACCCCCATATTACTCCTGGACGCAAGGTGTCTCAATTAAAATTTAAACATTTTTGTTTTATTCGCTTAATTTGGCATCTTTTTTGGTATTAAATGACTATAATTAATTTTATAAAAAAAACTATCAAAACATTGAAACTAGCCACATTACTATTAGCCGGAACCTTGGTATTTGGGTCCACATCTTGTAAATCCGAGGAAGGTCCCTCAATTTCGTTGAGAATAAAAAAAGCCAGAGTTGCAGGAGAATGGGGAGTTGAAAAAGCAATTGAAGCTGACGGAACAGTAGATACAGATTGGGATGGATACACCTACACTTTTGACAAAGACGGTGGAGGAAAAATCGAGGTAAAGGATGGAACTTTTTCTTACAGCGCTGACTTCGAGTGGGAGTTTATCAGCAGCAAAGAAAAAATGAGGCTAACCTTCGATGGAGAGTCTGACGAAAACACCATACTACGATTAACGAACAAAGAAATGTGGTTGAAAGATACTGATGGGTATGAAATACATTTTGAAGCGAAGTAAAGAAATCGTTTGCCACTTAAAAAGCCGATATCATCTGATATCGGCTTTTTTTATCTCAAAAAATTCCTCCACAACCCATATTTTTTTGTTTTAATTTAGAGGCAGCAATAAGCTACTATCTTACTCTATGAGCAAAACGACACGAACAGGATTTTATTTCACCAAGTACGAAGCCCCCGATTTATCCCCTTTTGATAGATTATTTGAGGTTTTCAAAGAACTCATTGTTCATACCTCTGGAGATTTCGATGAAGCCATTTCATGGCTGCGAGAGCTGGACAAGGAATATGAATTAACTACTCCAGATTACACCATCGAAGACTTTATAGAAGACCTTAAAAACAAAGGATACATACGCGAAGAATTGGATGACGATGGCAAAGGCTCCCCAGTTATTACTGCCAAAACCGAGCGACTAATTCGTCAAAAAGCGTTGGAGCAAACCTTTGGGAATATCAAAAAGAGTGCCTCAGGAAATCACAAATCCAAATACAGAGGAATGGGTGATGAACATACAGGAGAATTGAGAGAATTCAAATTTGGAGATGGAATCGAAAAAATTTCCTTGACTGAAAGTCTAAAAAACGCTCAAGTAAACAATGGAATGGGAGAATTTCACCTCACAGAAAGAGATTTAGTAGTAGAAGAAACCCAGTTTAAAGCGCAAATGAGTACCGTACTGATGATTGACATTAGTCACAGTATGATTTTGTACGGAGAAGACAGAATTACCCCTGCAAAGAAAGTTGCTATGGCACTTTCGGAGTTAATCACTACTCGTTACCCGAAGGACTCGCTAGATATTTTGGTCTTTGGAAACGATGCTTGGGCGATAAAAATTGCCGATTTGCCTTACTTGAAAGTTGGTCCCTATCATACCAATACAGTTGCGGGATTGCAATTAGCGATGGATATTTTGAGACGAAAACGTAATACGAACAAACAGATATTTATGATTACGGACGGAAAACCAAGTTGTGTGATCGAACCTGATGGTCAATATTACATGAACAGCAATGGCCTAGATCCCTACATTGTGGGAAAATGTTACACACAAGCAAGACAAGCGAGAAAATTAAAAATCCCTATCACCACTTTTATGATAGCACAAGATCCTTATTTGCAGCAGTTCGTTGAGAATTTTACACAAGCAAATCAAGGAAAAGCATTCTACACTGGATTAAGAGGTTTGGGAGAAATGATCTTTGAAGATTATGAAACTAATAGGAAGAAGAGGATTAGATAAAATCCCATCCCTAACCCTTCTCTTGGGGAATGGAACTACTTATTCCATGAATAGTTTTATAGAGAGTATAACTAAAATATTCCTTCCCTTCGGGAAGTCAAGTATAGACTCTCCTGAGGTATTTTGGAGGATGACAAGAGAATAATAAATTTTGACAACTACATTAACATAGAGAATGAATAAAATAAACACATTAGGAGAACTTAAGAAATCGGGATACAAATCAACCTCCATTAAGGATGAATTGAGGGCAAATCTCATAGAAAAGATGAGAAAGCATGAAACTACATTTGAAGGTGTTCATGGTTTTGAAAAAACGGTAATACCTGAATTGCAACGAGCAATTTTGTCTCGTCATAATATCAACTTGCTCGGGCTAAGAGGACAAGCCAAAACAAGATTGGCAAGAAAAATGACCGAATTATTGGATGAATACATTCCTGTTGTGGCGGGTTCAGACATTAATGACGATCCCTTGAATCCAATTTCTCGATTTGCCCAAGAATTAATTGAAGAAAAAGGAGATGATACGCCAATTTCATGGATGCACAGAAACGAAAGATTCTTTGAGAAATTGGCAACACCCGATGTAACAGTTGCCGATTTAATTGGTGACATAGATCCAATAAAAGCGGCAAATTTAAAACTGAGTTATGCAGATGATAGAGTGGTTCATTATGGAATGATTCCAAGAGCCAATAGATGCATCTTTGTAATCAATGAAATCCCTGACCTTCAAGCCAGAATTCAGGTTTCATTATTCAATATTTTGCAAGAAGGAGATGTACAAATCCGTGGATTTAAAGTAAGACTTCCGCTAGATATGCAATTTATATTCACTGCCAACCCCGAAGATTATACCAACAGAGGAAGTATTGTAACTCCCCTGAAAGATAGAATTGGTTCGCAAATCTTAACTCATTATCCCGAAGATATTGCTACAGCAAAAAAAATTACTCACCAAGAAGCTAACTCAGATAAAACCCAAGGCTCTGCAATCTACGTTCCAGAAATTGCGAAAGACTTACTAGAACAAATAAGCTTTGAAGCGAGAGAGAGTGAGTACATTGACGCAAAAAGCGGAATTAGCGCAAGGATGAGTATCACGGCCTACGAAAACTTACTAAGTACAGCCGAAAGAAGATGTTTACTCATTGGAGAAAAGAAAACTACAGTGCGTTTGTCAGATTTTATGGGAGTAATTCCTAGTATTACGGGAAAAGTAGAACTTGTGTACGAAGGAGAGCAAGAAGGAGCCGGAAATGTGGCGCTATCTTTAATTGGCGATGCCGTAAAAACTATGTTTAACGCTTCTTTTCCGGCTATTCAAAAGCTCGAAAAACAAGACGAAAAAACACCTTATCACGATACCTTAGAGTGGTTCTTTGCCGAATCGGGATTTGAACTGATGGATGAAGCCTCCGAAAAATTATACACAACCACCTTAGATGAGGTAAAACCTCTTGATGAATTACTGGACACCTACGTGCCATACATTCCTAAAAAAGATAGATACTTTTGGAAGGAGCTTATTCTTTGGGGACTTGTGGAATACAACAAACTCTCTAAGTCTAGAGTAGATGAAGGATATCAGTTTAAAGACACGTTCGGAAATTATTTTAGTAATTTATAGGCATTCATAGAGTCAAAAAACCATTGATAAAATTTGTGACAGTCGTATAAAATATATCTATATATTTGCGTTTACATTTTTTAACTAAAGCGAAATGAGAGATATTAGAACGACCAACATCTTACTTCTGGTAATTGCGGTACCTGTAATTTTTTACCTGTTGAAGATTTTATCTTTCATTTTTATTCCCTTATTTGGATCGATGTTTATTGCTCTCCTTTTTCTTCCTCTTATGAGGTGGTTAGAGAAAAAAGGAATGCCCAAAGTGGGAAGTTTGTTGGTTGCAGTTTCTTTGCTCGTGGGAATCATCTTTGTTGGTTCCTTATTAATTCAGATTTCTAGTAAGGAAATTATGCAATCTGACGAAGTATTTTTGAACAAAGCCAACGAAAAAATCACCACTGCCATTTTAACGGTGGAAGATTTTTTTGGCATGACCAAAGAGCACTCAAGCAATGTATTGTTGGATTATTTTCAAAACAACAAATCTTCGTTTAATGTAGGAAAAATCCTCGGTTTTGCAAACCGCACCGTCACTATGATATTGATGACGCTTTTCTTTGTAGTATTGTTACTCGCGGGTTCGATAAATCTTCAAGTAATCATGAAAGACATTTTGTTCAGGCAAGAATTTGCCTCAATCAAAACATTCATAAAAATCGAAAAAGACATTTATAAATTTCTTATTGTGAAGTTCCTTATGAGTTTATTCACCGGAATTGGTTTTTCGTTGGCTTGTTATTTCTTTGACGTAAGCTTCCCTATTTTTTGGGGAGTCTTTGCCTTCGCGATTAATTTTGTACAAATGATTGGCTCAGTCATTGCCGTTATTGTTATTACTCTTTTTGCCTTTGTAGAGATAGAATCACCTACCACCCTATTCTTATTTTTCTCCGTAGTTGGTGGAATCGAAATCTTGTTTGGAGCTATTTTGGAACCAATTTTTATGGGAAAAACATTCTCCATTAATGTAATAGCCATCTTAGTGATGTTAATGTTCTGGGGCTATTTATGGGGAGTTCCAGGAATGATTATGTCGATTCCTATCACCGTTTTACTCAAAATAATTTTGGAAAGATTTCCGAGAACCCAACGAATTGCAAAGTTGTTAGCCGGTCCGGAACCCATGATAAAATCTCCTTTCATTTCTCAGAAAGGCTAAATGTATCAAACATTATTTCTGTAGAATGTAGTTTCTAAAACCTCCAATCATCCTTTTGTTAAGTAGATGTTGTTCTATCCAGGTAACAACTCTGTACTTCAGTTTTTCATGCTTGTGCATGGGTCTGTTCGGGTTTCTCTTTCCTGAATACTGAAGTTTGTGTTGCCAATCAAATTTTGCTATCCAATCCGACATTACGGCCGGGTGAGTTCCTTCAAATTTTGCCAACCTATGCAAAGGACCGTAATCAAATTCCTTCGGTTGTTTTGCTACAATTTTTGCCGCCTTTTTCTTTCCGTGGTAACTGCTGTGCATTACCTGCGATTTGTAGCTCATCATGTGCGGAGGCCGAACGTATCCGTAATGATAGATGAATGCATCTATTAGTTTAACTTTGAGCTTTTGTCCACGTTCGGAGTTGTAATCGGAAGGCGAGTAATCAAATGTTTCAAATTTCCTAAACGATTGAGCGTCTCTCCAAGAATGAATATTTTTGGAATTCTTTATAATACGAATCTCCTTGGGATACCAATTATGAGAAGTATGAAAGTGTTTATAATCTCCCCAAAAATGTCGATAATGAAATAAAAGTCCTTCTACTTCTTTGTCATTGTTGTATTTCTGCATGGCTTTCTTAATCGCCAAATGATCCGATTCATGAATGGCCTCATCCGCTTGGATATAAATAAGCCAATCTCCTGTGCATGCTTCTTTTGCTATGTCTGTTTGTCGCGCAAACTCGGTATTCTTGCTGTAGGTTTTAGTATCCCATACAGTATAAATCATTTTTATTTTGGGAGAGTCAATCTCTTCAATAATTTCTTGAGTGGTATCATCAGGATCGTTATCACCAATTGCAATGACAAACTCATCCACGAGGGGAAGGACAGACAAAATACTTTCTCTGAGAGGGATGTACAACTTAGTTGCATTTTTGATAAAGGTGAAGCCGCTTACTTTCATAGTTACTGCAAATGTAACAACTTTAAGTCATTTCCATATTTCACCAACACTCTTAGTTTGTTCTTTACCCTATCTATTTGATAATACTCTACCTTCTCGATTAGGTGATTCTTGCCATTTCTTATTATTACCAGATCTTTCAGAGCATTGATATAGCTCACTCCTTCCTCTCCTACTCGCAATTGTGAATAGGATTCTGGCAGCTCCATTTTTTCTTTGATTATGAGATCTTGGCCATACACCACTAGCTCATCACCAAAAATTAACACAAAATCCTTCTCTTCGTCTTGATCGAAATCGACAAAAAAGAACTGCGTGATTTTCTTCTGCGGGCTCAACAAAATTGAAACTGGTTTATCTCCAAAAAATTGTCTGCTAATCGTGTTCTCGGAAGAGTCCAAAAACAAGGCTCTTGAATTATTAATAGTGCTTCCTTGTGTTAGGTAAAAAGGAGCTCCAAATACCGCAGACACTTTGTGTCGCTCCTCTCCTCGTCTGTTGTAAAAATAGAAGTGATGCTCCCTGTCTTGCACCAAGAGATAATCGAGGTTTGCAATCAATAAGTGATGAATATCTCCAGTTACAGGTGATTTTGTCACGGGTTGTGCCCAACCATTTACCCATTCTCCTTGAATATTTACACTTTTGATCCCAGCAAGAGTTGGGACCATAAATCTAAAATTTAAATCTTGGTCATAATCCATTATTGAAACATTTGCCGTGGCTGAATCTTTGATAGTAACAGGAAATGCTCCCACGTCTCTTCCCAAAATATCAATCAAAAACAATTGATTGGAAGTATTAAAAATCAGCTGGTTTTTTTGGTTGCCAAAAATATCTATATTTTTTACCTCACCTACAATGCGTTTTCCAATGTTTCTGCTCCAATTAATCTCACCGTTAGGCGAAACAAAATAAATTACATGATTCTCATCCTGGATGAGATAATCGTGATCGTTGGTTCGGTGATTTTTTACTCGGTAAATTCTATTGTTTAAATTGGTTGCAAACGATTTTGTCCACTTGGGGTTAACCATTCCTTTTCCAATTTCTATTTCTTGCGAATAAATAAAACTGACATAATCCAAATCGGATGTTTGATTCTTTTCTTGGTACATGGATAAGCCCTTAGAACTCTTCAATCCACCCAAATCAAAACCTTGACTTATGGAAATATGAAAGGAACCTCGACTAATGTTATTCTTGATAAATGTGGAAACTTCTTCGGAAGAATTAACCGTCAAACCAGAAAAAATTCTGAAATCCATTTTCTCCAATTGAGTTTTTTCCTGACTAAAATAAGCGTAATCATCTATTCGCAAGACGTAGTTATACTTCTTTGGTAGACTATTAATCCTGATTCCTTCGCCCAGGTAATTCAATTGATGATTTCCTTCGTTAAAGGCGATACTGTCTGGTTTCAAATCCTTCATTGCATCTACAAAATCCGACAAATCATTAATCTTCACCAGCACTACTTCATTCGAATCTCCCAAAGGAACCACCTTCGTTTCTGATTCATGTCTCCAGTTGGTAAGAGCAAACAAGCCGTCACAAGAACAAGTCTTGGATACCTCTGAATAATACAATGAATCCGATTGTGAGACAAGGATTGTATCCTTCTGATTTATTTCTATACGGTGGAACCTTGCTGGCAAATAATCAAAAATTGTCAAGTCCAATTGTCCATCAAAAGAATATTTCTTGTTTTGCCGTTTTACGTTAGAACTACTAAACAATTGCTCTGGCAAAAATGTGATCTCGTGAACATTCCATTCTTCAGACTTTTTTTGAAATAATTTTATTCCCTCTTTACTTTTCGTTTTTTGAGTTAAAATTCTTTGAAAGGATAGATGATCGAGAAGTGGAGCCTCCTCTTCGTACTTGGTTCTAAATTCTGAAAGATCATTCGCTGAATACAACACAAAATTATGGTTCAAATAAGAAGAAAACCCTTTCTTAGGATTGATGGAGTCCAAGGGAGCTCCTAATTCAAACAAAAAATAATTACTCTCACGATGCGCAAAAAGGTACAAAGTCTTCGCTTTTTCTTTCATCGCGTTGAATTGAGAGTCATTGGAATTCCAAAAATTCTCTAACTCAAGGTGATTCTCTTCCAGCTCTTTCCAAATCAAACTTGAGGTGAGTAATTCTTCTACCAACCGATAAGGCTGTTTTACTTCTATAATTTCATTTGTAAAATTACCAGGAATAAACTCATAAAAATGAAGAGGTTGGGTATCCCGTGTATTGTTTTTGGTTAAAACAACAGTGGCGGCAAGAATTGCCACAATTACTAAAAAAACAATTCCAATAAACCCTCTATTCATTTAAGCTATAGTCTTTCTATCAAGAGCGAAGAACCATTTGACTTGGTTTCCAACTCTCCTATTCCGGTTGATTTTCTTCCCTCTACTCGAATCACATCTCCAGCATTCAAATTTACAACTTTTATCAAACTTGTTGTGGCCATTCCAGTAATATTATTTCTGTGGATTCCAACAACGTAAGTTCTAGGCAACACCACATTGTTTCTTGTCAATTGAAGTTCGCTCTCAGAGCGGTTGTTGCCACCCAACATTTCTTAACTTATTCGATAGTTAATTCTGTAATTTCCTATTTTTACCACAGTAATTCCATCTTTGGAAGCTTTTTAGCTGTTGCCTACTGTTACAATTGTACCAAAAGGATACGGTAGAGTAACTAGAAATAAAGTGTTTGTATAAGAATCTACGAATAAATCAAGTCGAAAAGAATCTGAAAGAGGATTTCTAGTGAGCGCACCACATGAAAACCATGAGTAGGAGTCATGGTTCCTACACCCACATTTTGTGATTAATTGATTTTTCTAACCAAGTTAAAAAAAATAAAATGGATATTTTTGATAAGTTATTATGGGATCTCGAATATTTTTTATTCATAGATTTGACCTATGAAATGGTTTATATGACAGGTTAGATAGTGACACTTTTTATCTCAACAAAGTTATGGTAAAAAAAACAATCTCTATGAATCAAACTACAACCAAGTCCTTTATTGTTTTGTAACAAAAACTATATTTTTATGAAAAAATTAACATTATTTTCAACTCTCTTATACTTAATCTTCTACTCATGTTCTCAGCCTTCAAAAGGGATTGAAGAAAAAGTAGCAACAAAACTCACTGAAAAACATCAAGAATTTCATCTAAATGGAACTCTCAAAATAAAAGGGGATATCGTGAATAATCTGAAACAAGGAAAATGGGAATCATTTTATGAAAATGGGGTTAAATGGAGCGAGTCCACTTATTTATTTGGAAAAAGAAACGGTATTTACAAATCGTTTTATCCGAATGGAAGGTTAAAAATCCATGGGATGTACGAAAACGATGAAAAGTTCGGCAATTGGTTTTTTTATAAAGAAAACGGAGAGTTTGAAAAAGAAGTAGATTTCGGAACTAGTTCCATAAAAAAAGACACCAATGAATCCAATTAACTCAAAATTGCCCAACGTGGGTACGACCATTTTTACCAAAATGTCTGCGATGGCAAACGAACACGGAGCTATCAATTTATCGCAGGGGTTTCCTGGGTTTGAGGCAGACAAAAACCTGACTGCTCTCGTAACTAAATACCTGAACGAAGGAAAAAACCAATATGCTCCCATGCCAGGACTCTTGGAGCTGAGGGTGACTTTGTGCAATTATCTGCAAAAAACCTATGGTTCCGAAATTAATCCAAACAGCGAAATTACCGTTACGGCTGGAGCGACTCAAGCTATTTACAATACCATTTCGGCAATCATTCGGCCGGGTGATGAAGTAATTTTGTTCTCGCCTGCCTACGATTGTTATGCTCCTGCCATAGAAGTTCATGGTGGAATCCCTGTTTTTGTTCCACTCGATCACCCAGATTATTCTATTAATTGGGAGGCTGTGAAAAAACAGATGAACTCAAAAACAAAACTTATTTTGATAAATTCTCCACACAATCCTACCGGGAGTTTGGTAACAAAAAAGGATTTGGAGCAACTCCAAGAAATCGTTTCTGGTACCGAGGTACTCATATTGAGCGATGAAGTGTATGAACACATCACTTTTGATGGTGCCAATCACGAAAGTGTACTCGCCTATCCCGAATTGAAAAAACGATCGATGGTGGTGTATTCTTTTGGAAAAAGTTTGCACGTTACGGGCTGGAAATTGGGATTTTGTGTAGCGCCAGAATGGTGGATGGATGAGTTTAGAAAAATGCATCAATACACCGTATTTTCTTGTAATTCGCCTATGCAATATGCAATCAATGACTACATACTGAATCACAAACCATTTGGCGATACAAGCGAGTTTTACGAAAGAAAAAGAGACCTGTTTTTGGCCTCTATTAAAGAGTCTAGGTTCAAAGTAATTCCGTGTAAAGGAACTTATTTTCAACTCCTCGACTATTCCGAAATTTCCGACATGAACGATGTGGAATTTGCGGAAAAACTAACCAAAGAACACGGCATCGCCTCTATTCCAGTTTCGGTTTTTTACCCCGATTTGGAGGACAACAAAGTCCTGAGGTTTTGTTTTGCCAAAGAAGACGATTTATTAATTAAGGCTGGAAAAATCTTATGCACAATTTGACCGTTGCCGCCATACAATCAGAAATTATCTGGGAAGATATTGAAGCTAATTTGATTCTTTTTGGGGATAAAATAGAACCCCTAAAACCTGGGGTTGATTTAATCGTTTTGCCCGAAATGTTTACCACAGGGTTTACTATGAATACTGGTTTGGCAGAAACGATGGACGGACAAACGGTGAATTGGATTCTTAAAAAATCCAAAGAAAAAAATGCCTGCATTCTTGGTTCTGTAATCATTGAAGAAAATGGGAATTATTTCAATAGGATGTTGATTGCAAAACCTGATGGCAATTTATTGACTTACGACAAACGCCATCTATTTACTTTTGCTGGCGAACAAAATTATTATTCTGCTGGCACAAAACAAGTTCGTTTTAAATGGAAAGGTTGGAACATTTGTCCCTTGATTTGTTATGACTTGCGTTTCCCAGTTTGGAGCAGAAACACTAATGAAACTGACCTATATATTTATGTAGCCAACTGGCCCGAAGTTCGTCAAAAACCTTGGAGTAATTTATTGGTTGCTCGCGCCATCGAAAATGTGA
>JALRIS010000017.1 GCA_023255335.1 Flavobacteriales bacterium | reverse complement strand
GGTGCGTTGCCCGCCAGTGGTCGGCAATATCGATGCGCCGAGCCACCCATACCTGTTGGTGTTGCCCGATGTAGTCTAAAAACCGGGTGATCGCTGCGAATAACACCGCTGGATCAATGCCAAAATATTGTGCAAGTAAGTTTACTAAAGCTTCCATAGTGATTAACTCCAAACTACTTCATGAATTCAGTGCCTAGACTAACCACCCAATCTTAACTAATCCTTAAGGAGCATGGTCGACCAAAAAGTTTTCGCAGATACTTATAAACGAGCCGAACATCCTAACAGAATGTATATCACAAGAGAGAAAAGACATGAGTCTTCATTTGATTGCAATCAATTAGAAGTACGGGAACCTATTAAAAATCCCGTAGCACATTCGTAGCAGACTTTTCCGATAGACTTTCGCTCAGATCCCAGTAGATTTGCTTCTTATGGCAAATACTACCAACATCATTCCGAACAAACTGACGATGCATCAAAGAGTCAAAGGTGGCGTCTGGCACTATCGATAGAGTCTTTCATAGTGTTAGTTACAGTTTTTCTTCGCTACAACAAAACGCTCGAGATTGAATATTCGGTTTTCGGGTATCGTTCTGCCTACTGGAGTAAAGTAGCGTGAATTAAGATCGGCGAGAGTAATTTTCTCTTCTCAGATTTTTCCATCATCTGGTTGAGGTTGTCCAATAAAAAATCGTCTAAGGAGTTAGCTAAGGTGTTTACTTTTTGGGCTTTGGGTTTCCATTTTTCGAATGTTTTTTTGGTGGTAGGATCTACTGCCAGCATGCTAAATTTTGCCATGGTGCCGTTTATTCCTTCTACCAGGTTGTTGTTGGTTACGAGCATTTGGTTGTCTTGGGTCACAAATGCCTTGATGATTTCTTTGGACACATTGAGTGCCAGCAAGGCGGTGAGTACGAGGTACATCATGCCTATCATTTTTTGTCGGGGTGTTTCTTTTCCTCCTGCCATAAGTCAAGTGTTTTGTGTTCTCCTTTTGGGAAAACGGGTGAGTAATAGTGGGTAAAAGAAAACGCGTTTTACTTTTTGTACGCTTATGTAATGTGGAGATTAAAAAAAGTAACAGGATTGATAGAATAAAAAAGGTAAAGTGGAATACAATTGTTAGTTTTGAGCTAAACATATATTGGAAATAAAACAGATAATTTGTTTTATTTGGTTGTCAACCCAACAAAAAACCCAACAAATGACCGAACTCACTCACCTACACCAAACCCGAAAAAACTTTTTGACCCTAGTCAATTCATTGACCAGCGAGCAGCTCAATCACATTCCTGCCGGATTCAACAACAACATTATCTGGAATTTTGGGCATTCGATTGTGACTCACCAATTGCTGTGCTACAACTTATCGGGCAACCGAATGTACACCCACAAAGAGCTGGTACACAAATACCGCATTGGTACCAAACCCGAAGCACCTGTTTCTGAGGAAGAAATTGAAGAATTGAAGAAAATGGCTACGGAATTGGTGACAAAATTTGAAGCAGATTTAAACACCGAGATGTTTGCGGAGTACAAAGAATACACCACTAGCTATCACGTGACTTTGTCCAATATTGAGGATGCGATTAAATTCAACAATGTGCACGAAGGATTGCACTTGGGGTATGCCATGGCAATTAGGAGGGTTATCCCATCCTCACCTTCCCTAAGGGAAAGAACTACAAATTCTTTGCAATCCTAGCATCAGATTATTTCTATTGAAATAAAAAAGGAAAGTTTAAACCATTGATAATTTATCACGAGTATATCCCTTCCCATAGGGAAGGTTAGGATGGGAACTTCTGTGCCACCAGCGCATAGACCAAAGGTAATTTATCTCCGAGGTGTTTAAAACGGTATTTTCCTTTTTCTACTTCTTGCAAATTCTGGAAACAATTGTAAGGAGAATAATCGTATTCACGGAACTCTATGGTTTGTAATCCGTTATTTTTGAGTGAATTGAAAATCTCACTCAAGCTATGGTTCCAAGTAACACACGTTTCTTTGATGTTGGCAGTTTTGTCGGTGTAGGTTCCCTCCTCTTCCTCGATAATTGGATCAGAATTGAAATAGCGGTAAGCCACTTTTTCTACTGCA
>JALRIS010000156.1 GCA_023255335.1 Flavobacteriales bacterium | reverse complement strand
TCTAGCTTAATTTTGTCTGCAATTACAAATATTTCTGCCACAGCAGATTTTTCCAACACAAGCTTTATTTCCTGACTCTCGGCCAAGTCTTCTAGTTCCGAAATGATATTCTTAATCAATTCGAACAAAGAAATTCTCTTCAGATTCAATTTCAGATTTCCCGATTCTATCTTGGTAATCGTGTCCATGTCAGCAATTACTTTGGTAATGCGATCGATTCCTTTGGCAGCTTTGTGAAGAAATTTACGATTGATATTTTCGTCTTCCAACCCTCCTTCTAGCAAGGTCAGAATATAACCCTCTACACTAAAAACAGGAGTCTTGAGTTCGTGTGCTAGGTTTCCAAAAAACTCCCTGCGATACGCCTCAGTCGATTTTAGTTCCCGAATCTCAGAAGATTTTTTGTTCAGCCATTTTTCAATTTCTAGCTGTGCGTCTTTTCCAAAAATGTCTCCGTTTTTTTCGTACACGATGCCAATAGAACGATAAATATTTTTGAATTTTTTTTTGGTATAAATCTGTAAAGCAAAATAGGAAACACCAAACACCAATGCGCCAATGATTGCCGAAATACCTACCACGACAAGTTCGTTTTCGGGGTCATTTATCACCAAATAAATTCCCAAGGAGGAAATAATAAAGGCAAGAAACCCGAGAACAAACGAAAAGAAGATGCCAGAGGAAAATTTCATGAATTAAAGATATAGATTTTTTGAAGAACGAAATATTAAGTTAAGATTAACTTCACTTATCAACACCTATTAGGGAATAATAATATGGATTCCTTCATTCTGTAGAGGAGAAACTATTAACTTTGGATAATAGTTAAAAAAGCCTAAATTACATGTCAGAAAGCAATATTATCATCGAAAACACCGATTCGGTAAGAACCATTACGATAAACAGACCTAAACAATTAAACGCGCTGAATTCGCAGACAATTAGCGAACTGTCCGAAGCACTGAAAGAGGCGGAAAAAGACACTGCGGTAAAAGTAATTATCCTAACAGGATCAGGGGAAAAGGCTTTTGTGGCTGGAGCAGACATCAAGGAATTTGCCTCTTTTTCGGTAGAAGAAGGAAAAAAATTGAGCAAAGAAGGACACGACAAACTATTTGATTTGGCACAAAATTTATCGACTCCAATTATTGCAGCAATCAATGGTTTTGCGCTAGGTGGAGGACTAGAATTGGCTATGTCTGCTCACCTTAGAGTAGCTTCGGAGAATGCCAAAATGGGATTGCCAGAAGTATCGTTGGGAGTAATTCCGGGATACGGAGGAACGCAGAGATTGGCGCAATTGGTAGGTAGAGGAAAAGCCCTAGAAATGATTGCTACAGCAGGAATGATATCGGCAGAAGATGCCCAACAATGGGGACTGGTAAATCACGTAACATCTCCAGATGGATTGATGGAAAAGTGCCACGAATTGGCTAGTAAAATAGTCAAGAATTCTTCCTCGGCAATATCGCTTGCTATCAAAGCCGTAAACGCCAATTATGTAGATGGTGTAGATGGATTTGCTACCGAAATAGAAGAGTTTGGAAACTGTTTTGGAACAGACGATTTCAAAGAAGGAACATCGGCTTTTATCGAGAGAAGAAAGCCAAATTTTAAGTAACAAAACAATCTCAACTTGAGTGTAATCAAAAAATTAGCAGGGCAAACCGCTATTTACGGAGTAAGTAGTATGTTTGCTCGTATCCTCAATTTTTTGCTCACTCCTCTCTATGTTACCAGTTTTAGCACGGCTCAATACGGGGAAGTATCCGAGTTGTATGCCAATGTGGCGTTCTTTATGGTGTTACTCGGTTTTGGTATGGAAACAGCTTTTTTTAGATTTTCCAAAACCGAAGAAAACCAATCGAGCGTGTATAGCACTGCGCTCACATTTATTGCGGTATCCAGCGGATTGTTTATCTTGATTGGGTTTTTGTTTACCCAGTCCATTGCCGACCTTATTGGCTACGCCTCCCGTCCAGATTTTATCATTTACCTGGCCCTCATTCTGGGGTTAGATGCGTTTGCCACAATTCCCATGGCCAAACTGCGAAACGAAAGCAGAGCCAAAAAATTTGCGCAAATTAACTTGATAAATATCGGGACCAACATCTTTTTTAATCTCTTGTTTATTGCTTTTGCCAAGACTAGTTTCGACCACGGCAACCGTACAGCACTAGTAGAGCTAATCTACGATCCAGCCATAGGAATTGGCTATATTTTTATTTCCAACCTTATAGCTACTTGCGTAAAATTGGTGCTTTTGTATCCCGAGTTTATCAAAGTATCTTGGCACATCAACCGAAAGTTGCTCGCCAATATGCTAATATATTCGCTGCCACTGATGCTTGGAAGTTTTGCGGGAATTATCAACGAAACCTTCGATCGTATCTTGCTCAGACGAGTTATAGAACCTGTAGATGGAGTAGAAGTGGCCAAACAACAGGTAGGAATTTACTCCGGGGTGTACAAATTGTCTATTCTTATTTCGTTGTTTATCCAGGCGTTCAGATACGCAGCAGAGCCATTTTTCTTTGCCCGAGCCAAAGAAGCCAACGCCAATCAAACCTATCGCACCGTCATGAATTATTTTGTGCTGGCAGTCTCCATTATGTTCTTGTTTATCTTGATGTACCTTGAGGTATTCAAGTGGTTACTGCCCAAAAAAGAATACTGGGAAGGACTGAACGTGGTGCCTATTCTTTTGGTGGCCAATATTTTTCTGGGAATTTATTACAACCAATCTATTTGGTATAAGCTTTCGGGCCAGACCAAATTTGGCGCATACATTGCCATGGGAGGAGCGGTGCTTACCATCATTCTTAATTTACTATTTATCCCATTGCTCGGTTATGTGGCATCTGCCTGGACCACTTTTGCGGTGTATGGCGGCATGATGATTACTTCTTATCTTTTGGGACAAAAACATTATCCTATTCCTTACAACATTAAGAAAGCAAGTTTTTTTTTGTTGTTTGCGGTGGTTTTGTATTTTGTGAGCGCCTTTTTCAAATGGATATTCCCTGATTCTATTTTATTAATCTTAGGATTTAATTCAGTGCTTTTTGCTTTTTACTTGTGGTTTATTTATAACCTAGAGGGAATGAACTTAAAACAAATGCTGAAAAAGCCTTAGGTATTCGATTCAGTCTCAAATCCTTTGTACACCCACATCACCATCAGGAGCATCATGAGGTTGTAAATACTGTCCTCAAATGGAATGGTGATAATTCTGAACCCGATAATTTCATCGGGATTGTAATTGACCACCGGTGATTGTATGAGAGAGCCAGTAAGAATGCCATTGACCAACAAAAACGGAATCAAACTCACAAAATACATCAGCAAAAACCTCCCCAACCATTTGGGATTGAAATAAACCGTGACAAGCCCCAAAATACCTGTTGCCAAAAAGGTAACAAAAGGATAGAGTTTGTCGACAAAAATAACGGATGCCACTAGGAGTGAAAGAGATAGCACCGTAAGAAATGGGCGGGCAAACTGGCGCAACACATCTTTTTTTACAAAGTAATTAAGCACTTCGTAAATAAAAAAACAAGCAAAAGGAATGAGGATAAAAAACAACCATTCTTCGATAGGAAGCAGAAAAATACGCAACCCCGAAGTGTAGTCGTGATTGAACCACCACACGCCATAATCTGTAAACCAAATATCCCAAGGAATAAATACAACCATCATGGCGGCAATGCCTGCGAATAGCTTTTTCCACTTTCGGTAATAGGTAATCCGGTGCTCAAAACTCTGAGCCAGCGGATACGAAAGCGCAAAAATTAGCACATAAAAATAGAGGTGTTTTGTTTCTAAAAATTCCATGATAAAATGAGGTTTAGCAAGGCAAAAAAGATGACTTGAATTCCAAAAATAGCGAAACTAATCTTGGCATGAATACGAGGCGAAAAGTATCCGATAATGCCATGAATAACTAGGCTAGTCACAAACCACATCACGTAATTCTGAAGGGGAATCACGTCATTTTCCCATCCCCAGAATTCTAGTTTCATGGCGACTGGCTCCACCAAAAGATCGAGCCCAACCATCAGAAAAGGGGGAACCAATACAAGCAATAATCTGTTTTTGGTGAAATATTGTACAATTCCGTAACTCGAAAGCGCCAAAAACAACCAGTTGACTCCAATCATCACGGGAGTATCAAATAGCTTGAAACCAAAAGGAATTCCATAGGCATAGCTGCCAAACAAGATCCCAGTAGCAACTCCCAACGCTTCTACCGAAAACCCGATCAGAAATACCAGCAACGACAGTATCAAAAAAGAACCGCTAAAATCTTTGTTTACCTTGTAAAACACCACCAAAGTAAGGAGCAAATTAAGCGGAGTGAGCGGCAAAAAAAGAGGCCTCAAACTAGGAAGGCTTATCCCTACCAGACCCACTGTGTACACAATGGCCAAAAGCCCAATCCAGCGATTTTCATCAGATAGTTGTTTGATCATTTTATAAGTTTATCAATTATTTTGGCAGACGATAGCGCCAGCGGAATTCCTCCACCAGGATGCACACTTCCACCACAGAAATACAAGTTTTTGAATTCAGACGAGAAGTTTTTGTGACGGAAAAATGCCGCAAATCGATTGTTGCTCGATGTTCCGTAAAGCGAACCTTTGTACGAATTGGTTTTGTCCTGAATTAGCTGGGGAGTCAACTGCTCCTCAAACTCGATGAGCGGTTCTATGTCTGTGCCTAAATTTCGGGATAGTTTGGACAAGATATGTTTACGAGCCTCCGCAATCATTGTGTCCCAGTCTTGACCATACACCGAGGGCACATTTATCATCACAAACCAGTTTTCTTTTCCCTCGGGAGCATCTTCTTTCAGCTTTTTACTGGTAATATTGATGTAGATAGTCGGGTCTTGGGTGATTGTTTTGGACTCAAAAAGATGGTCAAATTCTGTTTTGTAATCTTCGGTAAATAGAATGTTGTGCACGTCCAATTCTGGAAACTCTTTGCCAATTCCCCAATATAAAATCAATGCAGAGCTCGATCGTTCTTGCTTGTCCACTTGGGCAAGTTTCTTGGCTGAGGGAATCAATTTTTCGTACACGGTGTGAATGTCGGCATTGCACACCACAATATCGCCTTCGTAATTCCCCGCTTTTGTGCGTACGCTTTTGGCTTTGTTTCCTTCTGTTTCTATCGAAATTACTTCCTCATCAAACCGAAATTCTACACCAATATCCGTGGCCAATTGTACTAGGCTATTGGTGATTTGGTGCATTCCGTTTTTGGGCAAATAAGCTCCTAATCCAAATTCTAGGTGAGGAATGATGTTCAGAATTCCTGGCGCTTTGTATGGGTTAGAACCGTTGTAAGTTGCGTATCTATTAAAAAGTCGAATAGTTTTAGAATCGGCAAACATTTTTTCGTTCACCTGATTCATGGTCCTAAATATGTTCAAAAAAGGAAGCTTGAGAATCGACACTACAGTAGAAAAGGACAAAAACGAACGTACTTTATGGAGCGAACGATTGAGAAATTGTTCTTCGGTGGCTCTGTAAATAAATTTACTCTTGTTGAGGTGTTTTTTTACTTTTTCGGCAGAATCTTTCGTATTTCGATCTATTTCTTCCGCAAAACGATCTATTTCTTTGTAAGCAGAAATGCGTGTGCCGTCTTCATAAAAATAATTGCACAATACATCGAGCTGGTCGTAATCGAAATAATCTTTGGGGTTTTTTCCAGAAATTTCAAAAAGTTCGGTCACCAAATTGGGCATTGTAAAAAGCGAAGGACCCGCATCAAAACGATAGCCATTTCCGCTCAGTTGAGTCAGTTTTCCTCCAGGGTATGCATTTTTTTCCAAAACCAGAACCGAATACCCTTTGTTTCGCAACCGAATGGCAGAAGCCAATCCCGCAATTCCAGACCCTGCAACTACCGCTTTTTTCATACGTATGGAGGAATTAAGCCCGAGCTTTTTTGAGTTCTTGATTCAGGTATTTCCAAGGAACGATGAGCATGCCAAAACACTCACCATCTTCTTTTCCTGTGTGTTTGTGGTGTATTTTGTGCGCTCTTCTTATCGCTCTCAAATACACATTTTCGCTATTTCTAAACCATTTTAATCTTTGGTGAATAAACACCTCGTGCACCAAGAAATAAGCAATTCCGTAAGTTAAAATCCCAAAACCTACGTACATCACATTCCAATACCCAAACATGGACCCGAGCATAATGCACAACCATGAGGGGATGGCATAAATCAAGAAAAACGCGTCATTTTTTTCAAAAAAACTGTTTTTGTTTGGCACGTGATGGTCAAGGTGTAAATTCCACAAAAACCCGTGCATCACATATTTGTGAGTAAACCAAGCCATGAATTCCATGAACCAGAAAGTGGCAAAAACTATTAATAATCCCATTATTAGCGTATATTTTTTCATTGTCATCCTGAACTTGATTCAGGATCTTACGAAGAATATTTCACAGTTGAGTATTTCAATCACAATGAATTCTTTCAATTTTTTTTTCTTGAAATAAAGGTAATCATTTTCTTTAGTAGGGACATAATTTTTTGTTTTATAATTATTGTTTTTTGTTAAACAAAACAGATTTGTGTCTTTTCGTTTTGAGTTTGTGGATAAAACAATCAAATTTGTAACAAGAAGAAAAAGCAATGAAAATAGAAATCATCAATAATTCGCAGCACGAATTGCCGCAATACGCAACTCCCCAATCAGCAGGATTGGATTTGAGAGCAAACTTGGAAGAGTCTATCACCCTAAAACCGCTAGAAAGAAGATTGATTCCCACCGGATTGCACATAGCTTTGCCCGATGGATACGAGGCGCAAGTGCGTCCCAGAAGTGGATTAGCCTACAAAAAAGGAATCACCGTATTGAACGCTCCAGGCACCATTGATGCCGATTACCGCGGAGATATTGGCGTGATTTTGATTAATATAAGCAACGAAGATTTTGTGGTAGAAAATGGCGAGCGAATTGCCCAATTGGTAATTGCCAAATACGACCAAGCCGAGTGGAACTTAGTCACCAAATTATCAGAAACAAATAGGGGAGAAGGTGGTTTTGGAAGTACTGGGGTCAAGTAGTAAGCCTAAGGACGACAGCCTTTTTTTATTTTTTCAAACTATTGCCTTTACCTTGAACCTGCCTGTCGTTCAACAGGAAAGGAAATCTTCAAGCGAATACAATTATCCATTTGTTTGCAAACTGTTCATTTTTTTCATTGATAAAAAAACGAACCAAAAAAATCTAGAATTTTCTAAGGTTTTCCGAGAATCTTTTGAGCTATTATCAAGTTTTTCCCACCAAGGACTAGAGAGAACCCTGAGCAATGCTCAGCTTTTTACCCCACTAACGAAAAGTTCGGGTTTAAACAGATAATTATTTCTTAAAACCCGACCTTTTGAAATTTATGTTAAGAAAATAGACTTTCATTTCGATTAAAAACAAAAATCTGTTTGAGCCTAAGTTGATTTATCTCGTTAAATAAAAGAATTGTGGGCGAGTTCTTTTTGTTTCAGAAATAAGAGGTTATTTTGAGTTAATTTCAATCAGTCTTGAACTTTTGGTTCTTTTGGTTCAAGCCAAAAGAAAGGAAGAAACGTCAAGGAGAAGACGTTAATTTAAATACGACCAAGCCGACAGCCTTTTTTTACATTGTCAATCCCTCACTAGAAGCGGGATCTGACAACGAGAATTTTTCTCGACTGAGATAAAACAAACCAATCAGAAGCTTTTATCAGTGGATACATCCAATACAAGCGATTTTCCTTTTCTTGGTCAAAAGTTGTGGTTAATTCTGAAAAAAGGGATTTATTGAGATAAAAACCCTACCTCCTATTCATATAAATACTCACATAATAGATCAAAGTAGCAATAGAGCTCAAAGCTGCTACCACATAAGTCATGGCGGCCCATTTTAGCGCGTCTTTGGACCCTGCATATTCTTGGGTAGTTACAATGTTGTTTCCTTTGAGCCACGCCAAAGCCCTTTTGCTGGCGTCAAACTCTACGGGGAGAGTTACCAAACTAAATAGTGTGGTGAGGGCAAACAAACAAATTCCCGCCAAGAGTAACCCAGGAAAAACCTGAATAGTGAGAATTCCGCCCAACAAAATCCATTGCATGTATTGCGACCCAAAACTCACAATTGGCACCAGTTTGGAGCGCATTTGGAGCATAGAATAATTGGTGGCATGCTGCACGGCATGACCTACTTCGTGAGCCGAAACGGCCGCAGCAGCCGCATTTCGTTCGTGATACACCACCTCCGATAAATTTACGGTTTTGTTCATGGGGTTGTAATGATCGGTCAGTTGTCCTTGCACCGCCATCACTTTTACATCGGTAATTCCGTTGTCGGCAAGCATTTTTTCTGCAATTTCTTTTCCACTCATTCCGTTTTGAAGATGAATCTTCGAATATGTTGCAAACTTTCGTTTCAATTGTGCACTGGCTAGCATACCTACTACGCCCAGAATTGCTCCCAAAACATATACTCCTATCATTGTTGTGTCGTGTTTTTATTTGTAAAGTAAATTTATAAAATAAAATTTAGTTAATTCCCTGTCATGCTGAATTTAGTTGAGCATTTTTAGGGAATATATCGCGTAGAATTCTGAGGTAATATTTCAATGAATAGATATACTGAATCTAGTTCAACATGATAGACGAATAGAATTTTAGTAAAAAGAAAGAATCAATTTGAGATTCCTTATATTTATGACTTACAAAAAGCAACAGATGAAACTAAGAGAAATAACTCGAATCCTCGAACAAACTGCCCCGCTCAGTTACCAAGAATCGTACGACAACAGTGGGTTGATTACAGGAAACAACCACCAAGAAATATCCAAAGTATTGTTGTGCCTAGACTGTATAGAATCGGTGGTAGACGAGGCAATTGAAAAAGGATGTGAGCTTATTATTGCGCATCACCCAATTGTGTTTAGTGGATTAAAAAAACTTAACGGGAAGAACTACATTGAGCGAGTAATTATCAAAGCCATAAAAAACGACATTGCCATATATGCCTGTCATACCAACCTGGACAATGTATCGAAAAACGGAGTAAACCAGAAAATAGCTCAAAAAATGGGACTCGAGAACATTCGAGTTTTATCCCCGATGGCAAACCGAATGAGCAAACTGGTGGTGTATTGCCCAAGCGATAAGCCCGAAGTAGTGGAGCGAGTGCGCGAAAATCTATTTGCAAACGGAGCCGGTCACATTAGTGATTACTCCAATTGTAGTTTCAATTCGGAAGGAAAAGGGAGCTTTTTACCAGGAGAATCAACCAATCCTGCTTATGGCGAAAAAGGCAAAACCAACTTTATGAATGAAACCAAAATAGAGGTATTGGTAATGAACCAAGAGGCAAACAGAATCGTGGCAGAGGTAAATAAAGTGCATCCGTACGAAGAAGTGGCCTACGAAATAATTCCAATCGCCAACACAAATAGCCAGTTGGGTACAGGAATTGTGGGAGAATTGAAAGAAGAAATGGAATCGAACAAATTTTTGTCGCACCTAAAGTCGGCAATGAAAACCGACTGCATACGACACACACACATTCACACAAAAAAAGTGAAGAAAATAGCGGTTTGTGGAGGCTCAGGAAGTTTTTTTGCTGGAGGCTGCCAAGGCGCAAGGCGCAGATGTGTTTGTGACCGGAGATTACAAATACCACCAGTTTTTTGATGCGGAAAACCAAATAATCATTGCCGATATTGGACATTACGAGAGCGAACAATTTACCATAGAGTTGTTCCAAGAAATACTAGAGGAAAAAACTTCAGGAGTTGAGTTGATACAAACTTCAATCAATACAAATCCTGTTAATTATTTATAATTCTTCCTTACAATCTGCGTTTGGTATAATTACTGATACCAAGACTACAAAAACAGAACGAAAAATATGAGAATAAAAACAACCCTCGGATTAATTTTATGTGTGATTTCCTTCAGCTCTCTATCTCAACGAAAAGTTTACCGAGTGGGTGAAACAACACCTGCAGCAGAAATAGCCATTGACAGTACAGACAATCGCCCTCAGAAGGTAAGAAAAAAGAACTCATCAAATCGAATGTGTGATTGCAACAATGACCTGTCATTTGATCCCACAACAAATATTGCTCTTGATAAAAACAAACCGGGAAAACCTCCTTATACAGGAAAATGCGTTTCTTTTTTTTCTAATAAAAAACCAGAAATGCAACTTTCTTTTCTGAACGGGATTCAAGAGGGAATGTGGATTTATTTTTACGAGTCCGGCAATCCCAAAATGATTAAGAACTATGTGGAGGGAAAGCCTCATGGCACTTGGACAGCTTTTGAGGAAGATTCTGTAGTGTTTTGGCAAAACAATTATAGATTTGGAGTGAAGCATGGCAAGCAGTATTATTACTTTTCTGGTGGAAAGTTAAAAAAACAAGAAGAATATGAGGGAGGAGAGAAACAAGGAATATTTTTAGAGTTTTACCCTTCTGGAGAATTAAAACGAACGGTTCAGTATAAAAAGAATAAATTTGATGGTGTGTATCAGAAATTTTTGAGAGACAGTACCCTAATTATCGAGAAGGAATACAAACAAGGAGTTATTCACGGAAAAGATAATTCGTATTTTGACGATGGAAGTGTGAGCTACAAAACTTCTTACCTTATGGGAGTTCCAGATGGCGATTGGTTGTTTAATTTTGAATCAGGAGCCACCTACAAAGAAGAGTCCTACGAAAAAGGAAAGAAAGTGGGTGTGTGGAGAGAGTACTACAAAAATGAAGTGCTTAAAAGTGAAATAGAATATAAAAAAGACAAAATCCTTTCAGAGAAACACTATGACAAATTTGGTGAATTGATTGAAAAATAAATAGAAAGAAAAAATGAAAAAAATTGCGATATTGATTCTGCTCATTGTGTTAGTTGCCTCACGTGGCATCTACGCTCAGGTAGAAACAGATAAGAATAAGACCATTTATAAAGTAGCAAAGCTAATTGATATAATTGAGCAACTCTATGTAGATTCAGTGAATTCTCCCGAATTGGTAGATGAGGCAATTAAGGCAATGCTTGAGAAATTGGATCCCCATTCTGCTTACATCCCTGCAGCATCAGTGGAAGCGGTAGAAGCTCCATTGAAAGGAAATTTTGAAGGAGTAGGAGTGAGGTTTCAAATCTTGAACGACACTCTCCTGGTGGTACAAGCAATTCCCGGAGGACCTTCAGCCAAAGTAGGTGTTTCGGCAGGGGATCAAGTTATTAAAATTGACGAAGAACTAGTTGCGGGAGTAGGATTGCAGAATTCGGGAGTAAGGAAAAGATTATTAGGAAAGAAAGGAACAAAGGTGACCATGACCATCCGAAGAGGAGGAGAAGATGAACTTATTGAATTTGAAGTTATCAGAGATAAAATCCCAATCCATAGTGTGGACGCTGCTTACATGATTGATGAGGAAATAGGATATATCAAGTTGAACGCATTTGCAAAAACCACCCAAGCAGAAGTTCAACAAGCGATGAGAAAATTGAAATTTCAGGGCATGAAATCATTGATTTTGGACCTGCAAAATAATGGCGGTGGATATTTGGATCAAGCATTTAAATTGGCGGATGAATTTCTACCAAAGAAAAAATTAATTGTGTATACCGAGGGTAGAAGCTATCCTAAAAAAGATTTCTTTTCCACTTATCGCGGACTTTTTCAGAAAGGGAAATTAGTAGTTCTCGTAAATGAAAGTACTGCCTCTGCAAGTGAAATAGTTTCTGGAGCTGTTCAAGATTGGGATAGGGGAGCTTTGGTAGGGCGCAGAACTTTTGGCAAAGGATTGGTTCAAAGACCAATTCCGCTAACGGATGGTTCTAAAGTAAGGATAACTACCCAGCGATATTATACCCCATCGGGCAGATGTATTCAAAAATCTTATGAGGGAGGAACTAAAGCTTATCGCAAGGAAAAATACGAACGGTATCTAAATGGAGAATCGTTTTCTAAGGATAGCATTAAAATTCCTGATTCTCTCGTATTCAAAACGTTGGTCACAGGTAGAGAAGTATATTCGGGAGGAGGAATAATCCCCGATGTTTTTGTACCTGTAGACACAACAGGAACCTCTCCTTATTTTTTGGCACTAGTGAGAAAAGGAATTATGAACAGATTTGCGCTTGAATATGTCAATAAAAACAGAGTTTGGCTAGATTCCAACTACTCTGAATTTAAGAATTTCCAAGAATCTTTTGATATGCAAAATGCCCTGTCGCAGATGATACAATATGCTACCGACAAGAATTTGACATACAAGGAGGATGAATTTAGTCAAGCAGAAGAGGCCATAACAGTGCGATTAAAAGCTTTAATTGCTCAAAACTATTGGGGATTTAGTGAGTTTTACCAAATATTTAATGAGTTGAACCCGATTTACAAAAAAGGAATTGAGCTTATTTCGAATAAGCAAGAATACAAGCAGTTAGATCTTTCTAAGAAGCACTAAGAATCGATTGTAATTCTGAATGAACTTTTTTTATATTTGTTAATCAAAAATTAAACATAACCCAAAGAAACATGAAGAACAATAACTTATTGATAGGAGCAGTAGCCGTAATAGGAGCGCTTACTCTTTTTAACACTTACAAAGTGATGACCAACGAGGGAGGAAGAACAATTGCACCTTCCACACCTTCTGCTGCGTTACAAACAAATAATCAAGGAGCTAATTTTCCTAGTACGTTACCACAGAACCAAAACAATCCGGTTCAGCAGCCTGCTGTTCAGCAACCTTCTCAGCCTGCTTTGCCTGCTACTTCCATTAATTTTAAGGAACCCAAAAAGGATTTTGGAAAGGTATTGGCTTCATCTACCAATAGGCATACTTTTGTTTTTACCAATACAGGTACAGAACCTCTTGTAATCTCTAATGCCAAAGGATCATGCGGTTGTACCGTACCAAAGTGGCCTAAAGAGCCAATTGCTCCGGGAGAGACGGGAGAAATTAGTGTGGAATATAAGCCTGCTGGTCAATCAGGAGTTCAAACAAAGTTTGTAACAATCACGGCAAATACAAATCCTGCCACAACCCAACTGACCATTACAGGAGATATCCAACCAGACCCAGCAAAGTAAACAGTTCTTTTGAAGAAAAAGGTGACAAAAACAACCCAGATTTTAGGGGGATTAATAATTCTACTCAGTATTTCTTCTTGTGTTAGCAAGAAGAAATACAATGAGTTGGGTCAATATTATGAGAATATTGAAGTAGAACTATCAAAAGCAAGAAAAGAAATATCCAACCTAAAACACGAGTTGGCCGTGAAAGAGAAGCTAGGAGAATCTCAAGAAATACCGGTAACCACTTTTGCTTTTGATAAGATCGAACATAATTTTGGTGCAATTGCCTTGGGCGAGGATTATTCTACCACATTTACCGTTACCAATACGGGAAATCAACCACTAGTTTTTACAAGTGTAAAAGGGTCGTGTACCTGTACTGTTCCAGATTTTCCCAAAGAACCAATAGCACCTGGAGATACAGGAGTTATTGAAGTTACTTTTACACCCGGAATGCCGCTAGGCGAACAAACCAAATTCGTTACAATTATGGCCAACACCCAATACAAAACGGCTGTAATTAGTGTCAAAGCAGAGGTAAGAAACACTGCCAAATAAAAAGGCGTAGATCTGAGGGAAATTGTAAAAATTTTCGTCAAAGTATCGAACCTTGTATCCCAAATGAAACAACCTATAGAATTTAATGAGCTTTACAACCAATTTGGTAAAATCGTGTACAATGTTACATTAAATTACTTGCAAAACTTGGAAGAAGCAGAAGAAGCCACGCAAGACATTTTTGTAAAAATATACAGAAAAATCGAAGGATTTCAAGAGCAATCAAGTCTAAAGACATGGATATATAGAATTACGATTAATCATTGTCTGGATGTGATAAAGTCCAAAAAAATAAGAATGAGAGTGCTTTTTTCAAGACAAAACAAAGAAGACGACAGCATTGAATTCAATCACCCTGGAGTAGTACTAGAACAAAAAGAGGCGGTTAGTGAAATATTGAACCAATTGAACCAATTACCTCCCAAACAAAAAGGGGCTTTACTACTAAAAGTGATTGATGGACTGAGTCAAAAGGAAATAGCGGAAGTATTGGATTTATCGGAAAAAGCGGTTGAGTCGCTGCTATCGAGAGCAAGAGTCAATATGAAAAAACAGTTAAACAGATGAAAACCGAATTATCACAACTTCAAAAAATTGAACAGGTGGAAGTGCCCGAAATGTTGTTCGAAAAAATACAAATAAAGATTGAATATCGAGAGCGAATTTCTCGATTTCATACGAAATTATTTTTGGCCGCTGCTGTCCTCGTTTTTATAGTAAACCTCAGTATAGTGGGGCAACACATGTTTCAAAACACCTCCAACTCTGAATCAGAGCCTTACTCTTATTCAACTTTAAACTATTCTCTGTATGAATAACACAACAAAACTCGTCATGTTGTTTTTGGTTTTATCCAACACTCTCGCACTTGGCTATTTATTTTTTGACAACAAAACTCATCCTCAACCTCCAAAACCTATGGAGGTCATTGTTGATAAATTACAATTTGATGAAAACCAGCAGCAAGAGTTCGCCAAATTAGTTCACGTTCACAGAAAAGACGTGAAATCAATGCATTTGTCAATTGTCCGGTTAAAAAACAACATGTACCAAGGCCTTAAAAAGGAAATTCCGGTGGTGAATGATTCATTACTGACCTTAGTGGCAAATAGCGTGAAAGAGTTAGAAAGAATACATTATGAGCACTTTATGGATATCAAAAACTTGTGCGACAGCTCCCAACGAACAAATTTCAATGAGTTGGCAGATAATCTCGGGTTTTTATTTCAACCTCAATCGCCAAAAGTTCAAAAAGGTAGAGAAAAACTGAAATAATTATCCCTGCTTGAGTCAATTACCGGTATGTTTTTTAATAAGAACAACCCTAAATCCAGTAAACGGGTTGGGTTTATGATTCCACGATTCTTTGGAATTTATTTGTAAATAGCACGAATTGCTTTTCCAAGACCCCCCTTTGGTATAATGAGAATCAAGAATCATTTCTGCTGCATTTCCTGCAACATTGAATAGTTCAAAACCATTAGGAAAGTATGCATCCACAGGGGCCAAAACGGCTTCTCCGTCAAAGTCGTGCTGGTCGGTAAAATGAGAGTGAAAAAAATTAGACAAGCTAAGTGTGTCGTACCCAAATACATTTTCGGGCTCACTCATTTTTGGATTGTGATTAGCCAAAAAATCTCCTTTGATATTTCTAACGTAAGGACCTCCCCATGGATAAGGCGAATTTGACAGGCCGCCTCTTGCACCCAAGACCCATTCCGATTCGGTTGGAAGGCGGATGGAGACCTTTTCGTGAAAAATGAGCTCATATTGATTTTCGAACCAAGCACAAAATTGTTGAGCTTGCCAATACGAAACATTGACC
This sequence comes from Flavobacteriales bacterium, assembly GCA_023255335.1. GTDB lineage: Bacteria > Bacteroidota > Bacteroidia > Flavobacteriales_D > CAJJDF01 > CAJJDF01. The sequence goes on along the minus strand of JALRIS010000156.1, from coordinate 29,975 downwards.
ACAGGATGCTCTGAAAATTGTGGATGCCAAGAATAATTTCTAGCCCATTTTTCGCTGTAAGGAAATAAGCCGTACCACAAGGAATCGCGACAACTTTCGCTGTAAAGCATTGGTTCTTGTTGCATTTCCGATTGAAACAAAGAAAAAAGGGTGTTGGTCACTTCATATTTGGCCATGAGCAAGGTATCGTTTAAGGCTGAAAAATAGTGAGTAAAAAATCGTTTGGTCAAAGACAAAGGCTTTCTTTTGCTAGGATCAAATGGAAGCGTTACTAATTCTACTACGTACCTAAAACCTATCTCTGGTGAGGCTCCAACTTTATATTGTTTCTTGTCAATTCTGAGCCAATCTGCACGATTATTCCAGCTTCCGCCTTTCACTATTCCTTCTTCGGCTACCATTTCACTTACATTTCCGCTCATGTTGTACAATCCAAAGTCATTGGGCCAGTAAGACCTCACTGGTGCGGTGATTGCGGCACCGTCATTTAAACTTCCTGCTATTCCCATATAGTCACCCTTTCCTCTGATAAAATTCGCCTGCATTTTACCTTGATTTTTACCTGATTCTACTCTCATTCCCTCGGTTCCCCATGGAAAAATAGCGTATGGATTATTCCCTCGAGCAGCTGACTCCCATTCCTTTTCTGTAGGCAATCTCACCAACACAGTGCGTGTAGGATTAGCCCTATTCAAAACAGATGTCAACCAATTACAGAAAGAGATAGCTTGATTTTTAGTAATGTTTACGACTGGGTAATCTAGGTAGGCAGGATGCGCGAAATAATAGTCTTTTATAGGTTTTCCAAAAGGATAATTATTCCACAAATTTGTATTTGGTAGGTTTTTCAGGCTATCCTTTTTTGTGCACTTACTCAGAAACAAACGGTAGTCTCTCACACTTACTTCGGTTTGGCTCATCCATAGGTAATCACCCCGTACCAGAGAGCAATTTGGAATTTGAGAAAATCCAGAAAAACAACAAAACAAGAAGACAACAAGAGTAAGTCGCATGGTTATTTAAACAAATTTTTTTTCAATTTAGTACTTCTTGTAAAACTATTCGTAAAGAATTAAAAGAATTAATTTCAAATAATTGGAGATAGTAACTACAAACGCTTAATTTTATACATTACCTAAAAAACGATGTTTTTATGACCAAAATATTAGTAATTGATGACGAACGACCCATAAGAAGTGTACTACGAGAAATTTTGGAAAACGAATCTTACCAAGTAGACGATGCCGAAAACGGCAAACAAGGGTTTGAATTAGCCACAAAAAACAAGTATGACGTCATTTTATGTGATATAAAAATGCCAGAAATGGATGGGGTTGAGGTGTTGGAAAAGCTTCAAGAGAAAGCGGTGGATTCTCCTGTCATCATGATTTCTGGTCACGGAACAATTGATACAGCTGTAGAATGTTTACAAAAGGGAGCTTATGATTTTATTCAAAAACCTTTGGACTTGAATAGAACCCTTGTTAGCATAAGAAATGCTTTTGAAAGAAGCGATTTGGTGGAAGAGACCAAAGTACTAAAACGAAAAATTCACAAGGGAAAAACAACAGAAATCATTGGCGAATCGAAAGAAATCTTAGCCATCAAGGAAATGATTGAAAAAGTAGCTCCTTCCGATGCACGAGTATTAATAACAGGAGGAAACGGTAGCGGAAAAGAGTTGGTGGCGAGACAATTACACGAACAAAGCGACAGAGTTAAAGCTCCTTTTATCGAGGTAAATTGTGCCGCTATTCCTGCCGAACTTATCGAAAGTGAGTTATTTGGACACGAAAAAGGAGCGTTTACCTCAGCAATAAAACAACGAAAAGGAAAATTTGAACAAGCGGAAGGTGGAACTATATTTTTAGATGAAATAGGCGACATGAGTTTGTCGGCACAAGCCAAAGTATTGAGAGCTCTTCAGGAACACAAAATCACACGTGTTGGTGGCGATAAGGACATAAAAGTAAATGTGAGGGTGCTTGCTGCTACCAATAAAAATCTAAAAGAAGAAATTGCTGAAAAGAAATTTAGAGAAGATCTCTACCATCGTTTGGCTGTTATACTCATTCATGTCCCTTCGCTCAACAAACGAAAAGATGATATTCCAATTCTTGCCAATCATTTTATTTCCAAGATTTGCGAAGAACAAGCAATTCCAACAAAAACTTTTGAGAAAGAAGCTCTCGCAGAACTTCAGAATATTGACTGGACCGGTAACATTAGAGAACTAAGAAACATTGTTGAACGACTCGTGATTTTGTGCGGTCAGGAAATACAAGCAGAAGAAATAAAATTGTACGCAAACCCAACCAAGTAAATGAAACAACACGAAAAACCATATTGCGATAGCACGACTCACTACTCTCGAATGAACACCCGAGAGGTAAAAGTAGGCGAAGTTGGAATTGGAGGGAACAACCCCATCCGTGTGCAATCGATGACTACTGCCGACACCATGGACACCGAAAAATCGGTGGAAGAAACGATAAGCTTGGCAAAAGTAGGGTGCGAAATTGTGCGACTCACCGCTCCCAGCAAAAAAGATGCGGAAAACCTGAGAGAAATAAAACGACTGGTGCGCGAGGCAGGATACGATGTGCCATTGGTGGCGGATATTCACTTTACCCCAAATGCTGCCGAAGTGGCCGCAGGAATTGTAGAAAAAGTGAGAGTGAATCCAGGAAACTATGCCGACAAAAAACAATTCAACGAATACGAATACACAGACGAATCGTACCAAGCAGAACTGGAAAGAATCCGTAGTAAATTTACGCCTCTAGTCCTTTTGTGTAAACAGAATGGAGTAGCCATGAGAATCGGGACAAACCACGGTTCTTTGTCCGATAGAATATTGAGCAGGTATGGTGATACTCCACTCGGGATGGTAGAATCTGCCATGGAATTTATCCGTATTTGTAGAGATCAAGACTACCATGATTTAGTTCTTTCTATGAAAGCTAGTAACCCCAAAGTGATGGTGCAAGCGTACCGATTGTTGGTTGCAACTATGTTCGAACATGGAATGAACTACCCTCTTCATTTGGGGGTAACCGAAGCCGGAGAAGCCGAGGAAGGTAGAATAAAATCGGCTGTGGGAATTGGTGCTCTGCTCGAAGATGGAATTGGTGATACGATACGAGTTTCGCTCACCGAAAAAGCGGAAGCCGAAATTCCTGTAGCGCAAAAATTAGTGGCTCGTTACCAAAACAGAGATAATCACAAACCCTTTCCGTTTACCTTCCCAAATTACATCAATCCTTTTGAATATTCGTACCGCGAAACCAACAAAGTAATGAATATTGGAGGGGGAAATGTACCGATTGTCATGGCGGATTTTTCTTCCAAAAAAGAGATAAAACCAGCTAATTTGTTTGGTTTGGGCTATACTTATTCTGTACAATTAGACAAATGGAATTTGACAGACCAGGCTTGTGATTACATTTTCCTGAACAAAAACACCATCAATTTTGACATACCAGGAACATTAGGTTTGGTAAATGAATACAGTACGTGGTTGACCCAAAAACACAAACCAAGAACCTATCCTTTTTTGGATGCAAAAACCTACCTATCCGACTGCGAAAAACATCCACAGCTAAATTTTGTGTACGCGCTTTTGGCAGATTTGACCGAAGATTTTGCCAACAAACTAAAGAACGATGCTACAGCGGTATTGGTGATTGACACCTACAATGCACACGGAATGGCTGAGCAACGACAAATTTTTAATGGATTGATGCATTATGGTTGCAAAACTCCTGTAGTTATTGGCAGAGCCTACAAAGACCTCGACAATGAGTCGCTGCAAGTAGACGCTGGCGCTGACATGGGAAGTTTGTTGGTAGATGGATTGGGGGATGGAGTGTTTATTGCAGCAGAAAACTGCGGAGGCGATAAGTTTATCAACGAAGTTGCTTTTGGAATTTTGCAAGCCACTCGTACCAGAATCTCCAAAACCGAGTACATTTCGTGCCCATCGTGTGGAAGAACCTTGTTTGATTTGCAAGAAACCACTGCCAAAATTCGTGCGAGAACAAGTCATTTGAAGGGCTTGAAAATCGGAATTATGGGCTGTATTGTAAACGGACCAGGCGAAATGGCCGATGCAGATTACGGATATGTGGGTACAGGAAAAGGAAAAATCACCCTATACAAAGAGAAGACTGTCGTTAAGAAAAACATCCCCGAAGACGATGCCCTAGACGAACTGATTGGGTTGATAAAAGAATATGGGGATTGGGTAGAGGCGAAAGGAGAGTGAGTGTGATGGTTAACATTTCATTTCTAATCACTTCTCTTTCTCAAACCTAATCACTTCCGCCTGGTTTTTGTCCAAAAAACTCAGGGTGTTTCCGTTTAGTTTGAAACTCGTGGTAGCTTCAAAAGCCTTGAAGAGTGCCGAGGATAAATCTTGCAGTCCCTCGCCCATGCACGCCATTTTGGTAGAACCAAAAGCAGTAAAATTGATGGAAATGCCGTCTTCTTTGTAACTCGAAAAATACGTGTTGCAACCATCCGAGCCGCTAACTCTTCCTTGCGACAATGTCATGAAAGGCGATGCCTTGCTCACCGTTTTGCTTTCCGCATTTCTTATAGATACAACCTTCCAATTTCCCTCAATGGGCGAAAACTCCGCCAAGGTTTTTTCTAGCACTTCTACTAGTTCGTGCTTGAGGTTGGAAGCATCAGCTGGCACGTCTTTTCTGGGTAGTTTGGTTGTATTTACTCTTAGTTTGTACACGTATCCTGGCTCGTGGTCAAACCCTTGTATCTGGTCGTAAAACATTGTCCAAACCTCAGGAATTACACCTTCTACCACTTCTTATATTTCCAAACATTTCATGTGAGCCACTCCTTGGCAATCCACTTTACAGTTGTTTATAAGTAATATTCTTTCGGTCACGGCTAGTTCTTTTTTTGGGCTTTCGGTACGGGTTTCTACCGAGATGTTTTTTCTACCAGCGCAGCCTACCATTAGCAGGCTCAAGCTTATGAGTATCAATTGTTTCATCCTGTTGTGTTTTGAAATCACTTTCTCAAACAATGTGCCAACGGGGTGCATGTCTTGAGATTTTCTGTGCTTCAAAGATACACACTACCTCCATTCCACCACCTATTTTATTCCAATTCATTCATACAATCATTTTCCAAGGGAAAAGAAACCCCGAATATCCGTAAGCAAAAAATCCTCACCAAAGGAATACACTTACCTTATTTAGAAAAGTAATACTTTCCTCCTTTTGGAGCGACCGAATCAAAAGTTTACATAAATATTATGTTCCTCGCAAGACAAATAACAGACTATTTAATGCTATTGTAAACAATTACACTACCTTTGCACAAAATTTAGATTAACTACATGTCACAAGAAATTAAAAACATCGCCATCATTGCCCACGTAGATCACGGGAAAACTACACTCGTAGATAAAATGATTTTGGCCGGAAAACTATTCTCAGATCACGAAACTCCAGGAGAATTAATCATGGATAACAACGACCTGGAAAGAGAAAGAGGAATTACGATTCTTGCCAAAAACGTATCGGTAAATTACAAAGGCGTAAAAATCAACATCATTGACACTCCGGGTCACTCCGATTTTGGAGGAGAAGTGGAGCGTGTAATGAACATGGCCGATGGGGTTTTGCTATTGGTAGATGCCTTTGAAGGACCTATGCCACAAACCAGATTTGTGATGCAAAAAGCCATCGAGGCTGGACTAAAACCTATTGTGGTTGTAAACAAAGTAGACAAAGAAAACTGTACTCCAGACATCGCTTACGAAAAAGTATTTGACTTGATGTTTAGTGTGGGTGCCAGCGAAGAACAACTGGATTTTCCAGTAATCTACGGGTCGGCAAAGAACGGATGGATGAGCACCGATTGGCAACAACCTACCGAAGACATCACACCATTGTTGGATTGTGTACTCGAAAACATTCCTACACCAGAATTTGATGAAGGAAACACACAATTGTTGATTACTTCACTCGATTACTCAAGCTATGTAGGACGAATAGCTGTAGGAAGATTACAGAGAGGAACCATCAAAGAAGGACAGAATGTGTCGTTGGTAAAAAGAGATGGAAGCATCGTAAAATCAAAAATAAAAGAGGTATTTATTTTTGAAGGAATGGGCAAAAATAAAGTAACCGAAGTACAAACAGGTGATATTTGTGGAGTGGTAGGACTCGAAGGGTTTGAAATTGGCGATACTATTGCCGACATCGATAATCCAGAGGCATTGCAAACCATCAAAATTGATGAGCCTACCATGAGTATGATGTTTACAATCAACAACTCACCATTTTTTGGAAAAGAAGGAAAATTTGTGACTTCGCGTCACATCAAAGATAGACTAGACAAAGAGCTAGAGAAAAACTTGGCATTGCAAGTAAAAGATACTGGTTCGGCAGATTCGTTTATGGTTTTCGGACGTGGGATTCTTCACTTGTCGGTACTTATCGAAACCATGAGAAGAGAAGGATACGAACTTCAAATTGGACAGCCACAGGTAATTATTAAAGAAATAGACGGTAAGAAACACGAGCCAATCGAGGAATTGACAATAGATTTACCAGAGGTAGTTTCTGGAAAAGCCATAGAAATGGTAACGATGAGAAAAGGAGAAATGCTCAACATGGTACCAAAAGGTGACCGTGTAACCATTGATTTTGAAATTCCATCTAGAGGAATCATCGGACTACGAAATTATTTGTTGACTGCTACTGCTGGAGAAGCTATCATGAACCACAGATTCAAAGAGTTTGCACCTTTCAAAGGAGAAATCCCAGGAAGATCGGCAGGTTCATTGATTTCGTTGGAGCAAGGAAAGGCTATTCCTTTTTCGCTAAACAACCTTCAAGACAGAGGGAAGTTTTTTGTTGCACCAAACGAAGAAATTTACGAAGGACAAGTAATTGGTGAAAACTCAAGGGACAACGACCTTACAGTAAACGTAACCAAGACTAAGAAAATGAGTAACATGCGTTCGTCTGGTGCAGATGACAAAGTGAAGTTGGCACCGCCAATCAAATTCTCTTTGGAAGAAGCCTTGGAATACATCCAAGAAGATGAGTACGTAGAGGTAACTCCTCAAAGCTTGAGATTGAGAAAAATCTTATTGAAAGAATCGGAAAGAAAAAGAGCGGGAAGAAACTAAGTTTTCTTTTCCACTATCCCATACAAATAAGCCGAAGGTTCTCTTTCGGCTTATTTTTTTTGTGGTTTTTTTGGGTCAAATAAAACTCTTGAAGCCCATTTCGGTCTATTTTTCCGCTTGGGTTTTTGGGAAAATCTGCTACTTGTACATAATCGGAAGGCACCATGTAATGAGGCAGAAGTTAAGAGAGTGTCTATTTGAGTTTGGTAACATCTATCGTTTTGGCAGATTGAACCAGCGACACGATCCGAACCACTTTTTCATTTCTCTTGAGCCCAATGGTTCTGGCTTCGTTTATGCCTTCCATCGACAGAATTTTTTCATTTATCTCATCTAGTTCTATGCGGTATCCGTTTAGTTTTATCTGGTTGAAAGGGATAGACACCTCATTATTCCTCGATAAATACGGCCAAATCTACCATTTTAATGGAGTCCAAAATCCCCGACTCTTTAAGCGATTCACTCGCCTCTACCGATTCGAACGTAAGCTCTTCTATTTTTTCTTTTAAAAACTCTTCTATTCACGAATTTAATACAAATACCCGAAACAACTTTATATCTTTGCTTAAGATAAATAATTCTAAATTTATAATCCTTATGAGTAAAATGATTCTTCTGGCGGATTTTGAATACGACTTCCAGTTGATTGGAATAAGTTCGCATGCCAAGGATTACAGATTGTCTTGGGAGTTGAACAAAAAATTTGACATCAACTTGGTAAAAGAAGAAGAGGTGGTGTTTTCCTCGAAAAAATCAGGCATCAAGGAGTTTTCTATGTATTTTTATCAAGACGATTTGGAAGAAAGAGATGTGCGATTGATAGGAAACAAAAGTGGAGGAAGCTATTTGGTTCCCGAAAAAAAAGCGGCTGACTTTTTCCTTATGCTGTACGATTATAATTATCTTGAGATTAATGAAATGATGAGAGAAATTAGGAAAATTAATGTTGTATTAACAGCCTTTGAACTGGATGTTAATACCTTGAAGTCAAAAGAGAATTTACTGTTTTAAAACTATATAAAAATGAGAAAAACGAAAATAATAGCGACTATTGGACCTGCAACCGAATCGAGAGAAATGCTGGGATCCATTATCGACTTGGGAGTGAATGTGTGTCGATTAAATTTTTCGCATGGTTCCCACGAAGATCACTTGAAAGTGCTCCAAAACATTAGAGAGATAAACAAAGAAAAAGGAACTCACATTGCTACTTTGGGCGATTTACAAGGGCCAAAACTCCGTGTAGGAAAAATGGAAGACAATATTTTATTAATTGAAGGAAAGGAAATTGTATTTACAAACGAAAAATGTATCGGTACAGCCGATAAAGTTTACATGAACTACGAAAACTTCGCTAATGATGTGAAAAAAGGAGAGTTCATTCGATTGGACGATGGAAAGCTGGAGTTAGAAATTTTGGAAACAAACGGAAAAGATACCGTGAGAGCAAAAGTAACGCAGGGAGGAATTTTGAAGTCAAACAAAGGAGTAAACTTACCGAATACAGAAATATCTTTACCTTCCCTCACCGAAAAAGATATAGTAGATCTAGAATTTGCTTTGGAGCAAGACATAGATTGGATAGGGCTTTCTTTTGTTAGATCGGCAAGAGATATCATCGAACTGAAGGGGATGATAGCAGCTAAAAACAAAAAGGCCAAGGTAATTGCCAAAATTGAAAAGCCGGAGGCCGTTGAAAATATCGAAGAAATCATTAAAGAGGCCGATGCCATTATGGTAGCACGAGGAGATTTAGGGGTAGAAATTCCAATGCAAAAAGTACCGATTGTTCAAAAAATGATTGTGGAGAAATGCATCAAATACTCCAAGCCCGTGGTAATTGCTACTCAAATGATGGAAAGTATGATCGAGTCTTCTACGCCAACAAGAGCCGAGGTAAATGACGTGGCAAATGCTGTGCTGGATGGAGCGGACGCAGTAATGTTGAGCGGAGAAACTTCGGTAGGAAAATATCCAAATTACGTCATTAAGGCGATAGTCAAAATATTGGAAGAAACAGGAGATTTTAGGTTCAAAGAAATTTTACAAGAAAAAAATCCAGAGCGAAGCCCAGAAAGGTTTATTACAGACTCTATCTGTTTTAATGCTAGTAACTTAGCCGACAAAACCCAGGCCACGGCAATTGTAACCATGACATTTTCGGGATATACCGCCTTCAAAATTTCGTCAAAACGACCAAAAGCCTCTATCTTTGTATTCTCTGGAAATAAAGAACTTCTCACAAAATTAAGTTTAGTGTGGGGAGTAAGAACTTTTTTTTACGACAAGATGGTGAGTACAGACCACACCATTGCGGATATTCATTATATCCTAAAAAAAGAAGGATATGTAAAACAGGGAGATTTAATCATTAATACAGCCAGTATTCCGCTAGAAGAAAGCGGAAAAACAAACATGCTTAAACTGAGCTATATTGACTAAAAAAAGCGCTATGAGAGAATTTTTTTTGATACTTACCATCAGTTTATTTGTGTTTCGCGGAGAAGGTCAAATCCCTCCTGGATACTATAATACAGCTGTTGGTTTGTCGGGTTACCCTCTGAAAACTGCTCTCAAAACAATTATTACAAACGGTCATACTGATAGAGGATACGGAAATTTGTATTCGGGTTATGTGACTGCTGATGCCGATAATTTTTATGACAATGACGGTACTGTGTTGGACATGTACTCCGAAAACCCAAATGGGGTAGACACGTACTTTTATACCCATAACAATAGAAAATGTGGCAACTACAATAGCGAAGACGATTGCTACAATCGTGAGCACCTGATGCCACAAAGTGTATTCAATAGCGCCAGCCCAATGAAAAATGACATTCATTTTGTGGTGCCTTCTGATGGGTACGTAAATGGTCAACGGAGCAATTTGCCGTTTGGCGAAGTTACCTCTTCTACTTGGACCAGCATCAATGGTTCTAAAAAAGGCCCTTGCTCTTTTCCCGGATATTCCAATTTAGTATTCGAACCGATAGACGAATTTAAAGGTGACATAGCGCGTTGTATGTTGTATTTTGCAACTCGATACGAAAGCCAAGTGTCATCTTGGAGCTGGGGACCGCTAAACGGAACTTCTACTCAGGTTTACGATCAGTGGTTTGTTAATTTACTTGTAAAATGGCATTTGCAAGACACTGTAAATCCAAGAGAAATTGTACGAAATAATGCTTCTTACACGTATCAAGGAAATCGTAACCCCTACATTGATCATCCAGAATGGGTAACACAAATATGGACTAGCACATTGCCAAATGTTTCAGTTTCAGAAAATCGTCTTGCCAACCTAAGCATTTTCCCTAACCCAACTGTGAACCAATCCGTTCAGATTACAAATGAATTTCCTATTGACGCGGTGTCTATCTTCACCCTTTTGGGAAAAGAAGTTTCGGGATACACCAAGGAAAACAATTCGGAAAACACCCTTAACATCTCCGGATTACCCTGCGGTGTGCTTGTGTTAAAGATTACGAGTAAAGAAAATACGGTCGTCAAAAAACTGGTAGTTCAGTAACTAACATAGTTTCTTTATTTTTTGAAATCGAATCAGTATAAAATAAGGGGAGGAATTTATTTTGTATGCTCTGTTGCATTTGGAATAGTGTCGTTAGTGGGTATAGTTATGCTCACGGTTTTCTTCTTAATGGATTCAATTTCTTGGGAGAGCTTTTTTGAATACCTTGTATTTATCGCTTTGTATGGAGCTATTGGTTTTGTAGCAGTTATTTTTTATGGAACGAGCAAACTATATTTGAAGGGGCCTTCACCCGAAAGGAAGGAACTTGAAAGAATAAGAAAACTAATCGCACTAGAAATCAGCTATAATCGAGTTTTAGGTTTGAATTAATTTCTGTATCTTGTTAGATAACCGAAATTAAACTTATGCTAGTAAAAACCTATGGATGTGCCGTTTTTGGCATAGAAGCCACTATCATTACTGTGGAAGTAAACATCAGTAATGGAGTCAATTTTTTTCTTGTGGGATTACCGGACAGTGCAGTAAAAGAAAGCCAGCAAAGGATTCAAGCTGCATTAAAGAACAACGGATACAAAATTCCTGTGAAAGAAATAACCGTGAACATGGCACCAGCCGATATTCGTAAAGAAGGCTCGGCATATGATCTTACTTTGGCAATTGGAATATTGGCTGCTACAGAGCAAATTCAATTCGATAACGTGGGCGACTACTTAATTATGGGAGAACTTTCCTTAGACGGAAGTCTGCAGCCGTTGAAAGGAGTTTTGCCCATAGCAATTGAGGCTCGTAAACATGGATTAAAAGGAATTATTCTGCCAAAGCAAAACGCACGCGAAGCGGCTATTGTAGATGAACTGGATGTGTATGGGGTAGAAAATATCAAAGACGTGATAGATTTTTTTAATGAAGTGAAACAACTAGAAAAAACGGTTGTAAATACGAGGGAAGAATTTTATAACAAACTCATGTCGAGTGAATTGGACTTTAAAGATGTAAAAGGACAACAGAATATAAAGCGTGCTTTTGAGATTGCGGCTGCAGGTGGGCACAATATTATTTTGATTGGTCCTCCGGGGGCAGGAAAAAGTATGTTAGCAAAGCGATTGCCTACTATTTTGCCGCCATTTACACTTCAAGAATCACTTGAAACTACAAAAATTCATTCTGTAACTGGTAGTTTAGATTCTAACGAAGCCCTTATGTCCTCCCGACCATTTAGAAAACCACATCACACCATATCAGATGTAGCCTTAGTTGGTGGCGGTGCTTTTCCTCAGCCTGGAGAAATTTCTTTGGCACACAATGGGGTATTGTTTTTGGATGAATTGCCCGAATATAAACGTACCGTATTAGAAGTAATGCGACAACCTCTCGAAGATAGAAAAGTAACCATTTCTAGAGCTAAATTCACCGTAGATTATCCAGCTAGTTTTATGTTAGTTGCTGCCATGAATCCTTGCCCGTGTGGCTATTACAATCACCCAGAAAAAGATTGTGTGTGTTCGCCAGGAGTGGTTCAAAAATACTTGAATAAAATTTCAGGACCGTTGCTGGATAGAATCGATTTGCATGTGGAAGTTACACCCGTAAATTTTGATGAGTTGGCTAGTACAGAAAACACAGAAAACTCAACTTCAATACGAGAAAGAGTAATTGCAGCTAGGGAGGTTCAGGAGAAGAGGTTTGAGGAAACTGAGAATGTGTTTGCCAATGCCCAAATGGAATCAAAAAAACTGCGGGAAGTATGTCAGATTGATGCTGCTTCAATTGCACTTTTGAAAACCGCAATGGATCGATTGGGATTGTCTGCTAGAGCTTACGATAGGATTTTGAAAGTATCAAGAACCATAGCAGATTTGGCAGGAAGCAAAAATATTGAGGCCAACCACATTGCAGAAGCTATTCAGTACCGAAGTTTGGATAGAGAAAATTGGGCAGGGTAATTAAGGAGCAGCCTTAAATGTGAAAAAAGCATCTTGAAGTGGAATTCCTTCAGAAATGCAACCTCTCCCGAAACCGAAGCGGTTTTCAACTATTTGTTAAGACATGAGAAATATTGACAGTATCTTTATTTCCATCGAAATAATGAAGGACTAAGAGACTATCGTTGTGAATGGTCACAGAATCAATGACATTTGACTTTGAGATATATCCTAATTTTCCGTTGGTCAATCCAATGCGGTACACGTTATTTACGGTATCCAAGTACATGTCACCTTCGCAAGCAGAAGTGGCTTGATCAATTATTCGCATGGCTGAAGTATCGTAATACTGAGAAACTCCAACAAATGAGGACAAAATATATAAGGTAATAGGAACTTTTTTCAATTCATGTTGAATAGTTAGAATAACATAAATATAAGTAGAATTATTGAGTTATCACGTTTTCAGTTAGTTGCCCTATTTTCTCAGGTATTTTTTTTCTACCCCAAAGGTTCCAAAAGGCACAACCGATGCCAAACCAACAAGAAGAAACTCTCTGGTTGTCCATTTTTGTTCGTCTTTTATCACTAGTGCGAACACCAAGTACCCAACAAATAAAATTCCGTGAGGCATACCAAGTCCTTTTACCCAAGAATCATCATTGGCGAGATATTTCAGCGGAACTCCAACACCCAATAAGAGTAAATAAGAAATTCCTTCAAGAAAAGCGGTGATTCTAAAAATTAATGTCATGTGATTATAATTTGTTTGATTTTATAAATTCATTCATTTCAGCAAAATCAATATTACCATTGACTTCTGTGAGGTATCTACTAATGAGTACGGCTTTTTTTATTCGAGAGTCCGAGGTTTTTGGTTTACCAATAATATAGAGCAGACTACGCTGTTTTCCTGGTGATAAAGAGTGAAAGAGTTGATCTATTTCTGGGTCTTGCGCCATTATTTCTTCCATTTCTTCTGGCAGAGGTATCCCATATGCACTGTTGTCTTCCTCCAAGGATATTGTCAGCTGTTCACCCACTCTTATTCCGAGTGCCTTTTGGGTAGTTTTATTTACCATTACATAGTAAGTTCCATCGCCCTTCGAAAGAAGTGCACAATGGGTTTTAACTTTTCCGTTGACTGTACAAATAAGCCTACCAATATGGTTGTTTTTAATATTTTGAACAATTTCATCATCCACCACTACATGACCTCCCCAAACGTTGTAAGCATCAAAATTTTGCAGAGGGGAGTTAAATTTCCACATGGTAGTTTGTTACATTGGAATATTGCCGTGTTTCTTTTTCGGTAGTTTTACTGCTTTGTTTTTCAACATGCCAAACGCCTTGATAAGCTTTTCTCGTGTGTGCTGAGGCTCAATTACTTCGTCTACATATCCACGTGCAGCAGCATTGTATGGGTTTGCAAATAATTCCGCGTACTCTGCCTCTTTCTCTTGCCATTTAGCTTCGGGATTTTCGGCTGAGGAGATTTCTCGTTTAAAAATAATTTCTGATGCGCCTTTGGCTCCCATAACAGCTATTTCTGCGCTTGGCCAAGCGTAATTCATGTCGGCTCCAATATGTTTCGAGTTCATTACATCATAGGCTCCACCGTAGGCTTTACGGGTAATTACCGTAATTCTTGGCACTGTAGCTTCGCAGAAAGCATACAGCAATTTCGCTCCGTTTTTGATAATTCCATTCCACTCTTGGTCTGTTCCTGGCAAGAACCCTGGCACATCTTCAAATACCAAAAGAGGAATATTAAAACAATCACAATATCTCACAAATCTAGCTGCTTTCTCTGAGGCTTTGTTGTCCAATACTCCAGCCAAAAATGCGGGTTGATTGGCTACTATCCCGATACTTTTTCCTCCCAAAAGTCCAAATCCTACCACAATATTTTCGGCATAGTCTTTATGTACTTCAAAAAACGTGTCTTTGTCCAAGGTAGCCGAAATAACTTCTTTGATGTCGTAAGGCTGATTTGGGTTTTGAGGAATTATTTCATTCAAGGAAGGTCTAGTTTCGTCACTTGGTTCGTAGGCGTACTGCGGAGATTCTTCTTCACAGTTTTGCGGTATGTATCTCATCAATGTTTTCAATCCTTGAATACAAGCCAATTCATTTTCGCTTGTGAAATGAGTAACACCAGATTTTGTAGAGTGGGTACTTGCTCCTCCAAGTTCTTCGGACGTAACTTCTTCGTGTGTCACTGTTTTTACCACATTAGGTCCTGTGACAAACATGTATGAGGAATTTTCGACCATGAAAATAAAATCGGTAAGGGCAGGAGAGTATACTGCTCCTCCTGCGCATGGACCCATTATTGCGGATAATTGTGGAATTACCCCACTGGCCAAGGTATTTTTATAAAAAATATCGGCATATCCACCTAAGGAAACTACTCCCTCTTGGATTCGAGCTCCGCCCGAATCGTTTAGGCCAATCACTGGAGCTCCATTTTCCATTGCCAAATCCATGATTCGACAAATTTTTTGGGCGTGTGCCTCGGCAAGTGAACCTCCTAAAACCGTAAAATCTTGGGAAAAAACGTACACTGCACGCCCTTCAATTGTTCCGTATCCAGTTACAACTCCATCACCTAGAAACTTGGTTTTGTCTAGTCCGAAATTTGTAGAACGATGAGTCACAAACATTCCAATTTCTTCAAAAGACCCTTCATCCAACAAAAAGTGAATTCTTTCACGGGCGGTGAGCTTTCCTTTTTGGTGTTGCTTTTCTATTCGTTCCTTTCCTCCTCCCAAAAGGGCTTCCGCTTTTTTTTCGTTGAGTTGAGCTATTTTGTTTTTCATAAATGCAGGGTTGTTTCCTTGTGATTTCGATTTCAAATTTAAAACAATTTTATCCAAATCGGGAAGAATGAACCTCAAATACCTATATTTAATTTCTTGAAAAGAATTGAAAAAAAATGCCTAAAATAGAACTTACTACGGAATATGACGCCCCTATTCAAGTGGTATTTGACGCGAATAGAAACATTGACCTTCACGAATTATCGGCAATGAATACAGATGAAAAAGCGATTGAGGGTAAAACCAAAATGTACGAGGTGTTTGATTACGAATCTCCGTTCGGTATTTTGGGAAAATTGGCAGACAACCTTTTTTTAAAATCTTACATGAAACGATTTTTAGAAACTAGGAACAATAAGATAAAAGCCTATTTAAAAAAAGGGAATAATATTTGATAACTACACACCATGAAAAAACCACTTTTTAACCTTGGGTTGACCCGCAGAATTTATGTAGCAATGCTCGCTGTGGTGTTGATTTCTTCCTTGGCTATAGCTTTGTTTACCGCAGTTTTTTTTAAAAACCAAAACGAGAAGTATCACTTGAGTAGGCTCGAAAGGAAAGAGAAACGTGTGGCTAATTCTATTAAGTACTTCACCGATAAATACGACATTCAAAAAGACTTGAACTCCGTACCAAGAGAATTTTACGAAAAAATAGAAGAGCTCTCGAAGGAAAACGAAATGGAACTCAAAATATACAACACAAAGGGAAGAATTCTCCTCTCATTGGATCAGGAATTAAACCCCAATGACAGCATTCCGTCCAACATATTTAAAAAAATCTACTCGGCAAGTGACTCATTTTATATAGACCAAAAAAGCAAACATAATTTGGCAACTTACTCGGTACTAAAGAACCGATTTGGTGAGAACATAGGAATTCTTAATGTACCCAATTATGACTTTTCTACCAGTAGCATCGAGACGAATTCATTTTACAGAACCTTGATAGAGTTGTACATTATTTTGCTCATTGCTACGGGAATTTTTGCCTTTTTCTTGTCCAAAAACATAACCAAGTCGCTGAGACTAATCGGGGACAAAATGAAAAATGTATCCATCAATAAAAAGAACGAGAAATTAGTATGGAGGAATGAAGATGAGATAGGTGAGTTGGTGCATCGATATAACACCATGGTAGATGAATTGGAACAGAGCGCAGATTTACTGGCTGAATCTGAAAGAGAAACGGCATGGCGAGAAATGGCCAAACAGGTGGCGCATGAGATTAAAAACCCATTGACACCCATGAAATTGAATGTACAGTTTTTGGAGAAATCGCTCAAGCAAGATGCACCTGATTTTAAGGAAAAAATGACGCGTTTTTCTCAAAAAATGATAACTCAAATTGATGTGCTTACCGAAATTGCCAATGAGTTTTCGAGTTTTGCAAAAATGCCCACCACCTCGCTTTCAGAAGTAAATTTACGGCTAATTATTCGCGACACCGTAGGTACTTTCGACAAAGATATAAAGGTGGCGAAAGAATTAAACGGTATTGAGAATGCCTTGATAAAGGGAGATGAAAGCCAGTTGATACGAGTATTCAACAACCTACTGACCAATTCCTCTCAAGCCATCCCTGAAGGAAGAATAGGAGTGGTTCAGGTACTTTTAACGGAGAATGAAACGCACTATGAGATAGAAATAAAAGACAACGGAAAGGGAATTGAACCGGATCAATACAACAAAATATTTACTCCTAATTTTACAACCAAATCATCGGGAAGTGGCCTTGGATTGGCGATAGTAAAAAACATCATAAAGAATCATGGAGGTTCTATTCGGTTTGAAAGTAAAGTAGGTGTGGGAACCTCTTTCTTTTTGAAGTTTCCTAAGGGGTAAATTTGTGAGTTGCGGCATAAAACTTTTACTCAGTACTCTGGTAATTAGGCAAAACGAGATAATCTCTTTGCGCCCTTATGGGCTCGAAGGTCCGAAAGCCAACTAAAACGAATTAACAAACTCTACAATGAGCTTGTGCAAATCGTCAAACTCTGTAAGTGGCAAAGTTTCTGGCCTGTCAAGTACATCATGGTAATAAGTTACCCCTCCTAATGTGTACATAAAAAAAGAAGGAACTCCTGCCTCTTCAAACCAGTAGTGATCGCTATTTGCTGCTTTTCCTCTTGGCTTAATCGCCTTTATCAAGTTTTCTTTCTGGTTTATTTTTTTCAGTGTTTCAAATTCTTTGGGATGTTCTGTAGAATTCACAACCTGAATACCTTCAGACCCAGTTCCCATTAAATCTACATTTAGTAGGAATTTCATTTTTTCTAAAGGAACAACGGGGTACTTCACATAATACTGAGAACCAATGAGCCCAGCTTCCTCTCCCCCAAATCCAATGAATAAGACAGAGTATTTCGGTTTGTGTTCTGAGAAATATTTCATCAAAGTCAGCATCATGGCTACTCCACTGGCATTGTCGTTGGCTCCATTAAATGTAGCTGTTTGTCCCATCATCCCCAAGTGGTCATAATGTGCAGTAAACACAAAAAACTTGTCTCTTCTGCATTTCCTTTTACTGGGAATATAACCAAGTACATTTTGAGTGTTGTATCGTTCAATGAACTTGTTTTCTATGTTGATGGTAACCTCCGATTTTCCTCGTAGATGTTTCGGGTGAATTTCAATGATTGGAAAATTAAGCGATTCTTGTGCCACTGACCATGTGAATTTCCCTTCATTCAATACAAAAAGAGGTGCTACCTCGGCAATGATAGTTTTACACTTTAGTTGACTGATATATTCGTCTCTGTTGCTAGATTTTGGCAGGTCGATGACATAGGCAATTTTGTTGCCATCATTTTGTAAATCATCTCTGGCAATTTCGTCTTGATAGTTTTCATAAGTTACTTGTTTTAAGGAAAAAACACCTTCTGCCGACCCTGAGTTGGGCGAAATAATAAAGTCTTGTCCAGTTGTTAGTGTATTATCCCCAAAAGTTATTTCCACTTTTTTTGGAAAAGTGTTGACAGGGTATGCGTATTCTTGAAAATACGAGCCACCTTTTATGGGCAATGCTCCATACTCTTTGAACTTTTTGGCGATGAACTCTGCAGCAATTTTGTCTCCATTGTTAACATATCCTCTCCCATAAAATTCATCAGACGCTAATGTGTCGATCAATGACTTTGCAAGTTCTTTTTGCGAAAAAGAAGTTATTCCAATTAAGAGGACGGTAAGTAAAAGAAGTATATTTTTCATTTGGTTTTCAATATCTCGCTCCCAAGCTCCTCAAAATCCACTCCATCAAAATTTCCGGAGCTCATTAGTAATAAGTTCTTATTTTCAAAATTAATACTTTTTACGGTTTTCATTAATTCATCAGAATTTGTAAAAACAGTCACATTTTCGCTAAAAAATGCATTTTTTACGTCTTTTTCGCTCAGCATGGCTAATTTTTTATGCTCAATAGCTTTAGGGCTGAAGTACACAAATGCTTGGTCTGCCGCTAGCATCGTGTTTTTGTATTGGGTTAAGAACTCTTGATTCAAGCTACTAAAAGTATGTAACTCAATACACGCAATTAACTGCCTGTCGGGATATTGGTTTTTTACGGCCTGAGTAGTAGCTTGGAGCTTAGAAGGAGAATGTGCAAAATCTTTGAGAATGTGTGTCACCTCATTTTTCGCCACGGTTTCTAACCGTTTGGATGCGCCAGAAAAGGATTGAATGGCCGTGTAAAATTCATTAGCAGAAATTCCTATTTCTTGACATACCAGCCTTGCTCCGTTGAGGTTTTGTAAGTTGTGTTCGCCAAAAATGTTTAGAGGATAATTTCCTTCTGTTGTGGTTAACGTTGTGATTCCATTCTGTATAGAAAATTGAGGTGTGGAATAGGGGATAAATTGGATATTTCGGGTAGAATTTGATACTAGCTTTTGAATTTCTGGGTCGCCAGAAAAATACACTAGGCTCCCGCCTTCCTCTATTTTATTGATAAAAATTTCAAACTGTTCACAATAGTTTTCAACTGTGGGAAACACATTAATGTGGTCCCAAGCAATTCCTGTGAGCAGTGCTATATGGGGTTGGTATAAATGAAATTTTGGTCTTCGGTCAATGGGCGAAGACAGATATTCATCTCCTTCGAGTACGGCTAATGGGGCGGTATCGCTTAGTTTTACCATAACTTCGAACCCTTCCAATTGAGCTCCCACCATGTAATCGTTTTCGCGGTTGTGAAAATTTAGCACGTGCAAAATCATGGAGGTAATTGTGGTTTTTCCGTGGCTTCCACCAATAACCACTCTAGTTTTCTCCTTGGTTGCCTCATAAATATATTCTGGGTAAGAGAAAATTGGCAAGCCTAATTTTTGCGCTTTTATTAGCTCCGGATTGTCTTTCCTTGCGTGCATTCCTAATATTACGACCTCAATATCTTCGGTAACTCGAGAGTCATCCCACCCCATTTTTTTTGGTAGCAATCCATATTTCTCTAATCGCCCTTTTGAGGGATTGAAGACTTCGTCATCTGATCCTGAAATCACGTTTCCTGAAAGGTGTAACGCTATGGCTAAGTTGTGCATGGCACTGCCCCCAATGGCGATAAAATGAATGGTTTTTTTTGTGTTCATTCCGAGATAAATAATGAGTTTTTGAAAAGATAGAAAACCAACAAGCAGAAGGCAATATTAATAAGAATGTTGAACACTGCAACTCCAATATTTCCATTCTTGAATAGCTCAAAGGTTTCATAACTGAAGGTAGAAAAGGTACTGAATCCTCCACAAAATCCGATCACAACAAACGCGCGTAGAAAGGAATTTGCTTCAATTTTATCCGACAAGGAATAAATAGTAAGCCCCATAATAAGGCAAGCCAAAACATTCGCTATGAGCGTTCCAAAAGGAAAGTTTGGTGAAGAAAATTGAGAGACTCCATATCGAGTAACGCTCCCTAATCCTCCTCCAAGAAAAATTGCCACAAATAACATAATCACATTGAAGATTTAGATAAAAGTAACTAAATCTCTGCTGTAATTTTGAGGAAAACAAATTAGCTATTCACAGTGAGTTATGAATAAAAAAACCTCCTTTTGATTTTTCAAAAGGAGGTTTTAACATTACAGGGATAGTTATTGTTTAATGAATCTTCTTGTTTCTTTCCCTTTTTCGGTACTAACGGTAATTAAATATACACCCGATTTTAGACTCGAAACATCAATAGTGCTTCGCGAGTTAAGAGGTGAGGAGTTCCATACGACTCTTCCCTTGATATCTAAAATCGAAATGTTAGTGATAAGGATAGCATCGGTGGTCACTGTTAGGATACTTTCAGAAGGAGATGGAAATATTTTCAAAGATTCAATTGTAGTTTCATTGATACTCGAAACAGGAACAATGAAGGAATAGCAAGACGAGGTATCCGAGCAACTATAAAGCGAAACGGCTACTTGATAATTTCCTGAGACTGGCGCCAAGAAAACTTGTGACGTTGCTCCAGGTACTGCCATACCAGTTCCGCAATCTATCCATTGGTAATTTGCTCCCGACATGGTAGCGGTTGCTGTAGAATCTGTTAATTTATTGGCCGAGCTATCTATTACGACAAGCGTGGTAGTTTTGGTATTTGATAGAATAGGGCAAGTATTATATTCTCCTTCCACAGTCATAGAAATACTGGCAGTGGGCGAAGTAGTATAAACGGTTGAGGCGGAGTTTTGAACACTAGTTCCGCTCGATTTGAAATTGTATAGAGCTGAGCTGGTTCCGCTTGCCGTAAAGGTAACAGCATCTCCCTCACAAATTGAGTCATTGGCCACAGAACTCGAAAGAGTGATAGGCTCTACTTCTATGATAGCTCCAATTCCTAAAGTTCCCAAAGTAGTATATGGCGCAGAGGGAGTTCCTCCGGCTAGCCCAAATCCATAGTATCTGTCGGTTGGAACCGTGCTTGGATTGTGTGACGAAATAGGAAAATACCCAACAGTTGCATTCGCATATTGCCTGATCCCAATATAGAATTCTGGATTGGCAGTGGTGATGAGGTTATTACCCGTGAGTGGCATGTTTACTCTTGTGTTCAATTGACTAGCAGCAACCGTAACAACTGCTGAGGAGTCAATGATCGCACCTCCAGTGTCGAGCAATACGGCTTGGAGCTGATTTCCAGTAATATTGGTATTTCCATCTATGTTTACATAAATAGATTTAACAGAAGTATTTACCCCGGAACTAGCGGTGTGCTTGGCTGCCAAAATCCCTGAACCAGTGTTAAATCCAATGGCGGTGTAGGGAACAGAATTATCGGCCCAGCTTAAGGTATCGCAGTTGATGGATTGGCCCAAAACGATAGAATCATTATTGGTGAATTGATCTGAGGGAACGGATAATTTTACACTTTGAGTTCCGCTATTTGCTCCTGACAAACCAGTAAAAATCAAAGTTTGGCTGGCTCCAGCAGCTAGCGAAGGAATGGTTTGAACAGTTACTGATGGGTTTGCTCCGGTTATTTCCAAGGTAACGGGAATTGAAGACAAAGTAGATTGAGATTTGTTCCGTACAATACCCGCATAGGTGCGCGTGGTGTCAATTACTTTATTAGGATGTCCTGCATCTACAATGAGTGCATCTACCGACATATCATTGGTGAATGGATTGATATATCCAATGTAGAGGCCTGGTCTCCAACTAGAAGAGCCTGTAAGTACTGCTCCAGGAGTAGTAGAAGTTGAGGTAACCAGCTTTAAGTCTCCAGATACGGAGTTGTTACAGTCATAAGTGGCCGCAACTGAAGCAAAGGTAGAACCCAAATAATCGTAAGCAACCTGAATACCATTGCCCGTATACACAAAAGTATCGCTCAGGGTGATGGTGCTGGTTGTGGGTGTAGTTGAAATAGGGATGGAATAAGCTCCATCATACAAGGTATCCATTCCTGTGATGGCGGTTGTCCAAGTTGTGGATTTGGTGTTGCTGGTGGCGGTAGAATTTTCTAGGTAAAACTTTAGGTTTCCAGAGGCATTTGTATTTACTCCATTTACATACACAAAACCTACAGAGACTATCTGTGCTCCAATAGGTAAAGCAGTTAACTCGCTTGGGTAAATCATGTAATGTGCCCTTATCGTTGTGTGAGAAGTAAGTCCATTGGGCGCCCTTAATGTAGAGTTTGCTCCCAAGGTAGCAGGAATTGATTGATTAAGAATGGCCTGGCCAAAGAGTTGTCCAATGCCTAGCATGAACAACAGCAAGTAATATTTTTTCATAACATCAGATTTTTTTGTTTACTGTAAATTATACAAAAAAATCGACATGTGTTATATTTTTAATTATTAGTTAACAGCCCGGCAAACTTTTTTAATTGAAGTTCAGCAATTTTAGCGTTGTATTTGGCATTCAGCAGATTAAGTTTAGTATTGATAAAATTTAACTGAGCTTGTCTAAAATCAATGGAGGTTATCCTTCCTAGGTTAAATAGTTCTTTTGACTTTAAAAAATTTTGATTGCTGATCTCTACATTTATTTCTTCATTGCGTATGATAGCTATTTGAGTAGTATACTCTGCCCAAAATTTTGCCAGCTGATTTTCTAAATTTAATTGTACTTTCCGCTGATTAAGTTCTTGTGTCTTCATTGCTATTTTGGCATTCTGAACTCTTACCTTGGTGGCACCTCCGTCAAATACATTCCAATTTAAGTTTATTCCTGCAGTTACTCCTGTTGTTTGTTGTTCTGCCAAAAACCCTGCGGGTCCGTTGTCATTATAATTAAATCCATAGGAGACGTTAGTAGAAACACTGGGGAGCCAACCAGCTTGATTGATTTTTAACTCTTGCCTTGAAATCGATTGATTAATTTCCCATTGTTGCAATTCGTTGTTTTTTTCTCGCAACAATTCTAGTAGTTCGAGGTAAGCTAACTCTTCATTCAGGGTAACGTCTGCCTCTGCCAAAAAAGGTGTGTTAATGTCTCTGCCTAAGAGGAAATTTAAATTTCGCATATTGTTTTCGACCAACACATGCACGTTGATTAAATTGATGCTGTCTTTGTTGGCATCTACTCGTGCATTCAGAATATCCAAGGTAGTTTTTTGCCCATATTTTTGTTGGGCAGTAACGCGCTCTAGTCGTTCTTTAGAAATTTGAAAAGCTTCTGTTACTGTTTTCAACTGTTCCTGGTTCCTTGCTACGTTGTAAAAACTTGTGTAGACTTCTATCAAAGTGTTTTCTATTTGAGTTTTTTTCTGAAGCGAAGAGAGTGAGTAGAGATTTTTTAATTTATCGTACTGATATTTTCTCGCTCCTCCATTGAATAATAAATAATTCAACCCAACGGATCCTCCATAACCTTTGGTTTCTACTCCTGGAATTTCTGTTTCTACTCCTGCCTGGTTTGTAATAGTGGCATTGGAGGAGCTATACCTGCCGTCTGCAGCAGCGGTAGCCGAAGGCAGAAACCCCGAATTGTAGATACTTTTGTTGTTCTTTGCTTGCAAATTGGCATTGGTAGCCAATTGAATGTCGTAATTATGTTTCATGGCGATGGCTATTGCATCTTCCACAGACATTGATTCTTGGGAAACAATAGTTTTTTGTGACAAAAGCGAAAACGCTAGTAAGACGATAAGGTACTTCATTGGTTATTAAATTTAATTTTTGTGTCGCTTGATACTTAGTTATTCTTCTTCTTCGTGCTCCGCATTTAGTTCTTTCACTGCTCTTTCTACAGATTCGTAACTTGGCTTTGGAGTAGTCCAAAATGCCCATTTATCCGAATCCCAAAACCAGAGAGCACCTACTTTTATACTATTTACTGTAGATAAGAAAATAGGTAATAATAGCAATGTAAGGACGGTGGCAATTAGAATTCCGTAGACAATGGAAATCGCCATTGGTATGAGGAATTGAGCTTGTAAACTTTTTTCAAAAATAAGAGGAGTAAGACCAGCCACGGTGGTAATGGTTGTTAAGAAAATAGCTCTAAATCGAGATTTGCAAGCTTCTGCTAGAGCATCGTCAAACTTCATTCCGAGTTTTAGGTTAGAGTTAAATTTACTGATCAATACCAAACCATCGTTCACCATAATTCCAATGAGAGCTATTATTCCTAATCCAGACAGAATATTTATTGAGAATCCATGAATCCAATGGCCCCATCCAATTCCTATCAAGCTAAAGGGAACCAAAGCGATAAGGACGAATGGCTGGCTGTAACTTCGGAAAGTGAAGGCTATTACAATGTAAATAAAGACTAGAATTATCCAGCCAGTAGGGTTTAATGAATTTTGAGTTTTTACGGCCTCTCTGTTTTGACCTTCGTACAGTGGAGTAACGCTGGTATATTTGGCTAAAATTCCCGGCATAATATCGTTCTTGAGTGTATTCATATATTCAGTTGCACTGGCTTTTGGATCCACCAAATCTGCTTTTACTTGAATTTCTCTTTGTCCTTCTAGGTGGTTTATTGAGATTTCTCCTCGCGCTATTTTGTATTCGGCAATTTCTTGAAAAGGCACTCTTTCGCCCGAATTGGAAACAAGTTGCATGTTGTGGAGGTTATTGATAGATTTTCTTTCTTTTTCATCATACCTCACCCACACTTTTATTTCGTCTTCTCCTCGCTGAAAACGCTGAGCCTGAGCACCAAAAAAGGCACTTCTTACCTGACTCATAACATTGTTTAGGGTAAATCCTAGGAGGTAGGCATTTGGTTTTAAAGTGACCGTTAATTCTTTTATTCCTTGAGGATCATTGTCGGTGATGTCTTTTATCCCATCAAGTTGAGCAAGAGCCTCTTTCAATTCTAGTTTTGCAGCTTTTATTTCGTTGATGTTATTTCCTAACAATGAAACCGCAATAGGAGAACCTCCAAACACTGCGCCCGAACCAAAAACTAAACTTTCAGCTCCCAGGATTTCATCGGCTGTATCTTGAATGGCATTGGTTATTTCTGGAGAAGAAACATTTCTTAGCTCACCTTGTAATAAATTTACTGTGAGGGAGGCAACAGAAGATCCCGGACCAATCGTTTTGATTACATTTAATACAACAGAATCTCCTCCTTCTTGTTTGCTTTTGAATTTCTCGTTTACTTGCCACACACTTTTTTCCAAGTTCGAAATAAGTGAATCTGTCACGTTTTCGTTGGTTCCTTGTGGCATGTTCAGAGTTATTTGTACTCTATCGCTGGCTATTTGTGGAAAAAAAGTAGTTCGAATAATTCCGCTACTAATCCCTCCAATGGTAAAAATGAGTAACCCAAGCATAATGGCAAAACCAATAAGTTTATATCGCAAGAAAAAATTGAGAACCGGTTCGTACAAATTGTCTCTCAGGTAATTCATAAATTGCTCTGCTTTCAGGTTGAACTTGTAAGGTTTGGTTCCTTTTTGTAGTGTTTTGGAGTGAGCAATGTGCGAGGGCAAGATAATGAGGGCTTCTATCAAAGAAACCGAAAGAGTAAGTAGAACAATAACAGAGACTTCCCCAAAAAACTCCCCAATCCTACCATCCAAAAACAAGAATGTAGAGAAGGCAAGCATGGTGGTAAGTATGGCGGAAATGATAGGAGGAATAACCTCCAAAGTTCCGTCAATTGCGGCTCTTACGGGTGTTTTACCTTTTTCATGGTGAGAGAATATATTTTCGGCAATAACGATTCCATCATCCACCAAAATTCCAATAACGATAATCATAGCAAACAAGGAAAGAACATTGATTGTTACATCAAACTGGCCTGCAATGGCGAACATTCCCAAGAATGAAATAGGAAGTCCGAACGCCACCCACATGGCAATTCTAGGTTTCAAAAAGATGGACAAAATCAAGAGAACTAAAAACATTCCCACAATGGCATTTTCTAGCAATAAGTCCGTTCGTTGGGTTAGCGTAATAGAGGAATCTGAGGTTACATGTAGTTCCACGTCATCAGAAGCGAGGTTATACTCTGATACATAAGCTTTCACTTTTTCTGCTGCTGAAATTAGATCTTCGCTATTGGTATTCTGAACGGTAATATTCACTGCTTTATCTCCGTTAAAATATAGTCCGTTCGGATTTTCATTGAATTTGTCTCGCAAGGTTGCCACCTCCTTTAATAAGACAACATTTCCATCTGGAGAGGACTTCACCACGATATTTTCTAGTTCATTCGCGTAGTAAGCTCTGCTACTAGCTCTAATTAAATACTCTTCTGCCTTGGTTTTTATGGAGCCCCCTGTAGTAATTAAGCTGTTTTGCGCAACAGCAGTAGCTACTTGCTGAAAACTCAATCCATAAGCCCTTAAGTTTGCTTCGGTTACTGCGATTTCTATTTCTTCATCTGGAAATCCCGAAATAGAAACTTGCGAAATCCCTTCCATCCGCAGCAATTCTTTTTCAATGATTTGTGCTTTTTGTTTTAGCACTTTTAGTGGAATTCCGTTTCCGCTTACGGCAAAAGTTATGGTTTGTCTGGTAGCTTCTTGCTTGGCTATAACTGGAGGTTCCATTCCGCTGGGAAAACTCGGCACTTTGTCTACGGCATTCTTCACTTCTGCCAAGATAATGTCTGTGTCATATCCTTTGTAGGTTTCGATGGTAACGGCTGCAGAATTTTCGTAAGATTTAGAGGTAACTCGATCTATTCCCTCAATCCCTTTTAAGTTTTCTTCAATTTTTAAGACAATACCTTCTTCCATTTCTTGAGGAGAAGCACCCGGATAAGCTAAGTTAATGGTTATAATTCTGGATTCGGATAATGGAAAAAATGACGAAGTGAGTGTTGTAAACCCAAAGTATCCAAAAAGGAGGAAACCAATGACAATAATCCATCCAGCAATAGGGTATTTGATAAAATAGGCGAGTAAATTTTTCATTCTTCTACTGGTTTAGAGGTTGTTTTGTACAGCTACTTTCATTCCTTCATATCCTCCAGCTACTGGCACAGTTACAAGAAGCGAAGAGTCTTTCAAACCTTTCACAATCAATGAATTTTCGTTCGAATGAACGATGGATATTTTTTGTTTGTGAAGCGAATTATTTTCCAACACAAAGACATAATTTTCATCGATGATCAAACTTCTTTGAATTTCACAGACATCCTCCACATTTTGAGCGTTGATATCGGCTTCTAAATATTCGCCCTCGTTTAATTCAGGGGAGATTACTTCCACAAACAATTGAATGGTTTGTGTAGCTCGGTCGATTTGAGAGTTTACCCGGGTAACTTTACCTTCCAATTGTTGAGATTTATCTGTGGTAAAGAGTGTTACTTTTTTACCAAGTTGAAGGTAATCAGATAAGCCAGCGTTTACATTTAATTCTAATTCATACACTCCAGTTTTTATAAATTCACCCAACTTTTGACCCGGAGATACTAAGGTTCCAGGAGTAATGTTGGCCTCCACTAAAACTCCAGAAAATGGAGCCGTGAGCGTGTATTTGGCCAATCGAGTTTCGAGATTTTTGATAGAGTAGTAATTGGTCGTAATTCCTTTTCCTGAGAGGTAATTCGAAAAATTATCGTTTGATGTTTTGGGTAAACTGGGCAGAGGTTTATCTGCCTTGATAGATTCAACATATTTTTTCCAAGTAGTTAATTCATCCGGATAATCGAATTGGACATCTGCCAAAGTACCCGTAATTAGGCTTTTGAAGTTAATTCTTTGTGACTTGACAGATGCCGAAAATTCTGAGTTATTAATTTGGATCAGAGGTTGTCCCGCAGAATATCTTACTCCAGGTTTAAAAGGTTTTGAGGTTTGTTGAAAAACTCCTTGCACTTCGGAGTAGAGAACCGTGCGTTCTTTGGCAAGAATAGACCCTGTACTTTTTATCTGAATGGGCAACGTGGTGTTTTTTATTCTTTCCACGGACACTAATTTTAGAGTCTGTTCAGTTTTTTTATCGGGAGTTTTTTTCGTGCTTTCCATTATTTTTTTTAGCCCAATTGCGGCTGCTATGATGGCAATTGCCAACGGGATTTGAATTGCTTTTTTCATAAAAATTTAATTAAAAAGAGGACCAGCTTTTTGTCCAGATACGTTTTCTTGAATTTTTTTTAGTATTGCTTTTGTTTGTTCTATCTCTTTTGGAGTTAAGTTTTCTTCAATGGTGTGGGCCATTTTTCTAAAGTGTGGAATTGCTTTTTCTAATACGTTCTCCCCCGATTTTGTGAGGTGAATATGGTTTTTGCGTTTGTCCTCTTTGGACGAACATTTTGTGATAAATCCTTTGGAAATAAGAGTGTTTATCATTCGGGTGAGTGAAGATTTGTTTCGGTTTGCAAAATGCGCCAATTCGTTTTGAGAAATTCCTTCATTTTCTTCTATCGTTTTGAGAACAACAAATTGCATTCTGCTCAAGTCTATTTTGTTTTCGGCCAAAATGTCCTCAATCTTGTTTTCGATCAATTTCATTGTTCTTCCTATCCAAGGACCAAGTGAATTTTTAAATTCTATGTGGGTTTTTTCATTCACGTAACAAAGGTAAATACAATTTAGTTGTATATGCAACTAAAAAACAAGTTTGTTACAAATCAAACCTAACTTTTATGGAATTAGTAAGGATTATGGCCTACATTCGTTTCACAAGTCAAACTATGTATTTTATGAAAACTCTCATTTTATCTTCCTTTGCAAGTTGCCTATTTATTTCCTGCAATTCCAGCAAAGTTCACTCCGATACGGGTGTATCCGATACCGAACCAAAAGTAGAGACCTTGGCGGTACAGAAGGCAGAGGCGCCAAAAGAGAGTCTTTATTTGAATCCGGAGAAGTTAACCAAAGCACATTTTGCAAGTGGATGTTTTTGGTGTGTAGAGGCAATTTATGAACACACCAAAGGGGTGCAAGAAGTGTATTCGGGTTACTCTGGAGGTCACACAAAAAACCCAACTTACGAATCAAGCAATACCGGAAAAACTGGCCATGCAGAGGCTGTAGAAGTGGTGTATGATTCTTCGGTAATTAGTTTTAAGCAGTTAGTAGACATTTATTTTGGTACACAAAATATAGAACAAGTGAATGGCCAAGGTCCCGATAATGGCAGCCAATATCGGAGTATTGTTTTTTATTCGGAGGCTAGTGAAAAAGAAATTATTGAAACAAAGATTGCCGAATTAAAGACCAAAGGACTAAAACCAGCAGCAGAGGTCAAAAAGTTTGAGAAGTTTTGGATGGGCGAAGATTATCACCAAGATTATGAAAGGCTACACCCAAATCAATCCTACATCAGAGTGGTTTCAGTTCCAAGATTAAATCGATTTAAAAAGGATTTTCCTGAGTGGGTGAAGTAAATTTGTAACATGCACTGTCACCCTGAACTTAATTCAGGGTCTGTTTATTAGTCACAAGGATGTTAATTAACAGATTCCGCATCAGTGCAGAATGACAAGTACTTTTTACGCTTTTATTTTTTAAATTAAAGCTCCTTCAATAATCTCCTTCACACATTCGGGATTCAGCAAAGTAGAAATATCCCCTAACTTATCAGATTCGTTACAAGCAATTTTTCGTAAGATTCTTCTCATAATTTTTCCCGAACGAGTTTTGGGTAGTCCGTTGGTAAATTGAATTTTATCAAGTTTTGCAATTGGGCCAATTCGTTCGGTAATCAGTTGGTTTATTTCTTTTCTC
>JALRIS010000147.1 GCA_023255335.1 Flavobacteriales bacterium | reverse complement strand
AGATGTTAAATGTTTGCACCAATACTTCGCCAAACACTGGCAGGCCGACATGAAAAAATGGAAATATTCTGGACTGTCACTTATTGATCAAGTGAACCGATTGAATCCCAGAGCGGTTTTCGATGTAGGGTGTGGATACTCGGTGCATTTGTTGCCGTTCAATTGCAAGGAACTTTATACAATTATTACTACGTAATATTAAGAAATAACGCAGGAGGCGATACCACGAGCAGAATTATTGAGACTTCTACTCCCGTTGCATTTCCGCAAGAAAAACAAGCGCACGTTACTCTTTTATTTAACCTGTACAAAGTATGTTACGGAGTATTTGATCAAGTTATTTATTTTTTAGACAGAAAGGCATCTTTGTCCAAAGTAGTGTTTCCAAATTGGTTCATGACCTTGCTTTCTTTCTATGGATTGGGGTTTCAATTGTTACTTATTGGCGTGTTATTGATGTCGGGAATGGGCTCCGAGATTCTTCCTTTTTTGGTGTATTACTCACTCGGTATTCCTCTACTTATCCTTATACGAAGGTTGTTTTTACGTTAAAAAAGAGTACAAATATTTTATTCTCAAAGGAATCCTTATCTTTGCAACCTTAATTTTACATTATGATAGAACACAAAATAAAATTTGGAACTGACGGATGGCGTGCTATTATTTCAGAAAACTATACCGTAGAGAATGTAGCGCGTGTATCAGAAGCAACAGCAAAATGGTTAACAGCTAATTTTCCTGAAAATCCAACCATTGTAATAGGACACGACTGTAGATATGCCGGAGAATTATTTGCTGAAACAGCCACCAAAGTATTTATCAATCATGGAATAAAAGTATTCTTAGCCAAAGATTTTGTTTCTACCCCAATGGTATCGTTGGCCTGTGTAAAATTGAATGCTTCATTAGGAGTGGTAATCACTGCAAGTCATAATCCTCCGAGCTACAATGGATACAAACTGAAAGGACATTTTGGTGGACCATTGCCTCCTGCCCAAGTACAAGAAGTGGAAGAGATGATTCCATCAACTGCCGACAAAAGTTTTGAAAACATTTCCTTGGAAAACAATTCTTTACTCGAATACAAGGACTTAGAAACAATGTACGTGGAAGAAATAGAAAAAAACTTCGACTTACAAGCCATCAAAGATAGCGGATTGCAATTTGGATACGATGCCATGTACGGAGCCGGACAAAATGTATTGAAAAGAGTACTTCCTGATACTTATTTCTTGCATTGCGACTACAACCCATCATTTATGGGGCAAGCTCCCGAACCAATTCACAAAAACCTACACGAATTCTCCGAAGTAATTAGATTATCTGGTGACATCGCTTGTGGACTCGCCACAGACGGAGATGCAGACCGAATTGGCTTATACGATAGCAAAGGAAATTTTATTGATTCGCATCATATTATGCTTCTCCTCGTAAATTACTTGTACACTCACAAAAAATTGACCGGAAAAGTACTCACTGCCGCTTCCTCCACTCCCAGACTCGGAAAAATGGCCGAAAAATTCGGGTTGGATTTTGAAGTGGTAAAAGTAGGATTTAAGTACATCGCAAGCATCATGATAGAAGAAGATGTGCTACTAGGCGGAGAAGAATCTGGCGGAATTGCCATCAAAGGACACATTCCCGAGAGAGACGGAATTTGGATGGGATTAGTCATTTGGGAATACATGGCAAAATCTGGAAAATCTCTGGAAGACTTAATCGAGGAAGTATATGACATAGTGGGTCCTTTCAAATACCAAAGAGATGATTTACATATTACCGAAGAGCTCAAGGTAGCGATAATGGAAAAATGTGACAAAGACGGATTTCAATCTTTTGGAGAATATAAAGTTACCTCTATCGACAAAACAGATGGATTTAAATTCTTTTTTGAAAATGATGAGTGGCTCATGATTCGTGCCTCGGGAACCGAACCTGTTCTGAGAACCTATGCCGAGAGCCATGATTTGGCTGGTGCACAAAAAATATTGGCCGCTTGCAAAAAAGAAATTGGAGCATAATTCTTCACAGAATAGTTATTTTTAATCTTAAAAGGATAGCCTAAAAAGCTATCCTTTTTTTTATATTTATCCCTATGAAAAAACTACCCTTACACCTGAAAATTTTATTAGGAATGTTTCTTGGAGTACTCTTTGGAATAATCATGATGCAACTCCAAGGAGGAAAAGATTTTACACTGAACTGGATAAAACCACTCGGTACTATTTTTGTCAACCTTCTTAAGCTAATTGCCATTCCGCTTATAATTGCTTCGTTGCTCAAGGGAATCTCCGATTTAAAAGACATCTCGAAGTTTGCAAAAATTGGAGGGCGCTCTATTCTTATTTATATTGGAACCACGGTAGTAGCAATTTCTTTCGGTTTAGTTATTGTTAATTTAATCTAAATTATTTAGATTGTTCCTTTGAAGCCTTTGAACATAAATCTTGATTACTCTTATGAATCATACCAAGTAAGTCCTCAGCCTTTGAGTGCACTTTGCCTAAGTATTGCTCTGCTTCAGTTTGCGATTTGCAAGCAAGTACATAATCCTTGTTGCCGATGGCAATTATGGTTAAATTTTGTAAACGAGAAACCGCTTCTAATTCTTTAATTTTTACTCTAGCGCCAACATACTTAAATGCTAATGCTGATGAAGCAACTAAACCGATAATTGCAACTGCGATTGTTACTGTATTTTTTTTCATTACTTTCCTTAAGTTAATACTTTAAATAATTTGAATGGTGGCCAGGGGCAGAATCGAACTGCCGACACGCGGATTTTCAACGCCCTCAACCAGACTCAATTATACTGTATTTTCATAGACTTACAAC
>JALRIS010000064.1 GCA_023255335.1 Flavobacteriales bacterium | reverse complement strand
CACCCACAATGTTTTTTCCAATGTCATGCACATCTCCTTTTACGGTAGCCATCAATACTTTTCCGTTGGGTTCAACGGCTCCATTTTTGGCAGCTTCTATAAATGGATTGAGGTAAGCTACGGCTTGTTTCATTACCCGGGCAGATTTTACTACTTGTGGTAAAAACATTTTTCCCGACCCAAATAAATCTCCCACCACATTCATTCCATCCATCAACGGCCCTTCAATCACTTGAATCGGTTCAGGGTATAATTGTCTGCATTCCTCGGTGTCTTCCTCAATAAATTCGGTGATTCCTTTTACCAAAGAATGAGTAATTCTTCCCTTTACGTCTTGTTCTCGCCAAGACAAATCTCGTTCTTTTTTCTTGCCGTCACCCTTTACGCTTTCGGCATAATCCAGCAACACTTCGGTGGCGTTTTCGTTTCTGTTTAGCAACACGTCCTCTACTTTATCGAGCAATTTTTTGGGTATTTCGTCATAAATCTCCAACATGGTAGGGTTGACTATTCCCATATCCATACCGTGCTGAATTGCGTGATATAAGAATGCAGAGTGCATAGCTTCTCGCACGGCATTATTACCTCTGAAAGAAAACGAAACATTACTTACACCACCACTAATCCTTGCTCCAGGCAGGTTTTCTTTGATCCATTTTGTTGCTTTAAAAAAATCAACTGCATAATTATTGTGGGCAGGAATTCCGGTAGCTACGGGGAAAATATTGGGGTCGAAAATGATGTCTTGGGGCGGAAATTTTACTTTGTCCACCAAAATATCATACGACCTTTTACAGATTTCAATTCTTCGTTCGTAGGTATCTGCTTGTCCATCTTCATCAAATGCCATAACAATGGTAGCAGCTCCGTACATTTTTACTTTTTTGGCTTGGGCAACAAATTGCTCTTCGCCTTCTTTCAAGCTAATGGAGTTTACCACTCCTTTTCCTTGAATACATTTAAGTCCCGCTTCAATGATTTCCCATTTGCTGGAATCAATCATTACGGGAATTCGAGCAATGTCTGGTTCAGAAGCAATTAAGTTCAGAAACTTCACCATGGCTTCTTTTCCATCCAGCATTCCTTCGTCCATGTTCACGTCCAAGATTTGCGCACCGCCTTCTACTTGGTCGCGAGCAACATCGAGCGCTTCGTTAAATTTTTCTTCTTTGATAAGTCGTAAAAACTTACGTGAACCCGTCACATTAGTCCTTTCTCCAATGTTAACAAAATTGGTTTCTGGAGTAATCAGCAATGGTTCAAGTCCGCTTAGTTTTAAGGTGTAATCTTTCATTTTCTTTTTTAGTCTTAAGTCCTTTGTCGTTAGTCCTTAGTTGTAACTTCAATATTTTGCCTTTTACCCAGAACTTGAATCAGCCTTGATTTTTAACGGTAAAGGAATCAAATTGCAGATTCCATAACAAGTACGGATTGACTGGTTGTTTTTTTGAATGCGAGGATAGTTTTTTAAACTAAAACGAGCATCCAAAGTCTGAAAATCTCTAATTCGAGCTAACGTCCTACATCACTACGCTCCAGTTATCCGTTCCAGGCGTATTCATCCAGTCCTTGTATTTCTCTTCTCCGCCTCGTGCGCTCCAATCCGAATCTATGGCAAGTTTAGCTGATATTCCTCCTCTTGGGTTACAAATCATTTCAATTCTCAATCTGTCTGGTTCGTAGGCTTCCATTAAATGGTCATAAAAGATATTGATTAGCCTTTCGTAAGAAACCACGATATCCCGCAAATGAAACGCATAATGTTTCAATGATTTGAGTTCAATTATTTTTTTGCCAGGGTACATGGTAAGAAATACCGTAGCAAAATCGGGTTGTTCTTTTACTCCAAGAAAGGTGAATTCTGGAATTTTGATTTTAATCTCATACGCCTCTTTCGAAGGGTTTGGAATTGCTTCCAAAATAGTTTTGTCTATTTCGCTGTAAAGTTTTGGTGCTCCCATTTTTTTTAGTCTTTAGTCTTTAGTCAAGTGTAATTAGTTTTTTTTAACTAAAAACGGTTTTTTTTGATTTGTTTAATTCTTTTTTCTTTGTCATTCCTGCGAAGGCAGGAATCTAAGGGCGAGAATCAGCCTGATGAATAAGATTCCTGCCTTCGCAGGAATGACATTGTTGTTATATTATATGTAGTTCTGTTTAATTTCTCTCGGTTTATAATCTTTTGCTAATTCAGCTATTGCTTTGATGTGTGCTGGGGTAGTTCCGCAGCATCCGCCTACAATGTTCAGCAACCCTTCGTCCAAGAATACTTTTATTTGGTCTGCCATCATTTCGGGTGTTTCGTCATATTCTCCAAACTCGTTGGGCAATCCAGCATTGGGGTGAGCACTTACCAAAAAAGGTGATTTTTTTGCCATCACTTGCAGATAAGGCCTTAGTTCCTTTGCTCCCAGGGCACAATTAAGTCCAATGCTTGTAACAGGTGCATGCTCCGTAGAAATCATAAAAGCCTCGGTGGTTTGCCCCGACAAAGTTCGTCCGCTTTGGTCGGTAATCGTTCCCGAAACCATGATAGGCAATTCCACACCTTTCTTTTCAAACACTTGTTCTATGGCAAACAAAGCCGCTTTTGCGTTAAGCGTATCAATCACCGTTTCCACCAATAACATATCCACACCTCCGTCAACTAGCGCTTCGGCTTGCTGAGCAAAAGCGACTACCAATTCATCAAAAGAAATGGCTCTAAATCCCGGGTCGTTGATAACGGGCGAAATGGAGGCTGTTTTGTTTGTGGGACCGATAGAGCCCGCTACAAATCTTGGCTTATTGGGTTCACGAGCGGTAAATTCATCGGCTACCTCTCGAGCAATTTTTGCCGAATGGAAGTTGATTTCATACACTTTATCTTGTGTGTTGTAATCTTCTTGAGCAATAGTAGTTCCACTGAACGTGTTGGTTTCCACAATGTCTGCTCCAGCTTCGAAGTACTTGGCGTGAATCGTTTTGATGATATCTGGTCGAGTTAAGGAAAGGAGATCGTTATTCCCTTTCAAGGGAGAATCGTGTCCTTCAAACCATCCTTTTCTGAAATCTTCTTCACCCAGCTTATATTGCTGAATCATGGTTCCCATTGCTCCATCAAGCACGAGTATTCTCTTTTTTAATTCTTCTTTAATCGTACTCACTATTATTCTTTTTTATCTCGTTTAATTCCATAAAAAAAACCTCTTTGCAAGTTGCAAAGAGGTTTTTTAAATTTCCTTTTGTGCAACTTATATTTCCCTATTTCTAGAGAAGGATTTAGCACCTTTTCCCGAAATATCGGAACGGTTGCTAAGGTTTCGCAGGGCCTTTTCCCTCCACCTTTCTTTATAAGTTTGTCCTTGTATATAAGGACTTAAATTATATTTCTTAAATATTCCAACAAATTTGGAATTTCAAAGCTGGGAGCTGATAACAACTGACCAGTCTCATTTTCTTTACTCGAAGTGATAGTGGATTGAGAGCTACTAGTTTTCTCAGTTTTCACATCACTTACGCTATACTTTTTATCCGACATTTCTTCAACCAAAGAAACGATTGTTTCTAATTCTGTGAGTTTACTGTCGTAGTTCAAAGACGCTATTTTCTTCTCAAAATCTACCGTGCAAGTTTGTACACCTTCCGTCCTTGCTATTTTATCTTCTATTCTTTTTGCGCACATTTCGGCACACGTCATTCCCTCAATTACGAAAGTCGAATGCGTGTCGGCAATGATATTATCTGCTTTTGTTTCTGAGCCACAAGAGGCCAAAAACAATCCAAGAGTTAGAAATAGAAGTAAATTTTTCATCGGTAGTTAGATTTCGTAGTAAAAATACAATTATTTGTTGAATAATCAAGAGATAGGTAAGAATTTGGAAACTTAGTTATTTTACTTTCAAAAAGTTTTGAAAATATTAAAAATAAAATTAATTTAGTGTATAAAACAAAAACAGTGGATTTACAAGAAGCAAAATATAAGTTTATTCAAGAATGGGGAGTTCTGGGAAGTTCCTGGGGAATAAATAGAGCAATGGCTCAAATTCATGCTCTCTTGATGTTGGCTCCTGAGAGTAAAACTACAGACGAGGTGATGGAAGAGCTCAAAATTTCTAGAGGAAATGCCAATATGAATATGCGGGCGCTGATTGATTGGGGGTTAGTATTTAAAGAATATAAACCTGGAGAGCGGAAAGAATATTTTTACGCAGAGAAAGATTTGTGGAATGTGATGAAGCAAATTGCCAAGGAGAGAAGAAAAAGAGAAATTGTTCCAATAAGGGACGTACTTGCAGAGGTTTCTGAAGCTGAATTGGGAAATTCTCCCGAGGGGAAGGAGTTTAAAAAAGTAACTAAAGACATAGATTCTATCATCAGTAAATTCGATGGATTCATAGATCTGGCAGCCAAATCTGATCAAAACTGGTTTTTGAAAGTGTTGTCAAAATTGGTTAAGTAAAAAGTGCGAAAACTGTGAACTCACCTAGTCAAATAAATAATCCGATTCTACTGTATGACGGGGAGTGTAAGTTCTGTAACTTTTGGGTAGCATTGATTCAGCGACAGAAAGCACAACAAAAATTTCGATATTTTGCCTTTCAATCCAAAGAAGGTGTGGAATTACTTCGACAATATGAAGTGGATGAATCTATTGACTCTGTTGTAGTTGTGCACAAAGGCAACTTGTATGTTAAGTCCAGTGCTGCGCTAAAAGTTGCAAAAATTTTGGGTGGTCGGTGGAATTTTTTTCTGATTTTTTGGCTCATTCCTCGCCCAATCCGAAACTGGCTGTACGATTTAGTCGCCCGAAACAGACACCGATTTTTTACCCGCAGAGAAAATTGCGAAATTCATAATTAGCGTATTATTTTTTTCTAGTGAAGAAAAACCTACTTTTGGGGTATGGATTTTGAATTTGAAAAAAAATGGCGTGATTTGCTCACAGAGGTTTCCAAAAACATGGAT
>JALRIS010000062.1 GCA_023255335.1 Flavobacteriales bacterium | reverse complement strand
GTATTCAGAGATAGTTTTAATCTCATTAAGAGCTTTGACTTCAGCTTCTGTCTTAGGCACATATACTTTTCTATTGGCAGTTTGTGCAGCCTTGTTAATTTGGTTTTCGTTTACACCAATTTTGTTTAGCACAAATGGTTTTACATCTTCAACCTTAATACCTTTAGATATGGCATCAGCAGCTTCTAATTCAAACTTATCTAATAGTTTATCAGATGCTATGATATCTTTTTCTGTGATTGCTCTTTGATACTTAGGTAATTTAGGTAAAGGTTTTGTAGTTAATGGTGCACCTTCTACAGCTTTTAACCTACCTAATGCTGATAGTTCATTAAGACCAATAGTAGCATCTAAGTTTTCTAATGTCTTCTGATAATAGTTTTGACCTTTTTTAGAAGCATCATACTGGAAGATACTGTTTTGAAATCTTTGGCTAAATGGAATGTCTACTTCACCGTCTGCAACAAAGTCACCAGCAGTTCCAGCACCAGCAGATACAACAGATGCAATGTCAGAAACTAATTGTACAGGGACTTCAGCAGCAGCTTTTAATTTAATGAGTTTCAAAGTTAAAAATTTTCATTGTCATTCTTGCGTAGGCAGGAATCTAATTCAATTGGTACTATTTTTCTAGAAAAAACGGGAACAGGCTGTTTTAGGATATTTTCAAATGAGGAACAATTAATCGAGGTTTGAATAATCTCACCTCTAGAGAGAAGATAAAGGGGGGTGTTTTTCATATATTTGTATCTCAAACAAACTATTTTATGCCGCAAACATACGATTACGCAGTAATAGGAGGAGGAATTGTAGGATTATCTACAGCTTATAAACTCACACTTAAATTTCCTCAAGCCAGGGTGTTGGTTGTTGAGAAAGAACAAGAACTATCCGCCCACCAAACCGGAAACAATTCAGGAGTAATTCATTCGGG
Source organism: Flavobacteriales bacterium (assembly GCA_023255335.1). Lineage (GTDB taxonomy): Bacteria > Bacteroidota > Bacteroidia > Flavobacteriales_D > CAJJDF01 > CAJJDF01. The sequence goes on along the minus strand of JALRIS010000062.1, from coordinate 939 downwards.
ATTGTATTACACTCCGGGTTCACTCAAAGCAGAAAACTGCCGAGAAGGAAGACACGAATTAGTTGCTTTTGCTAAGAAATACAATGTTCCTCATGATGTGTGCGGTAAAGTAATTGTAGCTACGGATGAAAAGGAGTTGCCATTCATGAACAAGATCTATGAAAATGGAATCGCCAACCGAACGGAAGGAATTAGTAAAATTACAGCGGAAGAGGTAAAAGAAATTGAGCCTTTTGTAGAGTCAATAGGAGGAATTCATGTAGCCTGTACAGGAATTATAGATTACCGTGCTACGGTTCACAAATTGGCTGAATTGATACAAACGCATACCGTTCCCGCAGAGATAAAACTGGGAGAAGAAGTAAAAGAAATTGTGAAAGGAGATGTTTCTGAATTGGTCACTTCAAAAGGAAAATATAGAGCAAAAAGATTGATTTTTTGTGGAGGACTGCAAGCAGACAGACTAGCCAAAAAAGATGGTGTAGAACTAAAAGAAAAAGTAGTTCCATTCAGAGGAGATTATTATGAATTAACGGATCAGGCAAAACACAAAGTGAAGCATCTTATTTATCCAGTTCCCAATCCAGATTTCCCGTTCTTGGGAGTACATTTTACCCGAATGACAAATGGAGAAATCGAATGTGGTCCTAATGCTGTTTTCTCTTTCAAAAGAGAAGGATACAGCCGAACTTCATTTAGTTTAAAAGATACGGCAGATGCGTTGAGCTATTCAGGAACTTGGAAATTACTTACCGAAAACACTAAATATGCTTGGATGGAATACAGAAGAGCTTTTTCCAAAAAATTATTTTTGGAAACTCTCCAAAGGATGATTCCAAGCTTAGATATGGACGATTTGAAAAAGGGGAGAAGTGGAGTTCGGGCACAACTACTGGGTGTAAATGGCGAAACAAGAGACGATTTTAGAATTGAATACAG
>JALRIS010000223.1 GCA_023255335.1 Flavobacteriales bacterium | reverse complement strand
GTTCCACCTAAGGCCAATTCGCTCAAATGAGCCAAAGTATTTTTCAATGCTTTTAGTCCGTGATCTAATTGCGAAACGTACCCAGAAAATTCTTGTCCGATTGTTAATGGAGTTGCATCCATCAAATGAGTTCTTCCAATTTTTACAACATTTCTAAACTCCTCTGATTTGGCTTTCAATGTATTTCTTAGTTGTTCTACTCCCGGAATAGTCGTTTCAATGACCATTTTATAACAAGCAATGTGCATACCGGTAGGAAATGTATCGTTACTCGACTGAGATTTGTTTACATCATCATTAGGTGACAACACTTTTTCTCCCTCTCCTATTTTTCTTCCAGCCAGCTCCTGAGCTCTATTCGCCACCACTTCATTTACATTCATGTTGCTTTGTGTACCTGAGCCGGTTTGCCAAATTACTAACGGAAATTGATCCCAGTGTTTTCCTTCCAAAATTTCATCACACACTTGTGCGATTAATTCTTTTTTCTCTTCGGATAACACTCCCAATTCACAGTTGGAAAAGGCTGCTGCTTTTTTCAAATAGGCAAATCCTTCGATTACTTCTCTTGGCATTGAGGCAGAAGCACCAATTTTAAAGTTATTTCTAGAACGCTCAGTCTGAGCTCCCCAGTACTTGTCTGCGGGCACTTTTACTTCTCCTATCGTATCCTTTTCAATTCTGTATTCCATGGGTATAAAAATTATAGTTCGTTAATTAATTCAGCGGGGCGAGCTAAAATAGCCTTGTTCCCTTTTATCACAATAGGTCTTTCTATCAGTTTTGGGTTTTCAAGCATAACCTCAATCCATTCATGGTCGTTCAACTCTAGATTTTTGAATTGTTCTTTATAAATTGACTCAGTTTTTCTCAAAACATCTGTCGGCCTTAAGTTCAGTTTGGCTAGTACTTTTTCAAATTCTTGTTTTGTAGGAACTCTTTCCAGGTATTTGATAATGGTAATATCATCGTCTTTTTCTTCAAGCAAAGCCAGAGCCTTTCTGCTTTTAGAACATCGGGGATTGTGATAAATCGTGTAACTCATAGGTCACAAAAATACATAAATTGCCTATCGATAGGAAAGGAAATTGTCAAAAATTATAAGGCGGTAAACAACAAGTCTATCACTTCTTCTTGACCTGCCAAGTTTTGTGAAGAATTGGTTGTCTTTTTGACTTTCTTTCGTTTAGTGTCCGTTACTTGAGATAGACTGGCGACACTTATATTTAACACCCTCATTGCGTTCGGTTCTATGCGCACTGCCTCGGTGTAGTTATCGAATTGTGGCTTGGCAATTTCTTCCTCTTTCAGCACTTGTGGCTCGGGTTCAGAATCATAGAAAAATACCTCTTCTACAATTTCATCTTCCGCCACTTCTTCTCGTTGTTCTGTTTCCGCTATTGCTAGCGGCACAGCATTCTTACTTTTAGGCTGAATGGATTCTTCCTTGGGCAATTTCTCATTGGATAACTCAACGGGTTGTGGCATTTCAGCGGGCTTTGCCATTGTTTTACTATTTAGAGCAAGTTCATTTTGCCTCGTTCCAAGTTGATTTAATCCTACATTGATTACGAACAACAGTACAACTCCCATCACTGCCAATTGAAACCCAGGTTTTTTGAACATTGGAACGCCCGTAGGAAACAAGAATACGCCTAATTTGTCCCAGAAAGAACTCTTTACGGAGCTGGCTTCCATTTGCTTCATTAGGATGGTTTTTACTTCGTCTTGTGGTTCAATCTGAGTTTCCTCCTTAGCCCATTTCTTTACCGAAAGCAAAGTATTCCTAAGTTCTTCATATTCTTTCCCAGAAGCTATTTCTTTTCTCACAAAAGCTCGTTCCTCCTTACTCAACGAATCATAAGATTTTGAAAGTAATAGATCTTCTATGTCCCATATTTCTTTATCGGCTTTCTTTTTCATAATTCAGTAGTTAGTGAAAATAGAACGAGTATCATTTTGGCTAATTGCGGAGCAAACTCTTTGAGTGATACCGTTAGTTTTTTTAAGGTATAAAACAGTCTAGATTTTACGGTGCCTTCAGATATATTGAGCGTTTCAGCAATTTCTTTGATTGATAATTCTTGGAAATACCTCATGACAAAGGCTGATTTTTGTTTTTCGTCCAGTAAATCCAATTCTGCTTTGAGTTTTTCTCCAAACTGTGAGTCTTGCAACCTATCTATCGCGGTAATACTGGTGTCTTTAATTTGTACTCCTTCTTCCATGTCATAACTCGTATTATGTCTAATTGATTGCTTTCTGTATTCATTTTTACACATATTATTTGCCACGGAAAACAACCAAGTTTTAAAATTTCTATGTACATCAAAAAGAGCCGGCTTTTCAATTATTTTAGCAAATAAATCCTGCATAAAATCTTGTGCTTTCTCTTTGTCTTGCCAGAGCATTTTGTAAAAATAATTTACCATCATCCGGCTGTAACGATCGTATAGTTCCGAAAAAGCCCGCGAATCCTTTTCCAAGATTCCTTGCATCAACTCATTATCGGTATACGACTGGTAATTGGACATTCAGTGATTACTTTGTCAGAATTTGTTCTACTTCCTTTTCTTTGCCAGCTAACACAGCCAACTGACGAATTACTTGCTTCGTTTGTACTTCCTGCTGGGTGTTCGACTCTTTTTCATACACCGAGAGTAGTTGGATTAGCGGCAATATATAATTAAGATGCAAAAGATTGTCGGTTTCCACAACTTTAGGTTTTTGAAGCTCGTGTTTCAAAAATTTCTTTTCCCAGTTAGTTCGCAACACGGCAAGATTATCAAAGTTTTTGTTCGAAAACTTCAAAGCGAGTCCTGTTGGATATAATTTTGATTGATGTTCTTTTAACACCAAATGCGACACCGTGAGAGAATAATAAATCGATTTGTTCTCGTTGGATGGTGCCAACTTCTTAATTACCTCAATCGGACTGGAATACTTTGAAGAAAAGCGAATTCCTAATTCTATTGATTTCCTGGTTCTGTAAGACTCATTCTGTAATAAATCGTAATTCAACACCTGTACGTCTCGCCTAAAATTTTCCAGAGTTTGTAAAATCCAAATTGGATAAGTGTCTCTTTCACCGTAGGTAATCAAAATTCCATTGGGCTCAACAGAAACAAGTGTGTTGTATGCATATTCTCTCAAAGCTGGGGTAAGACTGGTTGATTTTAACTTTTGACAGAATTTTTCTTTCTCGATAGTGTTGTGAGACACTTCGTAATATTTAGCTAGTTCATAAAACAACTCGGTGTTGGTGGAGTCTAACTTGTAAGCTAAAAGCAAAGAAGAATAATTCTTATTGGCTGCGTCACTTTTTAGGTAGGTGCTGTAATGAAAATCAAACGAACTTTGGCTGCTTTTTTTGTCTAATTCTTGGTTGGTTGTTCTTCTTTTTTTTGTACCCGCATCGTATTCTATCGAATACTTGGAAAGGGTGCTTTTTTTCTCTTTGGAAGTAGCGATTGTTTGGGAGTAAGCGCTAAACATCGAAAAAACAACAGCTAGAAGGGTTACAATC
>JALRIS010000184.1 GCA_023255335.1 Flavobacteriales bacterium | reverse complement strand
TCTTTCGCTCAATGTCATCATACACATAATATTAAATCTATCAATTATTATTTCACGATCATCTGTCATTACTAAGAATTTTTTCATAGTACGAAGATACTGTCAAAAAATGAAATCACCTCGAAAGAAGAATTTTTTATCTGCTCGGAACAGATATTGTCTCAGCCAAAAATAGATTTTTCTAGACAAACAGAAGGATTTATTTTATCCCTTCGTCTAAAAAAAAGTAAAAAGAACGTAGATTCGTAAAAATAGAGTAATATGAAATCAGTCAGTGGAATCCTAATTATGTTTATTTCTATGTGTTTTTCAATTGGATTCACCCAACAGGGCGAATGGATTGAAGTAAGGGATATGGAAACTTGGTCGTCTATCGGATTTGAATTGGATTTGAACAAAAAGTGGAGTTTTTCTCTGGAGGAACAACTCAGGATGAAGTCAAATTCTACAGAAGTAGATTCTTATTTTACGGAGTTTGGACTTTTTTATAAAGGTTTTAAGAACTTTGAGGTAGGGGGGAACCTGAGGTATCAGAGTATCAACGACAACAAAGGAAAAATTCAAGGGTACGAAACACATTTTCGATACAATTTGGATTTGGCCTATTCTTATAAAGTTGAGCGATTTAAATTAACCTATAGAGTTCGTTACCAAAACAGGAATGAGGTAGGGGTGGATGAATTAGCTGGAGATTATGCGATTAGCAAATGGAGATTGAAGGCAAGTGTGAACTACAACATAAGGAAATGGAAATTTGATCCAACTTTTTCGGCAGAGATTTTTAGACGATCACAAGAAACCACAACTTCAGAATTTAATAGATTGAGAATGACACTGGGAACGAAATATGACCTTAAAAAATTTGGCGACATTAAAGGGTTTTACAGAATAGAACGAGAGCTAAATGCAACGTATCCAAAAACCACATACATTTGGGGGTTGGCTTATGTGTACACACTTAAAATAAGAACAAATGAGAATTAAAAAATTGGTACTTATTGGAATAACTGCAATTGTTGTGGTTACTTCTTGTAAAAAGGAAATTTTCATTGAAAATGGAATTGGATTGGATGATTGGACAACCGAAACGCACTCCAATGACGTGGCGCCAAATTATGAGATTGTATTTAATCAGGACAAAGTAAACAAAATACATCTTGTATTTACGGCTGATGAATGGGCAGCAATGCAAGCAGACTTGACACAAATTACTGGTGGATCGAGTGGAGGTCCTGGAGGTCCTGGCGGAACTTTTTCCGATCAAACTCCGCAGTACTTTCCAGCTGACTTTTATTTCAACGGAATTCAATGGTATAATGTTGGGGTAAGATACAAGGGAAACTCAAGTTTATCGGCCAACAGTGGCAAACTCCCGTTCAGATTTCGGTTTGATGAATTTGAAGATGAGTTTCCTGAAATCAAGAACCAACGATTTTACGGATTTAAAGAACTGTCAATGAGTAGTAATTTTAACGACAAATCCCTAATGAGAGAAAAATCTGCTTGTGATGTTTTTAGAAATTTTGGCGTGCCGGCCGTGCGAACTGCTTTTTATGAAATTTATATTGACCAAGGAACAGGGTCCTATCAATATTACGGACTATATACACTCTGTGAAGTAGTATTCGATACTTTTTTAATAGATTATTTTGGTTCCGAAACAGGGAATTGCTACAAGCCAGATGGTGATGGAGCTAAGTTTTCTGCGTCAGGTTTTAATTTAGAAGATTTTGAAAAGAAAACAAATAAGTCTACCAGTAGATCTGATATTCAAACAATGTACGATGCTTTGCATGCAACTTCTAGAACGAGTAACCCCACTGCCTGGAAAGCTGGATTAGAAGCTATTTTTGATGTAGATGGTTTCTTGAAGTATTTGGCTGCGAATAATACCATTCAGAATTGGGATACTTATGGGGTGATGACCCACAATTATTACTTGTACAACGACCCTAAAATGGGGAAATTAAGATGGATTGTATGGGACAACAACGAAGCGTTTCAGTCTGGAAATGGACGAAAAACACCCTTGCCTTTCGCCATGAATACAACTTCGACTGATTGGCCTTTGATTAATTTCTTAATTAATAACTCAGATTATGAAGCAATCTACAAAGCCTACGTAAAAAGTTTTGCGAATTCGTCTTTTGCCACCAGCAGAATGAGCGCAATTTATTCTTCTCAACAAAATTTGTTGAGTAGCTCGGCAACCAAAGAGGAAATAGGGTTTACCTATTTAACTGGTATTGGTAGTTTTAATTCAGCAGTAAGTACTTTACTTAGTCATAATTCTTCGAGAGTCAACGCTGCAAATGTTTACGCGCCTTGATCGGCAAAGTTTATAACTCGCTCAACTTCTCTTTCAAATAGAGTCCAGTTACTGAATCACCGTTCTTGGAAATAGTTTCTGGGGTACCCTCTGCCACTATTTCCCCTCCTTTTTCCCCTCCTTCGGGACCTAGGTCAATTACCCAATCAGCACATTTTATCACGTCCAAGTTGTGTTCAATCACGACCAGAGAATTCCCTTTGTCAATAAGCGCATAGAATGCCATGAGTAACTTTTGTATGTCTTCAAAATGCAGTCCGGTGGTAGGTTCGTCAAATATAAATAAGGTTCGTTTAGAGGATTTTTCTTTCACAAGAAATGAGGCAAGTTTTATTCTTTGAGCCTCACCTCCAGAGAGAGTGTTAGAGGATTGACCGAGCTTTAGGTAGCCAAGCCCCACATTTTCGAGTGGTGTAAGTTTAGTCACTATCTTTTTTCCGAATTTATCTCCAGATTCTTTAAAGAATGTTATCGCATCGGAGATAGTCATTTCCAAAATATCAAAAATGGAATATCCATTAAATTTGATTTCCAAAACTTCTTGTTTGAATCGTTTACCTTTACACTCATCACACACCAACGAAATATCTGCCATGAATTGCATGTTTACTTTCAATTCTCCGTCTCCGCTGCAGCTTTCACATCTTCCTCCTTCCGTGTTAAAGGAAAAGTGTTTGGGTTTAAAACCAGTTACTTGTGCTTGTTTTAATCCAGCGAAGAGAGCCCGGATATCGTCATACGCCTTAACGTAAGTTGCCGGATTCGATCGAGACGATTTTCCAATAGGATTTTGGTCGATAAACTCAACATCATCAATGTGAGAAATATCTCCCGTCATTTTGGCAAATTCCCCCGTTTTATGGGCAACTCCTCCTTTTACTTTTTTCAGTGCGGGAAAAATAATTTGTTTGATTAATGAGGATTTTCCACTTCCGCTTACCCCAGTAATTGTACAAAAAATATTCAAAGGGATGGTCACATCTATGCCTTGCAAATTATTTTCTCTACATCCCAAGAATTCTATTTTTCGCACACTATTTTTTCTTGTTTTTGGCACCGGAATCTCTTTTCTTAATGTAAGGTATTGGGCTGTTAAGCTCTCCTTTGAGGAGATTAATTGAGAATGGTTTCCTTGAAAAACAACTTCACCCCCATGAGTTCCTGCCAAAGGACCCATATCAATTATTTCGTCAGCAATTTTCATGATATCCTCGTCATGTTCTACTACAATCACCGTATTTCCGATGTCTCTCAGTGATTTCAGAACTTTTATTAATCGTTCGGTGTCTCGCGAATGCAGACCAATACTTGGTTCATCCAAAATGTACATTGAGCCAACCAGGCTACTTCCCAATGAAGTTGCCAAGTTTATTCGTTGCGATTCTCCTCCCGAAAGAGTAGATGAAAGTCTATTTAAGGTCAGGTAGCCCAACCCAACATCTAGCAGGAATTTAATTCGGAGAGTAATTTCTTTCAAAATCCTTTTAGAGATCTGTTTTTCGTGATCCGACAGGGTTAAGTTTTCGAAAAATTCTGCACATTTTTCAAGAGAAATATCCACCAAGTCAGTTATGTTCTTTCCGTTGATTTGGATGTAATTTGCCTCAGGTTTTAATCGCTTCCCTTCACAAGAAAGGCACGTAGTTTTTCCGCGATAGCGACTCAGCATGATTCGGTATTGAATTTTGTACGACTGGCTCTCTACAAAAGCAAAAAACTCATTTATTCCCTTAAAATATTTGTTTCCAGTCCATAATACTTTTTTTTGCGCAGGAGTTAGTTCATAGTAGGGTTTGTGAATTGGAAAATCAAAATGATGAGCGTTGTTGAATAAATCAAATGCCCATTGGCTCATTTTTTCACCTTTCCAGCACACGATTGCCTCTTCGTACACAGACAAGTTTTTGTTGGGAATGACAAGGTCCTCGTCAATACCAATAATTTTTCCGTATCCTTCGCAACTGGAGCAGGCTCCAAGAGGATTGTTAAAGCTAAATAAATATTCATTGGGTTCAGAGAATTCCATGCCATCCAATTCAAATTTGTTGGAGAAAACTCGTGTTTCGTTCGTGCTGGCTAATTCTACCTCGCAGGTTCCATTACTTTGTTGAAATGCAGTTTCGGCCGAGTCATAAATTCGGGCATTATTCTCTTCACTTTCTTGATTTACCGAAATTCTGTCAATGACAATTTTCACACTTTCAAAATCGATCGGTGGATTGTCTATTACCTCCTCAATCACATGGTTTTCTCCGTCAATCTTCACTCGGTTATACCCTTCCGTTTGAACATTTTGTAAGTACAACGCAAGTTTATCTTTTTCCCTAATCACCAGCTCGGAGAGAATTACAGCTTTGGTTCCTTTTTTCTGGTTGTTGAGGTAAGTCAGTACATCCTCGCTAGAATCTTTTTTTACCTCATTTCCCGAAATTGGTGAAATGGTTTTTCCAATACGGGCAAATAATAGTTTCAAATAATCGTACACTTCTGTGGAAGTACCTACGGTAGATCTCGGGTTTCGAGAGTTTACTTTTTGCTCAATTGCAATGGCTGGCGCTATCCCTTTTATAAAATCTACTTGAGGTTTCTCTAGTTTTCCTAAAAACTGCCTGGCGTAAGAAGATAAACTTTCGATGTATCTCCTTTGACCCTCGGCATACAAAGTATCAAAGGCTAAAGAAGACTTTCCCGATCCTGATAACCCAGTAATGACTGTTAGTTTGTTCTTGGCTATTTGGAGTTCAATATTCTTT
>JALRIS010000128.1 GCA_023255335.1 Flavobacteriales bacterium | reverse complement strand
AGGCGGCGATCATCGCCAGCACGTCGGGCTCGCATTCGCCGTCATAGCTGAAGACCTGCGCGATGACGTTGATCTCGTTGTAGAACCCTTCGGGGAACAGCGGGCGGACCGGACGGTCGATGAGGCGGCTGGTCAGCGTTTCCTTTTCGTTTAGAGGGAATAATGCGGTGAGAGAAGCCATGCACTCGGCTTTTTTGTATCACGCCATTCAGCACGGTATGGACATGGGAATTGTAAACCCAACCATGCTAGAGATTTATGACGAAATACCCAAAGAACTGCTTGAAAAAGTGGAGGATGTTTTACTAAACAGAAACGATAATGCCACAGAAGTGTTGCTGGATTATGCCGAAAGCGTAAAAGGTGACGGCAAGAAAAAAGAACGGGATTTATCATGGAGAGAACAAGACGTGAAGAGAAGAATAACTTATTCTTTGGTAAAAGGAATCACCGAATTTATAGAAGAAGATACCGAAGAATGTAGAAAATTATATCCTGAACCTATTCAAGTAATTGAAGGCCCATTGATGGATGGAATGAATGTGGTTGGAGATTTATTTGGATCGGGAAAAATGTTTTTGCCACAGGTAGTAAAATCTGCCCGAGTGATGAAACAAGCCGTAGCTTACCTCAATCCTTTTATAGAAGCTGCCAAAAATGGAGCAGTTCAACCCAACGGAAAAGTATTGATGGCTACCGTAAAAGGGGATGTGCATGACATTGGAAAAAACATTGTGGGTGTGGTGTTGGGTTGTAATAATTACGACATTGTGGACATGGGTGTGATGGTTCCTACCCAAGATATTATCAAAAAAGCAATCGAAGAAAATGTGGATGTGATTGGACTAAGCGGATTGATTACTCCTTCTTTGGATGAAATGGTTTCGGTGGCAGAGGAGATGGAAAAAGCCGGGTTAACGATTCCACTTTTGATTGGAGGAGCAACTACTTCCAGAGTTCACACGGCTGTAAAAATAGAACAGAGTTACACCAAAGGACAAACGATTCACGTATTAGATGCTTCGCGATCGGTGACTGTGGTAGAAAAATTATTGGGAAACACTTCCGAGGAGTTTGTAGCCGATATCAAAAAAGAATACGAAAAAGTAAGGCTAAACCATTCGAATAAAAAAGCACAAAAAAGACTGCTTCCTTACGATGTGGCGCTTGAAAATAAATTTAAAATAGACTGGAAAGCAGAGGATATTTACACTCCTAATTTTGTTGGAAATAAGACGTATGACAACTTCCCTATTTCGGAATTAATTCCGTTTATCGATTGGACTCCTTTTTTTCAGACTTGGCAGTTGGCTGGGCGATTCCCAAGAATATTAACGGATGAAGTGGTTGGCGAACAAGCCACTAGTTTGTATGCCGATGCCCAAGAGATGCTCGCCAAAATAGAAAAAGAAAACTGGTTGACTGCCAAAGCCGTCATTGGAATTTGGCCAGCCAACTCCAATGGAAAAGACGATGTATATACTTACACGGACGAGTCTAGAACCGAAGTTGCAGATACTTTATTTTCATTGAGACAACAAACCCAAAAAGCCAAGCAATTGCCTAATTTCTCTTTGGCAGATTACATTGCACCAGTCGAAACTGGCTTGCAAGACTACTTGGGCGGATTTGTGGTAACTGCGGGACTTGGAATTGAACCACACGTAAAAAAATACCAAGAAGAAAATGACGATTACAATGCCATTTTGCTCAAAGCCTTGGCAGACAGATTAGCAGAAGCATTTGCCGAACTCATGCACAAAAAAGTGCGAGAAGAATTGTGGGGATATGCACCCAACGAAAGTTTAGAAAACGAAGAGTTGATAGACGAAAAATATCAAGGAATTCGCCCTGCTCCTGGCTATCCAGCATGCCCAGACCACACTGAGAAAATCACTTTGTTCAAGAAACTAAATGCCACCCAAGAAATTGGGGTAGAATTAACCGAATCCATGGCAATGTATCCAGCAGCATCGGTGAGCGGATTTTATTATGCACACCCTCAAGCCAAATATTTTGGACTGGGAAAAATAGACATTGATCAAGTAAAAAGCATAGCCGAACGCAAAGGAATGGACCAAGTGGTAATGAAGAAATGGTTGAATCCGGTAGTGAATTAGTAGGGTTAATAAATAATAGAATCCTAATGCGCTGGTTACAATAAAGTTTAAATTCAATAAAAAATGATGAATATTATGCTACCCAAAATACCCGAAGGAAAAAGAAAAAAATTAGGAATAATTAATCTTTTATTCATTATCGCCATCTGTTTTGTTCTGTATTTTTATCGAGATCAGGATAAAATTTCTTTTGTTTTTGCCTTGTGCCTCTTGGTTATTCAGATAATATTCAACAGGATGTATTATCGAAAGCATAAAATTTAGGGTTGCTTCGTAATAAAAACCCACCAAATCACTTGATATTAATAAAAATTATTTATTTTTGCAGTCCAAATTAATAACCAGGGGTTTCGACCCTCTAAAATTTAAAACAAATGCCAGTAAAAATT
>JALRIS010000091.1 GCA_023255335.1 Flavobacteriales bacterium | reverse complement strand
GCTAGCACACCTGTAAGCCCAGGAACAAACAGATTTGTGAAAGTGATTAAAAACAAAACTGGCAAAGTGAAATTTGGATTCTATGGACGTTCTACAACTGCCAACAACAATAATAGGTTCCATCTAGACAACTTTGTAGTACGAGATACTACTCCTTCTACAATTGGACTAAATGAACTTAGTCATACAGAAAGATTTTTGGTGTATCCAAACCCCAACCAAGGAGAATTCCAATTGAGGAACAAAGACAAGTCAGGAGTCTTTCAAGTTACTTTAATGGATACCAAAGGAAGAATTGTATTTTCAGAAAACACGTATTTCCAATCAAACGAATCAAAAAAATACATGTTAAACAAAGTTTCTAAAGGAATTTACATCATTCTGATACAAGACGAAACGAACATTGAGCAATATCGCGTAATAGTTCAATAACTTAACTCTTAACAACAAAAAAAGGAAAGCCCAACCGCTTTCCTTTTTTTTTTACAAGAAGAATCTGATCGAGTAGAATCATTGGTCAGATTAATCGTACTTTTACCTCACCAAATAAAGAGAAATGAATTATCTTGCTCACCAATACCTTTCTGGATGCAACAAAGAAATACGAATCGGTAATTTTTTAGGTGATTTCATGAAAGGGAAAGAGTTGACAGATTTTCCAAGACCTATACAAGTCGGGATCACCCTTCATCGAATAATTGATGAATTCACGGACACTCACCCTCTTGTAGCAAGAAGTAAAAAACTTCTACATCCCAGACAAGGCAAATATTCTTCAGTCTTGTTGGACGTATATTACGATTATTTCCTGGCAAAAAACTGGACGTTGTACTCCCATATTCCACTTGAAGAGTTTGCCAAATCGGTGTATGACGATTTTTGGGAGCTTAAGACCTATTTTCCAAAAAAAGTAGTTGAATTCCTTCCTCACATGCGAGAAAATGATTGGTTTTCTAATTACAAAACGTATTGGGGTATAAACAAAGCACTTCAAAGTATCGGAAGAAGAGCTAACTATTCCAATACGATTCAAAATGCTTTGACGGATTTACAAGAACTTGAAGAAGAATTGGAAAAGGACTTCTTGATTTTTTTTCCAGAGCTTGTAGCGCGTTGCGAGGAATACTTTAAAGAACAAAAGTTGGAATTTAAGTCATGACAATTCTTTCTTTTTGAAGAGAGAATCTTTAATTTTAAGGAAACAAAAAAAACCATGGAATTTATCAAAAAAGAAACCACAGACGGAGTGGGAATAATTACGCTCAATCGTCCGGAGGTTTACAACAGTTTTCATATCCCTATGGCAAAAGAAGTTCAAGCTGCCTTGGATAAATTCGAACAAGACGAAACCATCCGGGCTATAATCTTGACAGCCGAAGGAAAAGGATTTTGTGCAGGACAAGACCTAAAAGAAGCAACCGCCAAAGGAGGACCCTCCATTGGAGAAATTGTGGAAACCACTTACAATCCTATTATTCATAAATTAAGAACTATAGAAAAACCAATTATTGGAGCAATAAATGGAGTGGCGGCAGGAGCTGGCGCAAACATAGCATTGGCTTGCGACATTACATTTGCTAGTACAAAAGCAAGTTTTATACAATCGTTTAGCAGTATTGGGTTAGTTCCAGATAGTGGTGGTACATTTTTTCTTCCTCGATTAATTGGGATGCAGCGAGCTGCGGCTCACATGTTTTTGGCTGATAAATTTTCGGCCGAAAAAGCCAAAGAGATTGGAATGATTTACGAAGTAGTGGAACACGAAGAACTATTTACAACTTGTCTCGAGTTCGCGAAGAACCTGGCACAACGGCCTACCAAGGGGATTGGCCTCACCAAAAGAGCATTGAACCTGGCTTTAACCAATGACTTGGCAACACAATTGGGTGTGGAAAAAGAATTGCAAATAGAAGCAGCTAACACCTACGATAACAAAGAAGGAATTGCAGCATTTTTGGAAAAAAGAAAACCAGAATTTAAAGGAAACTAACAGTCGGCAGTATTCAGTCCTCAGTCTCTAGACTAAGGAATTGTAACTAATGACTCAATACTTAACGACTAACGACTTAATAAATGAACATAGGAATTATAGGAGCTGGATCTATGGGGTCTGGAATTGCTCAAGTAGCGGCAACTGCCGGGGAAGAAGTAATGGTATTTGATACAAATGCTACCGCGATTGAAAAAGCCGGAGCAAGCTTGAACAAAGTATTTACCAGACTGGTAGAAAAGCAGAAATACACTCAACAAGAAGCTGACGATATTTTAGGAAGAATCAGTTTTGTTGATTCGATGGAGTTATTGGAAAACTCAGACTTGGTGATCGAGGCAATCATCGAAAATTTAGAAATCAAACAAACCGTTTTTTCTAAACTCGAAACCATCGTGTCCGACAAGTGTATATTGGCATCCAATACCTCCTCGCTTTCAATTGCCTCTATCTCCTCTGCCTGCAAACACCCAGAGAGAGTCATCGGGATTCACTTTTTTAATCCTGCTCCACTCATGAAACTTGTTGAAATAATTCCAAGCATTACTACCTCCCACTCCGTTACACAATTATCCAAGCAAACGATTGACAGTTGGAAAAAAGTAACCGCTCTGGTAAAAGACACTCCAGGATTTATCGTGAATCGTGTCGCTCGTCCGTTTTATGGAGAGGCACTGAGGATATACGAAGAGGGAATTGCTGATTTTGCCACCATTGATGCTGCAATGAAAGAAATTGGTGGATTTAGAATGGGCCCATTTGAATTGATGGACTATATCGGGAATGATGTGAACTATACGGTGACCGAAACAGTGTTTACCTCATTTTACTTTGATCCGCGGTACAAACCCTCGTTTACACAGAAACGTTTTTCCGAAGCAGGATTGCTTGGAAGAAAAACAGGAAAGGGATTTTATGAGTATTCAGAAAACGCCTCTCGCCCCAAACCAAGTGAAGACGAAGAGTTGAAACGTCATATTTTTGATAGGATTCTTGCAATGCTTATCAACGAGGCGGCAGATGCCGTATTTTGGCAAGTTGCCAGTGCAGAAGATATTGACTTAGCTATGAGATTTGGTACCAATTACCCCAAAGGGCTTTTGGCTTGGTGTGACGAAATTGGTGCCAATAAACCACTTTCTTTGTTAGAAAACCTGTATCAAACTTACGGAGAAGACCGCTACAGACCAAGTAGCTTACTCAGAAAAATGGCAAAAGAAAATGCTTCGTTTTTTTAATCACTTTTATTTTTTGAGTAAACGAAACTTTTATATATTTGCACACCTTAACGGAGAGGTGGCAGAGTGGTAATGCAGCAGATTGCTAATCTGTCGACCTTAACTGGTCGCCAGGGTTCGAGTCCCTGTCTCTCCGCAAGAACCCTTATAATCATTTGATTGTAAGGGTTTTCTTCGTTATAGAGTTTTCTACCCTTAGTTCAACGAAAAAATAGTATCTTTAATTTTCTATGGAGAACGACATTCTTGACGATTATTTTACCAAAAAGCCCAAAGACACATTCAAGTATTCGCTTTTTTATATCTGGACAGGACTTCTTGTGATCGGTGTTATTTTCAAAATCCAACATTGGCCTCTGGCTGGATTGTTCCTACTTACTAGCTATGCAGGATTGTTCTCTCACTCACTCATAGCTGTCTTGTTTTTCAAAATGAAAGATTATCCTGTTCTGTTCTTTCTACTGTTTGGCGCTTATCATTTCATTACTATTCTTTATGGGGTGTTTTGGGGTTCGGGTAGACCTTTCAATGTGAATGGCGCAACCATATATACGGCCTTATTATTTATTTTTTTTCTTGTCGAATATCTTTATATCCAACGAAAAAAAATACGTTGAGAATTGACAGGCACAAGATCTCACGATATTTTGGTAAGTTAGAAGCATTGGAAAGCAACACACAACATATCTTTTCTAAACTAATCGCAGTGATGCTTGGGGTGATTGGGACGGTATTTTTTTCTATTAGTTACTCTCAAAGTACACTGCTGCAAAAAGTTTCTTCTGTAAAGCAGAATAGAGACATCATGGTGTATGCCAGTGAAAACAACCCAGTAGTGTGGGAATATGACAGTTTGCGCTTGATAAAATTTGATGAGTGTGGTACGATACAATGGCAAAACCAGTACAATTTTACTCGATTAAACAGAATTCTCTTAGTCTCAAGTTTCGCTCCCTTGTCCAAAAAGGAATTTGGTTTTGTCACCACAGAAACTCACTCAACTCATTCAGATTCAAGAGTTACCCTCATAGATTCCAACGGAAATATTTCATGGAGCCGCTCATTTCACATGACTGGATATTCTCTGATCTCTTACTCCCTTATTGAAAACAAGCAAGGAGAACTTTTTGTTTATGGAAGCCTCAATCCTATTGGGGCTGGCAGTGTTTCTACTTTTTTGTATAAACTCAACAGAAATGGTCACTTGCAATGGATGAAATCATACAACCTGGGAGGAATTTGGGGCGGTGGAATTTCTACCTCGGATAATGGATTTTTGTTGAGAACCGGACTGAGGTTTATCAAGTTAAATTTCACTGGAACCGTGCAGTGGGCTACCAACATTTCAGATCTTGGGAACTACTTCTTTTCGGCACCTATCGAATTAGCAGACGGGTATGTATTTAACGGTACAAATAGCGGTTCCTCACTAAGTTTGAGCTTTTTTAAAATAGATAAATCAGGAAACTTAGCCACGATTCACAAAAAAACCATCAATTACAACAGCATTAATCGAAGTATCGCGAAAAAAAATGATTCCACATTTACCTGTATTTTGAATGGGAGTCTTAGCAGAAATCTGCCCACCCTCGTAGAATTTGACAAAGACCTCTCAATCAAAAAGAAAAACACACTGACACTTAGCAGTTCAGTTCAAAGACTTACCGGTTCAGGTGTAGCCTTTCTCAAAAATGGCAATCCAATAGTCACCGGTGTAATAGATTCCTCTTTTACGCATAAGCCATACTTTGGAGTTTTGGACAACGACTATAAATTAGGCTGTGATACCTCTATCCAAGATTCCATGTTTACAGAAACTGTCACCCAATCTTTTCCTACAGTGAATGCCACAAATCAACCTTTGCCACAAATCATAGATTCGTCTTATTCACAGCAATCTTTGACAAACACCCTCGAGACCTTATGCCAAACCAACATCTTTTCGCTAGACTTGGGAAAAGACACAGCCTTATGCCCCAATTCTGAGATAACACTTTCCAACCAATCATCTTCTCTTTTTCAACAGTTTTTGTGGTCAACTGGAGCTACCACTCCAACTTTAACCGTGAATCATCCCGGTAGTTATGTATTAACTGCAACCAACATTTGTCACGGAATTTCGGTGAGTGATACCATACAGATTGACACAATTGATTTTCCTTCTCCATGGAATTTGTATCGAGATACCGTTTTGTGTGAAAACAGCTCTCTCTTGATAGAGGCGGAAATTCCTCTGGCAACGTACAAGTGGCACGATAACTCAACGAATTCGAGTTGGGTGGCTACAAGACCAGGGAATTATTTTGTTGATATTTCCCTAAATGGATGTAGCAAACGTTTTTATTATAAAGTGGAAAGCTGCGAAACTCTATTTATCCCTAATGTATTTTCTCCAAATAAGGATGGAGTAAACGACTCTTTTAAAGTGCGTTACTTAGGAGTTTACCCGTATTCAATAAGAATCTACAACAGATGGGGAAATGTGATTTTTACCTCCAATGACCCCAACGAAAATTGGGATGGAACTTACATGAACAAGGAAGTGTCAGAAGGAGTGTATTTTTATGTAATTGAGATAGGCACAAACGCCTACAGAGGCAATATTTCAGTGTTCAGATAAGGATTGGATTACACTACTTTAATCAGATTCCCTTCAAACTCAATTTCATCACCCTTTCTTACTTTGTACCGCATGCGGGTTTCAATATCCCCATTGCAGTAGACCAATTCTTCTCTTACCACTTCTTTGGCCTCACCTCCACTTCCCACAAGCGAGAGTGTTTTGAGTAATTGAATCAGGTGTATATATTCGTCTGTGAGGGTAAATTCGTGTACTTGCAAAGGAAAAGGGTTAGTTAAAGAATTTCTTTTATTTCTTGTTTTAGGTAATCGAGTGCTATTTGCGATGGAGACTGAGGAAGCACCATCATTTTCTCAAATATATCTCGAGTAAGTTCGTTGGCGGTAGCTGATGATTCCATCGAATTTGCAGCCATATTCACAATTCTTATTGTTTCCTCTTTGGCCTGTTTCACAAGGTTCCAGGCATTGTCGCTGATGTAAATCTGCTGCGCTACGTTGTGCTCGTATTCTTCTCTTATGTTGTGAAGTAACGCTCCGTGTAGCTCGTTAGCTTTCATGGTGTTCGTTTTTACACGCATTACCAGACTACTAGGTTCAATTCGTTCCATAAACAACACAATCCTTTCGTAGGCCTGCACTTTTAATGGAAATAGGTGTTTTTGTTTGTCATCTGGAGTTTTCCTCATTACTGGAGCGGAAGACTTTGCTGCCTGAGCAGCAATTTCTTGAACTTCCTTGAGTTTGCCCTTCAAATAAAAGTATACACCCCCTAGCGCAATCAAAAGCACTAAAATTATGGCTAATAAAATATCCGAATTTAATTCCATGATTATCCGATTTATTATTCTACTGTAACCGATTTGGCTAAATTTCTTGGTTGATCAACATTACATCCTCTCATTAGAGCAATGTGGTAGGACAGTAACTGGAATGGAATTGTTGCCAAAATAGGTATAAATTGCTCTTCGGTATGAGGGATTTCTATGACGTGATCAGCCGTTTCTTTCACGTCCTCATCACCTTGAGTGACCACGGCAATTATTTTACCTTTTCTGGCTTTCACTTCTTGAATATTGCTCACTACTTTCTCATACGAGGGCCCTTTGGTGGCTACCACAAATACTGGCATTTCTTCGTCTATAAGCGCAATTGGTCCGTGTTTCATTTCTGCGGCTGGATATCCCTCTGCATGGATGTAAGAAATTTCTTTGAGCTTCAATGCACCTTCTAGAGCTACAGGAAAACTGTATCCTCTTCCCAAATACAAAGCGTTGTTTACATCCTTGTAAATCTTTGATATTTCTTCGCACAAAGCATCAGATTTCAATACCTCTGCTACCTTTTCTGGAATAGACTCGAGCTCAAATAAAAGCCTGTTTAATTTGGATTTTTCGATTGTACCTTTTTTCTGGGCCAATTGCATTGCGAGCAGGGAGAGCACTGTAACCTGGGCAGTAAATGCTTTGGTAGAAGCAACTCCTATTTCGGGACCTGCATGAGTGTAGGACCCTGCGTGAGATTCTCTGGAAATGGTAGAACCAACAACGTTGCAAATTCCTAATATGGTGGCTCCCTTGGATTTGGCAAGTTTGATTGCCGCCAAGGTATCTGCCGTTTCACCTGATTGTGAAATTGCCAGAACCACATCATTTTCACCAATGATAGGATTTCGGTACCTAAACTCTGACGCATACTCTACCTCAACAGGAATTCGTGCAAGATCTTCGATCAAGTATTCCCCTACCAATCCAGCGTGCCAAGAAGTACCACAGGCGATGATAATAATTCGGTCTGCATTCAATATTTTGTTTTCATACTCCACAATCCCACCTAGTGACACGAAACCTTTTTGGGCATTTATTCTCCCTCTCATGCAATCCAAAATTGTTTTGGGCTGCTCAAATATTTCCTTCAACATAAAGTGAGGATAGCCACCTTTTTCGAGCACATCCAATTGCATAGATAACTCCTGAATAGCTGGTGAAATATCTTGATTATTCAGTTTTTTAATTTTTAGTCCATTTTTTATACTGATCGTAGCTATTTCTTCATCCTCCAAATACACTACATTCTTGGTGTATTCGATAATGGGAGTTGCATCCGAACCAACATAAAAATCATTGTCTCCTATTCCAATTACCAAGGGACTACTTTTCTTAGCCAAGACCAATTCATCTGAGTTATTTTTATCCATCACCACAATGGCATAAGCTCCAACTACTTTGGTTAATGAAACTCTCACCGCCTCAAATAAAGATAAATTTTCTTTGTTTTTCACCTCTTCTATTAGGTGAATGAGAACTTCTGTATCGGTATCACTAGAGAACTTATGACCCCTTGTTTGGAGTTCTTTTTTTAACACGGCATAGTTTTCGATTATTCCGTTGTGGATTAACACCAAATTTCCGTCTCCCGAGGCATGTGGATGTGCATTTACATCATTTGCAGGACCGTGAGTTGCCCATCTTGTATGACCTATCCCAATGGTACCTTCGGTGCTTTGTTCGCCAATAAACTCTTCGAGTTTGGCTACTTTGCCTTTTCTTTTAAAAAATTTAAGATCTTGACTTTCTCCAGAAATCGCAATACCCGAGCTATCATAGCCTCTGTATTCTAATCTTTTGAGTCCTTTTATTAGTATATCGTAAGCTTGTTTTTCGCCTACGTAACCTACAATTCCACACATAGTTTTATGTATTTAGTATTTGGTATAAGTAATTGTGAGCTCTGGTTTTCTTACCGCAGAGTTGTGTCCATAAAAGACAGACCTGTTTGGAGTCACCATGGCTGAGATTGTTTCTAAAGTTAATCTATTGTTGGGAAAATTCCCATTTAATAAATTATTTAAATAGCGCGTAATAACAAATTCGTATTGACTGTCGTCTTCGTTCCATTGTCCGCCAACATTATCCAGCCCTGCTTGACCTGCAAACATAGTTTGGTCGAGTAACAAATATTTCAAGTTATTTTCATTTCGAATGATTAGCAATTGCTCAATGGGATCGAAGTCGTTTCCAGCCGTGTTGTCTACCGGCATCTTCAACACAGCTTTATTAATGATTATGTTGGAATCTTTGAGTTTCATTACATCAGTGAATTCAATCTCAGTTTTCAACCCATCTAATCCTTGAACAAACACAACGGATGACCCTAAAGTACTATCGGCCAATTGGCTTGGAATCAAGGTTCCTGAATAATCATGCATGTTTTTGTTCACCCTTGCACAATTTGTATTCATGAGCAAATTAAAAGTCAATGTATCTTTGGAAGCTGTATCTCTATAGTATAGCGTCACCGATGAGTTCAGAGAGATTAAATCTAACAGTAAAATCGCACCTTGATTTGGCCCTTGACCGGGGTTATTCACTTTTACTTCAATTCCTTTCAAGAACTGAAGAAAATTCTGATTATCTGAAAGGGTTGAATTTCCACTTTCATCGATTATTTTTTGCCCAAAAGAGTTATCGAGTTTCAGCCTTAATTGTGCCGGAAAAGAGTCTGTTGCAGTAAATACAGAAGAAGTGGGATCAGGAATTTGAGTTCTTGAGCCGGGCACCACTAAATTGGTTGAATTGGTCGCGAAACTCTTTCCATTGTAATAAGCAGAGTCTAGGTAAAAATCTTCCGTAACTTCCATTACCTCAAAGTTTTGCGGATCCAACGAGCCGTAGTAATCTTTGTACTCCAAAGAAAGAACAACCGAGTCTAACACTATATCCGTAAGGCTTCCACTTCCTGCAAAATCTACATTATCTACGGGAAGTCTTAGTTGGGTGTAAAAACTGGATTCTGTTTTACCCACATCGGGATCATTCATACTTCCTAAAGTTGCCGTAGATAGCTCATCCGCTCTCAATGAATCCGCTTCCTTAGTGTAAGTAACAATAGAAAAGTTAGAGAGTTTATTCACTCCTAAATCTTCTTTCTGCAACTCAGAACCAATAAAATTATCTTCCTTTTTGCAGTTGGTTAGGCTTAAAACAACTACGGAAAGCAATGATGCTTTCCGTAGGATATTGATTGAAAAAATGAAATTCATTCTTGTGTTTGCATTAAATTTATTCAGCTAATTTAGGTTCTTTTTCCAGTATTTCGTCATAAAAATTAGAACAATCTTCGTGGTGCTGTTCTGAATTAACAAACTTTAACGAGTCCGCATCAGCTTTATTCACGTAGTCTATAATTTCTGAATCGATGTTGTCAGAGAATAGCACTATCCCATCTGAATGATCGATAGCTGTTTTAGTCAAGTTCAAATAATCTGAACCATTTTTTATGTGATTCATAAAACTTTCCTTCACTCCATCAAATTTGAGTATGTCTTCAATATTGTCGTTTAGTTCTCCTTCAAAAGAATCTTCGTATAAAGAACTTACCACTTTGGTATTGGCGTAATGAGGATCGTCTTTGAAATAGGTTTTTAGATACAGAGGTAACAAAGCGGTCATCCAACCATGGCAATGAATTACATCCGGAATCCATCCTAGTTTTTTTACCGTTTCTAACGTTCCTCTAATAAAGAAAACAGATCGCTGAACGTTGTCTTCAAACAACTTCCCTTTTTCGTCTTTTACGATGGCTTTTCTTTTAAAATATTCCTCGTTATCTATGAAATAAACTTGCATCTTAGCCGAAGGAATTGAGGCTACCTTAATAATCAATGGGTGATCTACATCATTAATAATCATATTCATACCGGACAAACGAATTACTTCATGTAGTTGGTTTCTTCTTTCGTTTACTAAGCCATATCTTGGCATAAAAACTCTAATCTCTTTTCCGCTTTCTTGTGTTTTTTGGGCTAACGTTTTCACGTTTTTAGAAATCTCAGAAGACTTTAAGAAGGGAGTGACTTCCTGAGAAATGTATAAAATTCTTTTTTTACTACTCATATTTGTTCAGTATGATTTTAGGAGTGTTTAAAGTTAAACTTCACAAAAGTACGAAAAATTGTCGGAATTATCAATATTTTCAGTTAGTTTAGCTCATTCTACAGCACTTATACACATGGAATTGATTCAGAAAAGTAAGGAATTAAAATCCTTATTGAAACAAAAAAAAGAAGAGAACAAAACAATTGGTTTTGTCCCAACGATGGGAGCCTTGCACTCGGGTCATGTTTCTCTCATTGAAAGAGCTCGCAAAGAGTGCGATATTGTGGTGTGTAGCATATTTGTAAACCCCACACAATTCAATGAGAAAAACGATTTAGACAACTATCCCAGAACTCTGGAGGCAGACTCCATTCTAATAGAATCACTGGTCGACTTTTTGTTCGTTCCACATTCGGTTGAGGAAATTTATGGAGCAAACATGATTCTCAAAGAATTTGATTTTGGAGGAATAGAAAACGAGTTGGAAGGAAAATTCAGACCGGGACATTTTCAAGGGATGGCCAATGTTGTTTCTATCCTGCTTAATCTCGTACAGTCAGATAAAGCTTACTTTGGCCTAAAGGATTATCAACAATTCAAAATAGTAGAAAAGCTGACCAAATTAATCAACCTTGACACAAAAATTGTGGGATGCCCCATTGTGCGTGAGTCAAATGGCCTTGCCCGAAGCTCAAGGAACGAGAGACTTTCACAACAAGCAAGAGAAGCCGCGGCTGTTATTCATTTCAGCCTTTCCTACATCCACTTATTCCACTCTTATTTTACTATTGATGAAATTCAAAAAAAGGCAACACAAATGATTCAAGGAATCTTAGAAGTAGAATACTTAGAAATAAGAGATGCCGAAACTTTGGGAAAAATTACCGACTGGAACAACGAGAACGGAGTGTTTGTATCATTTGCAGGCACTATAGAAGGAGTTAGACTCATCGACAACATTTGTTTCTAGACAAACCTTTCTTGACTTGTATTAAATAAATGGATGAATTGCGTAATTAAGCAAATTTTGGTGATTCACCAATCGAAAAAAAATCGCAAGTCCACTTGACTCTTGACGAAACAAAATACGAGTAGGAGATACGAACAGAATGAAAATTTTGAAATGAATTATATCGATGGTTTAACCTTCGAAATTCTCTTAAAAAAAACTCGGCTATCAAGCTTTCCTGATGAAACCAACCCTAGTTATTTCCCTTTCATTTGTTCCCATAGCGAAAGATTCCCACCTTTTTACTATTAAAAACTGCTCACTATTCTGCGGTTTTATGAAATCTTCTGAAAAAACTAATTCCAGCGGGAGTGAGTATATTGTAATACTTGCTCCCTTGATATTTGAAAATAATGTAGGAGTTTTCTTCAGCAAAAGATAGCTCAGCCTCCATATAGAAATCGTTGTTGACCAATAACAATATGTACCCCGAATTTTTTGAATTAAACACGGAAGGAGCTTGACCTTGAATGAAGGTTAAAAAATAATTTGTGCCAGACAAATTGGGCAAAATAAAAGTAGTTCCAGACTCATACATGGTTACTTCTAATCCTGTCCCTTGATTTTTTAGCACATTGTAATTCTCAACAGGCAATGGGTTAATAACCACTATTTTTTTGGCCGTATCTACTTGTACAATTGTGTCTTGCGAAATGCCTTGAACAGCAACCAAAAAACTGAAAATCAAAATAAATCTCATTCGTTAAATTTTGCTTAAAATTAATTGGAATTATTGAATCCTTTTTGCCTCATAACCTTTTGATAACAATTCGTCTATCAGGTTGTTATTGCCAAACATATGAAAGGCATCTACGGTAACAAAAGTTTGAGCTGAGTCCACAGAAAGACCAATTTCCCTTGCCCAATCTTTATGTTTATTCCCCACCAATTCATGAAAATGACTTTGTAAATAAGGAAAAAGAGAAAGATAAAGGGAGTGAAGTTCCTCGAATCGACCATTCATGTATAATTCCTGACTGGTATTTCTCAAAGAATCTACAAATTCGTCTATGGATTCAATGGAATACATGAAGTCAACCACTTGGGAATCGGTTACGACCGAAAAGCTTTCATAATACGAGTCATAAGTTTCTAACCCGCCTATTTGTTTTGCCATTGGCATGGCTCGTTCCATCCAAAATTTGTCAAAATAAAAATTCTCATGATTGTTGAAATAAATCATATCGTGCAAATAAAACAAGAGCTTGAGTCTTATGCTGTCAGCCGAAGGAACAGAGTTAGATTCTGAATACTTCCAGTTTTTTCGCAATTGAGAAAGTTTAGCAAATTGAGCTTCGGAAAGGTACTCTATCATAATTTTTTCATCCTGTATCTCAAGAGCCATTTTTGTGTTTCCAAAATCAGAGTTGGGAACATCTATTTGAGTAATAAATACCTCAGCAGAATCAAAAGCAGCAATAATTTGTTCGTTAAAGAGAATTCGTGCAGAGTCCTTTCGCAAATATTCACTGGTACCCAATAGGTAGGATGACTGCCCTTGGTCGTTCACAATTTCCCAAAGTGGCATATTCCGAGGTTCTATTTTGGGCTCCACCTTACAAGAAGAGAACATCAAAGTGATTATTCCCAAAAAAAAGAGGGCAAGTATAATTTCTCTTACATTCATGATTGATTTTTATTGTCTGCGACTTAAAAGTAATTCAATATCTCTATATTTAAAAATTAATCCATTTTTAGTAATACAAATCCCCTATGTCTCCAGCTTTTATATTTGGTATATTGATGACCTATTTTCTCGTACTTGTAGGAATTTCTTTTCTTACAAGTAAAGGTGCGAACAACGATACGTTTTATTTAGGAAACAAGCAATCTCCATGGTATTTGGTAGCCTTTGGAATGATTGGAGCTTCCCTTTCGGGAATTACGTTTATTTCAATTCCTGGATGGGTGGGTGATGCCTCCAAACAATTTGGGTACATGCAAATGGTTCTTGGATATTTTGTAGGCTATTTGGTTATCGCCTATGTGCTGATGCCGTTGTATTACAGAATGAACGTCACCTCAATATACACCTATCTACAAAAACGATTTGGAACAGAAGCCCACAAAATAGGAGCAATTTATTTTTTGCTTTCGCGAATTACCGGAGCCTCTATTCGCCTGTTGTTGGTAGCAAATGTGCTACAAGCTTTTGTTTTTGATGAATTCAATATTCCTTTTGAAGTTACTGTCTTTATTTCCATTTCCCTTATCTGGGTGTATACGTTTAAAGGAGGAATCAAGACCATCATCTGGACCGACACCCTTCAAACCCTTTTTATGCTCCTGTCGTTGGGGTTTACTTTTTGGTTCCTCACTTCCGAAATAGACTTCTCTGCCTCCAATGGATTCATTCGTACCCTCGCAGAGAGCGAATATTCTCAACTATTTTTTTGGGAGGACTGGAACGGTAAATATCACTTTGTCAAGATGTTTTTTGGTGGAATGTTTATCGCCATCGGGATGACGGGTCTAGACCAAGACATGATGCAAAAGAACCTGAGTTGTAAAAACATTAAATCGGCCCAAACCAACATGATTTCATTTAGCATTGTTCTGGTGTTTATCAATTTTGTATTTCTTGTATTAGGAGCCTTACTATACATCTATGCAAGTCAACAAGGCATAGCCGTACCAGAAAAGTCAGATTTATTATTTCCACAAATTGCCTTGAAAAGCGACATTGGAATTGGAATTGGCATCTTATTTCTACTCGGATTAATCGCTGCGGCTTATTCTTCTGCAGATTCTGCTCTTACCTCACTTACTACGTCAGTTTGTGTAGATTTTGTTGATACAGAAGAAAAGAAAACCTCAAAAAAACGAAGGCAACTCATTCATGTAATCATGTCTGTTGTATTGCTCATTACCGTAATAATACTGAACAAAACTTTGGACGAAAGTGCCATTTGGCAATTGATTTGGCTAGCAGGGTTTACCTACGGCCCACTTATTGGTTTGTTCTTTTTTGGGATTTTAACGAAGCTTGTCTTGAGAGCCAAGTGGGTGGTTGTGGCTTGTGTCTTACCTCCCGTTTTCACCTACTTCATCAATAATTGGCTTGGTCAAATCGGATTTGAATTAGGAGGTTCCTTAATTATCGTAAATTCCCTCCTCACTTTTCTACTTCTCTTCATTATTTCCAAGAAGGTGAAAGATTAGTTACTCAAAATTAGTGAGCAAGCTAATAAATTCTGGCTGCTCATTGAGTTCTTCGTGGTAGGCAAACAGCGCCTTGTGTCCTTCAAAATCAATGGCTAAACATTGCTCAAATTGATGAAGGGCTTTCTTGTGTTGATTAAGCATCAAGAAATAAGCAACCAACCTATATTGGCAAGCTATATTTTCCTTGTCTTGCAAATAATCAATTGCTTCTTGCAAAGAAAGGTTTTCTGCTATAAAATTCGAGAAATCTAGCTGAATCTGAACATTTTCTTCTGTATCGTATTCATCCGCTTTGGCATAGGCAAAATAAGCCTCATCGTAGCGAGCCAACTTGTTGTACACCTCTCCCGCTATGTACCAACAGGATGAGTTTTTTGGAAACAGCCGTATCGCTTTTTCTATGAACGGCAAAGAATCTGTGGTACGTCCTTGCTTGTCGTTCACTATGGCCATCCCTATCAATGCTTCTTGCAAGTCATCATTCAAAGACAAAGCAATTTCGTAGCTCTTCTCTGCCTCCTTGAAATTGAAAAGCTTCTCGTAACATTCGCCAATGTAACAAAAAGTAATCGCCTGATTATCCTCAAATTCAAAAGTTCGGTAATAACATTCCAGTGCCTCTCCGTATTGTTGAAGATTGAAGTGAGCATTTCCTTTGTTGAAATAGGCCGAAACAAAATCATCTTTTATAATAGTGGCATAATCAAAAGCAAATATTGCCTTTCTAAAATCTTTTATGTCATTGTATACAATCCCCAAATTATACCATCCATTGAAGGAATAAGGATTCTCATCCAAAAATTTGTTGTAGAATTCGATACACTCTTCTTGCTTATTTAGCTCCTCATAAAAGTAGGCTATCTCAAAAAGCAGAGTATCTTCTTCCGGATTTTTTTCCAAAGCTAGCTTTAAGTATTTCAAAGCATTTTCGTAATCCATAAGTGACTCATACTCCCAAGCTATGTCATTGTACACCAAGTCCAATCCTTCGGTCGTCCCTTTTTCCAAGAACTGTAAGTAATATTCTATCGATTTTTGGTGCTCCCCCAAGTAACTATAGATTTCTGCTTTGAGCACAATTACATCCTCGTTATTGGGTTCAAGTTCTAGTGTTTGATCTGCAAAATCCAGCGCATTTTTATACTCTCCTTGGGCGGTGTATACCTGAGCAATGTGGAGTTTTATATCTCCCGAAATTGGGTGCAAACCGTGACCAATTTTCAAGATAGCCATGGCTTTGCTCGTCATTCCTTTTTCGAGGTAGTAACTAGAAACACGACTTATTTCCTCTACATCCAAGTAAAAAGAATCTTTGTTATTGATTTTTTGTTCAATTGACTGAATAAGAGCCTTGAACTCATCATTATTTTCCTGAAAATCATTCATATAAGAAGTGGTTTTGTTTTACAATTCCACGTGAATTACTTTTTTGGTTTCGAAAAATTCTTCCTCGAAATACGAAGGTAAAGAATAACAATGATACTTTTTGGAAATCTCACCTAACTCTTCTGTCAAATCTCCACCTTTAAGATACAAGATACCGTTAGGAAGATCATTGTAGCTATTCTTTTTTACGTTCATTTTTATCCATCCCACAAAAGGATGAAGACGCGTTACCGCTCTACTCACAATAAAATCATACTTCTCTGTAATATTCTTCGCATTCTCGTGAGATGCCTTTACATTTTTCAATCCCAAAGAATCTGCCACGCCTTGCACCACTTTTATCTTCTTTCCTATCGAGTCTACCAAATGAAACTTACACTTAGGAAAAAGAATGGCTAATGGAATCCCCGGGAATCCTCCTCCAGTTCCTACATCAAGTAGTTGCGTATTTTGTTTAAACTTAATCACTTTCGCAATCGCCAAAGAATGCAAAACATGCCTTTCATAAAAATTATCCATGTCTTTTCTGCTAATGACATTGATCTGTGCATTCCACTCCTCATAAAGAGGTCTGATACGGCTGAGTTGTTCTATCTGAAGCTCCGTGAGCTCAGGGAAATAATGAAGTATTCGTTGAAATTCCAATTAAATATAATCCATTTTGGGTTTAATAATCTCTTCCAGTATTTTTCGAGCTCTAAAGAGTTGAGCCTTTACTGTCCCCAAAGTTAAGTCTAATTCTTTAGAAATTTCCTCATACGACAAACCTTTAAAGTATCGAAGTTCGATAAGGGTTTTGTATTGTGGCTTGAGTTCATCCACCAATTCCCTCATGAGTTTAAATTTTTGATTTCTAATAGCTTCTTCTTCTGGATTTCGTCCTTTGGAGGGTAAGAAAATGTAAGGGGCATCTTCGTTATCAAATTGCTGGTCGATAGAGGTTGTGTCCATTTTTTTCTTTCTCAAAAAATCGATACAATTGTTTGTTGCAATCCTAAAGAGCCAAGTACTAAAGGCATACTTGGGCGAATATTGTTCTAGATTCATAAATGCTTTGCCAAATGCTTCGAGAGTCAAATCTTCTGCATCGTCTTTGTTCCTCACCATTTTGAGCAACATGTAATAAATAGAATCTTTGTAACGAGACATTAGTTCTGTGTAGGCTGAGTCATCTTTTTTTTTGATAGCTCGCTGTATAAGCTCATAGTCTCCTTTAGCTTTTGCTGAAAAATTTTCTCCAATCAAGGTGTTTAGATAATTTCGGTTTTTTAAAATTAGTGAAAAATCCAACCAAAACGTTAAAATATAGTTAATGATTACAAACAAGAGGATGTTATTATTTCGCCACAAATTGAATTGAAACGAATCAAAAGTGTTAGTTTTGCCACAAAGTCAATAACACATAACCCTGTACAGATAGATGGATTTTAAATTACTTACCACAGACAAAGACACAAGAGCAAGAGCAGGAATCATTCAAACCGATCATGGTCAGATAGAAACTCCCATTTTTATGCCTGTTGGGACTGCGGCCACTGTAAAAGGAGTTCATCAACGAGAACTAGACGAAGATATTCAAGCCCAAATAATATTAGGAAACACATACCACTTATACCTAAGACCTGGTTTAGATACTCTTGAAAAAGCCGGTGGTCTGCACAAATTCAATGGCTGGAACAAACCCATCTTGACAGATTCGGGAGGATATCAAGTATATTCTTTATCTGGGAGAAGAAAAATTATTGAAAAAGGAGTAGAATTCAAATCTCATATTGATGGATCTAAGCATTTTTTCACACCAGAATATGCCATGGATATTCAGCGAACTATCGGAGCGGATATTATTATGGCCTTTGATGAATGCACTCCTTATCCTTGTGATTACAAATACGCCAAAAGGTCTATGGAAATGACTCATAGATGGCTAAAACGATGTTGCACACGCTTTGACGAAACAGAACCAAAGTACGGGTACAGTCAAACTTTATTCCCTATTGTTCAAGGAAGCGTGTATGACGATTTAAGAGAAAAATCAGCAGAATTTATTGCCGGAATGAATCGAGAAGGAAATGCGATTGGTGGTCTTTCTGTGGGTGAGCCTGCCGAAGATATGTATAAACACACCGATATTGTTACTCGCATACTACCCGAAGATAAACCAAGGTACCTGATGGGGGTTGGAACTCCTATCAACATCCTAGAGACCATTGCACTTGGCATTGACATGTTTGATTGCGTGATGCCTACAAGAAATGCCAGAAACGGGATGCTCTTTACAAGCGAAGGTTTTATCAATATCAAAAACAAAAAATGGCAAAATGACTTTTCTCCTATCGATCCCAACGGAAGTTCTTATGTGGATACGTTTTACAGCAAAGCCTACCTCAGACATTTAATTATTTCAAAAGAAATTTTGGGTGCACAAATTGCCAGCATACACAATTTATCGTTTTATATTTGGTTAGTGAAGGAAGCAAGAAAGCACATCATTGCGGGAGATTTTCATAGCTGGAAAACCGAAATGGTAAGAAAAATGGCAACCAGATTATAACTCATGTTAAAAACCTTAGACAAATACATCATCAAAAAAGTTCTGAAAACCTTCGTTTTCTCCATTCTTGGTGTTTTATGTATTATAGTGGTTTTTGATATTTCCGAAAAAATAGATGACTTTCTTAAATCAAATCTTAGTGTACCAGAACTAATTACCCAGTATTATGCCGGATTTATAATCTATATCGGTAATATGTTCTTTCCGCTATTCATGTTAATTACCATCGTGATGGTAACTTTAAAACTGAATCAAAGAAGTGAAATCACTGCTATTTTAAGTTCTGGAATTAGTTTTTTACGATTACTCCGGCCGTTTTTTATAGCTGTAGCGATCATCGTGTGTTTTTCGTTTTTTGTGAATTTTGTTTTACTCCCCAAAGCGAACCAAAAGCGACTGGCTTTTGAAAATATCCATACCAATTACGCTTCTATTTTGTCTGGTGTTCATTTTGAAGTAGTTCCAGGAACTATTGTCTCCTACAAATCCTACAATTTCAAAGAAATGAAATTTGTTTCGGAACTTTGGATAGACAATTACGAAAAAAACGAGGAAGGCGCGTGGAAGCTTGTATCTACATTAAATGCAAATTATGCCTACGGAGATAGCACAACCAATAACTTCCAATTGAAAAACGTAACCGAAAGATACCTGCTGCCTTCGGGCGATAGTATCTCAGAATCTGTAACGATTGATACAACTCTTTCTTTTGGACTGAAAGACTTGGGGCAGCGAAACGAAGTAATTTCTACCATGTATTACGATGAGTTACTCGCTTATCGCAAAAAGGAAAAACTAAAAGGATCTGCAGTTGTACCGTACATCGACATTGAAATTTACTCCCGAACTTCAAATCCTCTTTCCTTATTCATTCTGGCGCTTTTGGGAGTTTGTATTAGCATTTCGCCTGCAAGAAGCAAAGTGGGAATGACAATTCTTCTGGGAATTGGTTCGGTTGCTTTGTATTTTGTTTTCAATCGATTTTCCACCGTATATGCTACAAATGCAGGTCTCAATACCTTTTTGGCTGTATGGATACCCAATCTCATCCTACTGTCGTTTGCCCTCTACCTTTACTGGAAAACGCCCAAGTAGTTTTCTCGACCTTGTCCGTTTTTTCAAAAAAAAAATGATCTCCAATCCTGGCTAATCGAGTTTCGAACTTTATGTGGTATATTTGAACCATTCCAAATCCCTAAACGCCATGAGAATAAGCCTAGCGATTTTTTTACTACTTGTTGGAACTATTCAATTTGCCCAAAACCCAGGAAATGTAGGCACCACAAATTTAACAGCTTGGTTCAAACCAGATAATTTGACCTTAGGCACTGTAACCAATTGGACAACTACTATTCCTAATGGAGCAGGATCAATTTCCGTGTCCGATAATACCGCACCTTACCCCGTGGCGACCAAAACTCCTCCCGGAAATTCGTCTAACTACAACACTACTATTGAATTCACTTCCAATTCAAACACTGCGATCAAAGCCCTTCAAAACACAACTTCTCTAAATTTATTAGACAATAGAAATAGCACGAGTCAAGGAACATTTTTTGGTGTGTATTACTTCCCTACAGTTGTGAGAAACAACAACCACATGATGCTCTACAATGAATTGAGCGGAGATGCAATACAATTCAGAAACCTAGGAACTGTTGGAAGATTTGCAACTGGTAGAGGTATTGGAATAAGTACAAATGCTTCTCGAGATTGGACCGAAAGCCACCTTCCTACAATCATATCTTATAAAGGAAACAGAAGTGGTGCTTCTACTCTCATAACTAAGGAGAATTCTGCCACTTTTACCGGTGGTGGTGCCTCTCAATCTTCCGGTCAAATTGGGCTTCATTTTGGGTTGATGCCGGGTAATGCCAACTCGCCTTACAATGGGTATTTACATGAATTTATCTTTTACAACAGAGACTTAACCAACTTAGAAATGAATAAAATTCATTCCTATCTTGCAATTAAATATGGGATAACGCTGGATAATGTGGGAGGCGGTAACCAAGGAGACTATATCTCCACCAACGGAACCATTGTGTGGGATGCATCTATTTCGCCCAACTACCACAATGATGTAATCGGCCTAGGAAGAGAAGACAACCAGGGATTACTGCAAAAACAATCACACAGTTTTGACGACATTACAAGAATATACTTGAACAATCTCGCAGCAACCAATGCAGCCAATATAGGTGTATTTCAGTCCGATTCATCGTATGTGCTGATGGGTCATGACGGAGGACTTACTTGCAACACACTTGCTACAATAAATGAATTGCCCTCTTCCCCCTATTTAAATTCGAGAATAGAGAGAGAATGGAAAGTGACAAAAAGCAATTTTACACAAAACTTTAGCTGTGATTTTACGATTAGCTCATGTGCGATGGGTGTTGATTTCGATACCACTTGTTTGGCTTTACTGGTAGATGACGATGGAAACTTTAATAACGCTTCAGTCTATAACTCATCTAGCGGACTCACTTTTAGCATAAGTGGTACGACCATATCTGTTTCTGGAATCTCAGCACTTCATATCCCAAATAATAGTACGAGGTACCTAACGCTTGCCTCAGTTACTTTTTCAAAGAACTTGAGACAGGACACTTTGAAATGCGAAGAAGACAGCATACAATTGGACGCTGGGAACCTTGGCTCATCTTACTTATGGAACACTGGGCAAACTTCTCAGATCATTGCTCCCACTTTCCCAGGTATTTATTCCGTCATAGTCACTTCCAATGGTTGTAGTGAGTACGATACTATACAAGTCTTCAATCAAGCGCTCGAAGCATCATTTTTTGGACTGGATACTGCTGGATGTATACCAGTTTTATCAAATTTCAGTGATTTATCAACGGTAGGTGCTGGCTTTATTACTCACTGGCATTGGAACTTTGGAAATGGTGATACTTCCAACAGCCAAAACCCAACTACTAATTATCCAATTCCAGGAAAGCACACTGTTACTCTCACTGTAACCTCAGACATCGGATGCGAAGACGACACCGTCCTATTTGATTATATCAATGCGTTTGATTTGGCAGAGGCTAACTTTACTTTTACACCTAGTTTTGGTGCACCTACAGACATCATTACATTTGTCAATAATTCTTCGAATGCCATTGCCTACAAATGGTACTTTGGAGATGGAGACTCTTCTTCACTATCGAACCCAACTCATAATTACAAGGAAGAAGGAAATTATGCCATCACCTTGCTAGCCTTAAGCTCTAATAATTGTAACGACACGCTTACTTTTTGGATAGAGATAAAAAGCGACAACTATTTTGTCCCCAACAGTTTTTCTCCTGGTATGGATGGCAAAAATGATCTTTGGAAAATTATTGGTCTCGAGGATAGTGAAAACTTTGAACTAATAATTTATAACCGATGGGGAGAACGAGTATTTGAATCGACTGATCCATCAGAAGAATGGGACGGAACTAATAACAGTGAACTATGCCCTTCGGGAGTTTATGTTTGGAAATTGACTTTCAAATCGGATGGAACTAAAACCACAGAGAAACGTGGTCACATAAACCTAATTCGATAAAATACTTGAACAAAAAAAAAGGCTCCACTCAAAGTGAAGCCTAATTACATTGGTAGTTGTTATTTGGCAATTCCTATCGCTCTTTTTTCTCTTATAACGGTTACCCTAACTTGTCCCGGGTAAGTCATATCAGTTTGTATTTTTTGCGAAATCTCAAAAGCCAATTCATCTGCTCTCTTATCAGAGACTTTTCCGCTCTCAACCATAACCCTTAATTCTCTTCCAGCTTGTATTGCAAATGCTTTGCTTACACCATCATAGCTCAGCGCAGTTGTTTCTAAATCTTTTATTCGCTGAATATATGACTCTACCACTTCTCTTCTGGCTCCTGGTCTTGCTCCTGAGATAGCATCACACACTTGAATGATTGGCGAATACAATGTAGTCATTTCCATTTCATCGTGGTGAGCACCAATTGCGTTTACCACATCAGGTTTTTCTCCATATTTCTCAGCCCATTTGGCACCGAGAATTGCGTGTGGCAATTCTGGTTCATCTTCTGGCACTTTTCCTATATCGTGAAGCAATCCTGCTCTCTTGGCAGTTTTTGGGTTCAGACCGAGTTCACTTGCCATGGTAGCACATAAGTTTGCTACTTCTCTGGAGTGTTGCAGTAGGTTTTGTCCATAAGACGATCGGTATTTCATTCTACCAACCAATTTGATTAATTCCGGATGCAATCCATGAATTCCTAGATCGATGCAAGTTTTCTTACCTGTCTCTACGATTTCTTCATCCAATGCTTTTCTGGTTTTCTTCACTACTTCCTCAATTCGGGCGGGATGAATTCTACCATCGGAGACAAGTTGGTGAAGGGAAAGTCGAGCAATTTCTCTTCGTATTGGATCAAAACAAGAAAGTATAATGGCTTCTGGTGTATCATCCACAATAATTTCTACTCCGGTTGCAGCCTCCAGAGCTCTAATATTTCGTCCTTCTCTTCCAATAATTCTACCTTTTACTTCATCACTAGGAATATTAAAAATAGAAACAGAATTCTCTACAGCCTTTTCAGTAGCAACTCTCTGGATAGATTGTATGACAATTTTTTTGGCCTCTTGATTGGCAGACAGTTTTGCTTCATCTGCAATATTCTTAATGTAAGCCATAGCATCAGTTTTGGCTTCATCTTTTAACGCTTCTACAAGCTGGGCTTTTGCTTCATCCTTGCTGTAACCCGACAGTTTTTCTAATTCTGCAACTTGTTTTTCTTGTTTTTTAGATAAATCATCTCGCTTTGTATTCACAACCTCAAGTTGAGTTTCAAGGTCTTTTTTCAACCTGTCAAGCGCTTTTTCTTTTTTAGAAGTTTCCTCTAACTTTTGAGAAATTTGTTTCTCTTTGCTCTTGATTCGATCTTCTGCCGATTGGATTTTTCTATTTTTTTCATTTACAGCATTTTCATGCTTTTCTTTCAGCGCCAAGAACTTTTCCTTGGCTTGTAAAATTTTCTCTTGTTTGATTGATTCTTGTCTGCTCTTTATTTCTTCGAGCATTCCTTCCTTTTCCTTTTTCAAAAGGCCTTTGGAGAACAGAAAAACTGCCACCCCACCGATTATGAGTCCTATTACGACTCCAATCACAATACTAGTTGGTTCCATTTCTTATTTATTTTAATCGTTTAACAATAAAACAAAAGAAAAGATATCTCGGATTGAGTTTAAGAAAGTTCTTGGTTCAGTTTCAGAAGCAATTCATCGAGTTTAGGTGAAAACTCCTTTATTTCTGACTGTGTAGGTTTATCTTGAGCCGTTTGTAATTTGGTTGCAAATTCTAAACAAGTCATTGCTAGCAAATCTTGAGAATCGTTTATTTTATATTGGTTCTTAAGTTTTTTGATGTTCTCAGCAATTTTTTCTGCCGAAACCTCCACACTCTTTTCCTCACTTTCGCTTACGGTAAGTGGATAAACTCTGTCTCCAATTTTTATTTTAACGTTCTTCTTGCTCATTCAAAACAATATATTAACTCTTAAGCAGCGTCATACACTCCTCAATTTCTCTAATCATTCCATTGATTTTTGCCTCGTCCAGCTTATTTTTCGTTGGCGACACAACTCTTTCAATTGTTTTTAATTCTTCTACTTCCCTCTCGAGTTCAGAACATTGCTTCTCCTTCTTCTCAACCTCTAATTTCAATGATTTATTTTCTTCTAGCAAACGTTCCGAATCAGCTTTGAATCGATTCTTTAAGGCTATTAGCTCATTGATTTTTAGCGATATTTGTTCTATTTTTTGATCTTCAATACTCATGTCCACGATTGATGTAGATATTCCACGAATTTACTAATACTAATTTAATTCAGCTAATTTAATTTTTACAATTATACCCCAATCAAAGTGAATAACTTTTTGGGTAATTCTGCGAGTACTTTTCTAATTCTTTATTTTTGCATTATGAGACATTTTAATCCCAACCTCCTGCTCTTTTGCCTTTTATTTCTTCTTTGTAGTTCGCAAAATGTATCTTCACAACTCCATCCAGATTCCACTAATTTTCGTTCTCCAATGGATATCCCTCTCGTTGTTGCGGGAAATTTTGGAGAGGTAAGAACCAATCATTTTCACACAGGAATGGATTTTAAAACCCAAGGAGTGGAAGGAAAAAAAATATACGCTGTACAGGACGGATATATCTCGAGAATTGGATACTCTCATTATGGATACGGAAAAGTCTTGTACATCGATCATCCTAACGGGTACACCAGCGTGTATGCGCATTTATCAAAATTCAACTCCTCTATTTCTGATTTTGTAAGAACGCATCAATACTCTATCCAGCAAGAAACTTTTACTGTTTATTTAGACTCAAACCAATTGAAAGTAAAAAAGGGAGAAATTATTGGCTTAAGCGGAAATTCGGGCGGCTCTAATGCTCCTCACTTGCACTTTGAGATTAGAGAAACCGAATCGGAGCATCCTATGAATCCTTTGTTGTTTGGCTACAAAATAACTGACAACAAAAAACCCGTGATTAATAACCTCAAAATTTATCCTTTGACTGATTCCTCTCTAGTAAACGGCAAATCAAAATCTCTCATAATACCTGTTAAAAAGAATAAAAACGGAACCTATTACTTGAACCAAAAACTTACAGCATACGGTCCTATCGGTTGCGCACTTCACTCTTCAGATAGATTGAACGCCAGAAACATTTGTGGACTATATTCCCTAGATTTCATAGTAAATAAAGATACTCTGTTCAGCCATACGATGAATAAACTTGATTTTGCGACTAGCCGCTATGTGAATCATCACGTAGACTATCCGAGACACAAACTGTACAACAATTCGTTTCACAAATCCTTTTTGGCGGGGAATAACAAGCTTACCATTTACACCCACAAAAACAATGGCATTACGAATGTAATGCATGACTCTTCGTATCGATTTACCTACCAAGCGAAGGACTATTCTGGCAACTCATCTCAGCTTGCTTTTACAATACAAGGTGACTCCTCAGGAGTATCCGGAACAACGAATAAAAAAACGCCCTGCGACACTTATTTTAGATTCGATAAACCGAATGTTTTGAGAAAAAATGGTTTTACTGCCCTGTTCACACCAAATACCTTGTACGAGAATCAATGCGTGGGATACAAAATCACAAAATCGAACAAGTATTTATCTGATATCCAAAGTGTTGGATCTCGATTAGCCGGAATTCAAAAAACATATAAAATAATTCTCAAACCTAACACACCGATTGATTCTGCTTTACAAGAAAAGGTTCTTATCGTTTCTATTGGCCCCAAAGGAAGAGTTCGATCCAAAGGAGGAAACTATCAAGAAGGAACTGTAACTGCGCGCGTGAAAGAATTTGGGAAATTTGCGATTTCTGTGGACACAACGAAACCATTCGTCAGACTTGAAGACAGGCAGAATGTAAATGCACTTAAACCAAATGCTACCATAGTTTTTAAAATTAGTGACGATTTATCCGGGATTAAAAGTTATTCTGCAACTCTGAACGGAGAATGGATTCTTACAAGATATGAGAGAAAAAAAGGTCTTTGGCGTATTTCACTTTCAGAAAAAGAAAACTTAGTAAAAGGAACTCACAAATTGGAATTAGAAATTATGGATGAAAGAGGAAACAGAAATAAACATGAAATGCTCATCTTTGTTATGTAACTCAAACAAAGTCATTTTGAACTTGAATTTCTTTGTTCACTTTAAATTTTAGTCTTCACTTTCTTCCAATCCTTAATTTGCCAATTGGTGTAGCAAGTAGCTACGAGATTTCCGGCTGTATCATGGAGTTTTACTTCACATTTTTTGTAGACTACTCCTTCTTTAGATAAGAGTGATTTTATTTCGGCAATGTCTTCCGAGTTGAGCTCATAATGAGCGGTAATGTCGGTTTTTGCTTGGTAATGAAATCGTATCTCGAGCGATTCCATGATCAATCGGTAGTTTTTTATCCCCAATTTGTAGAGTAACACCAGCCCAGTACAAAACTCGGCACAGGTTGCCATTCCGCAAGCATGAATTCCTTTTATGTGGTTGTGATTCACTTTTCTTTTGGGGATAATAGTCTTAAACGAATTATCCGTTATTTCCACAATCTTTATTCCGTGAGGTTTGTTAAACGGAATGAACCGAAACAAACCTACATTCAATTTCCACAGACCAAAAGACGAAGATTTGGCACTTTCTACAATTTTATTAAAATTCATAATTAAAAAAATGAGTTGATTTCTAAACACTATTTATCCCTCCAAGTACGTATTAAAGGTATGAAAACTAACAAAAGAAACCTCATTGCTCTGGGCTTATTGGCACTTTTTGTGATTGGAGCGAGCTGCACCGCCTCCAAGTCGGCTCGAAAATGCGATGGAAGCAAAGGACAGAAAACGAGAATGGGGACGATATAGAACGGAGAAGGTGCCAATCGAAAAGACATTCGAATTTATTTTAAAATCAATTTAAGTTTAATTTTATTTTAGCCAAGAGCCGCTAAGTCACGTTCGGCTTATCTTGTTTATCCACCTCCCATATTCCAAAAATTTTAAACCTAAAAATCCTACCAATAAAAAATAATATTTTGTAATTTTGACTCATTACAAATAACATTCAAAAAACATATAATACAATGACATTAGTAGGAAAAAAAGCGCCTTCATTTAGCGCACCAGCATTGATAAATGGAAACGACATTGCACAAGATTACTCCTTAGACCAATTTATTGGAAAAAACGAAGTAATCTTTTTCTTTTACCCGAAAGATTTCACCTTTGTTTGCCCCTCAGAACTTCATGCCTTTCAAGAAAAAATGGCTGAATTTGACAAAAGAGGAGTAAAAGTAGTGGCTTGCTCAACAGATACTGAGGAATCTCACTGGGGATGGGCTCAGGTAGAAAAAGCACATGGAGGAATCAAGGGAATAAAGTACCCAATCGTAGCAGATACCAACAAAACTATTTCTGATGCATTTGGTGTATTAGTTGGGGAATATGATTACGATGAGAATGGAGCTTTAGTAGCTACCGGACCAATGATTGCTTACAGAGGTCTGTTCTTGATTGACAAAGCAGGAGTTGTAAGACACTCATTGGTAAATGATTTACCACTTGGAAGAAACGTAGATGAAGCGATTCGTATGGTAGATGCGTTGCAATTTACAGAAGAGCACGGTGAAGTTTGCCCAGCAAACTGGACTGAAGGAAAAGAAGGAATGAAAGCGTCTTTTGACGGTGTAGCTGATTATTTAGCTAAAAACTAAGTTTCTGGATGCTAGAACTTAGATTCTAGATAGTAAACTTAAATCCTCTCGAGTTTTCGAGAGGATTTTTTTTTGTACTGATAATTGGGATGCTCAATATATTTCAGCATCTTTATTCCATATAAACTATGGGCCGAACACTCACTACTAAAAACTTTTTAAAAATGAAAATACTAATGGTTTGCTTAGGGAATATTTGTCGATCACCTTTAGCCGAAGGAATATTGCAACACAAGGCAGATAAAACCAACCTAAACATGGAAGTAGATTCGGCTGGTACAGCCGCCTATCATGTAGGAAACTTACCCGATGAACGCTCGATAGAAGTAGCAAAAAAATATGGAATCGATCTAACTAATCAACGAGCAAGACAATTTAAAAAGTCTGATTTTAACAACTTCGATATAATTTACGCGATGGACACAGAAAATTACAACAACATTTTGAAATTGGCTACATCAAAATCTGACGAAGAAAAAGTCAAGTTAATTCTAAATGAAATAGAACCAACCAGTAATTCTTCTGTGCCAGACCCATATTATGGAGGAAAAGAAGGCTTTGAGAATGTATACCAACAATTGGATATGGCTTGTAGTAAGATTATCAATAAATTTGAAGAACACAAATGTCAATTAATTGTCAATTCTCAGTAACAACAAAACTATGAGCAAAGGAACCTTATACTTGCTTCCCATAACGATGGGCGAATACAACATGGAAAATACAATTCCGCGGGGAGTTCAAGAATTAATGGACAGTGTGGATATCTTTGTTGTTGAAAACCTAAAAACTACCCGAAGATATTTAAGAAAAGTAAATTCGACTTATCCCATTGATGACAAAGAGTTTTTTAACATTGACAAAAGAACCTCTAGAAAAGAGTTGAGTCAATTTATTCATCAGCACAAAGACAAAACCATAGGAGTAATGAGCGAGGCTGGGTGCCCCGGAATAGCGGATCCGGGAGCCGATGTAGTAGAAATAGCCCATGAGCTAAAACTAGCGGTAAAACCTCTGGTTGGTCCCTCTTCCATTCTGCTAGCTCTTATTGCTTCTGGAAAAAATGGTCAAAATTTTACGTTTAATGGTTATCTACCAAAAGATCGCAGCGATCGAATAAAAACCTTAAAAAACCTCGAGAGGTTATCTCGTTCTGGCAATACCCAAATTTTTATGGAAACGCCCTTTCGCAACAATCATATGATAGAAGACATCTTAACGCATTGCGATAACTCAATGAAGTTGTGCATTGCAGCGAATATTACTCTATCAAACGAAAAGATTTGTAACAAGACAATAAATGAATGGAAAAAAGAGTCTCCTGATTACCACAAAGATTATTGTATTTTTGTCTTGTAATAAGTAACAATTAGTCCTCGTCTAAACTTTTTTTTATGACCTTTAAATTTTTCACTACATCTGCCCTACTTCTTGTTTTTTCCTTGTTTTCCTTGTCTTCTTTGTCGCAATACGATCCTGACTATGGCGATGATGATTCCGAAGATTTAAGTGGTTTACCTTTCAAAGAAAGATTGTACACAGGAGGAAATTTTTGGGCAAATTTTGGCACATTTACCAATGTAGAGATTTCCCCAATGCTGGGATATCGACTCACAAATTCATACTCTGTGGGGATAGGAGCTAAATATAATTACTTTAGCGACAGAAGATTCAATCCAGCGTTTACCTCTAGTATTTACGGAGGAAGTGTGTTTACTCGATACAAGTTTTTCAGAAATTTCATTGCTCACGCAGAGCTAGAAATGCTCAACACCAATGATTTCAACACGATACCTTCTACACGAAGAGTATGGGTTCCGATAGGACTTGTAGGCGGAGGATATACTGCCAATGGTTTTCAAGTACTGGCACTGTATGATTTGGTAGACGACCCAAACAATCCCTACCTCGGAACCTTTGGACCAGACTCCAGACTCTATTTAAGAGTCGGATTTCTGTTTAATCTTTAAACTAACTGATTTCCTTCACCAGGAAACACCATCGAAGGTTTGTAAGATTTGGCTTCTTCAAAATCCATATAACCATATCCGATAATAATCACTTGGTCGCCAACGGCTACCAAACGGGCCGAGGGTCCATTCAAACAAATCACTCCTGAACCTCTTTCCCCTTTTATTACGTAAGTTTCTAATCTGGCAGCATTATTCAAGTTCACAATCTGCACTCTCTCACCCTCGATGATATTTGATGCTTCCATCAAAGCTTCATCAATCGTGATGCTTCCTATATAATTAAGTTCGGCTTGAGTAATTGTTACTCTATGAATTTTTGATTTTACTGCTTTTATCATCATACTAGTTCGAAGCTTTTTAGTGTGTTTTTTTTGATTTCGTTAACGAATGTAGGAATATTTTATCAAAATATCATCATGTCGATACCTGTGTAAGTATGAGGAGATATCAACATCAATTCTTCCTTAATCTCGTCCGAAACATCCAGATTCTGGATAAACTCTTGAATAGATTCGTGAGTCATTCTTTCATTATTTCTCGTCAACTCTTTCAATTTTTCATAAGGATTTGGGTAGGATTCTCTTCTTAGCACTGTTTGAATTGCCTCTGCTACAACTGCCCAGTTGTTTTCCAAATCTGCTTTTAGAGCAGCTGAATTCAGCAACAATTTTCCCATTCCTTTTTTCAAGGACTTAAACGAAATTAACGTATGAGCTAAAGGAACTCCCACATTTCGCAGAACAGTAGAGTCAGTTAAATCTCTCTGAAGCCTAGAAATTGGTAGTTTTATGGATAAATGTTCGAACAAAGCATTGGCGATACCAAAATTTCCTTCTGCATTTTCAAAGTCAATGGGATTCACCTTATGGGGCATGGCGGAAGATCCTACCTCATTGGCAACAATTTTTTGTTTGAAATAATCCATGGCGATGTATTGCCACACATCTCTACTAAAATCAATTAAAATCGTATTTATCCTTTTGAGACAATCAAAAAGCGAGGCTAAATTATCGTAATGCTCAACCTGTGTAGTGTACTGCGAACGAGTGAGACCAAGGGTTTTTTCGACAAATGTATCGGCAAATTTCATCCAGTTTATTTCTGGATAAGCGATATGATGTGCATTAAAATTCCCTGTTGCCCCTCCAAATTTTGCTGAATAATCAATCTGTTTCAATTGTTTTAGTTGCACTTGAAGTCTCTCCACAAAAACATACATCTCTTTTCCTAAAATAGTGGGAGATGCAGCTTGTCCGTGTGTTTTTGCCAACATGGGTATTTCACCCCACAAACTCGCCATACTTTTTAAGTGTTCTACAATTTCAGAAAGAGACGGAATGTACACTTCTTCTACTGCGTCTTTCAACATCATAGGAATAGCCGTGTTATTAATATCCTGAGAAGTAAGCCCAAAATGAATAAACTCCTTGGTATTTCCCAACTCAATTGTTTCCACCCTTTCCTTAATAAAATACTCAACAGCTTTTACATCGTGATTCGTAATAGATTCTATTTCCTTTATCCTTTCAGCATCCGACAAAGAAAACTCCGTATACACCTTTCGTAATTGAGAAAAAACATCTTCGTTGTTATTTTTTTCTAAAAGTGGAAGCGGAATTTGACACAAAGAAATAAAATACTCAATTTCTACTTGTACTCGATACTTAATCAAAGCAAATTCTGAAAAATAAGCTCCTAATTCTTCTGTTTTATTTCTATATCTACCATCGATAGGCGATACGGCTGTTAATAAGGATAAATCCATGTTGGTGTTAATTTTTTTACAAAATTAGACAAATCCCAAGAATTGAATACCTATCTCTCCTATTTATTTGTTAATTCTTCGGTTTTCCGCCAATCTACCCGTTCATTTCTTTTCGTACTCTCTACTTTTTACTTATTTTTAAGGTGTTATCTCCAGATCGAGCCAAGCATGAAGTTTTTCAAAGAATTATTTTTAGGATTGCGTTGTTACAAGGAATCAGTTTCGTTTATCCTCACTCACGGTTTTTTGAAATACCTGGCTATTCCTGTCATCCTTTTTGGAGTTCTATTTTATTTCGGATACACTTTCGAAAGTTGGAGTCATGCGGCCGAAACTTCGGTAGAAACAAAGGATTATTCATTAGGATTTATTGGAAGGATGTGGCTCCTTATAAAAGTTCAGTTTTTTGCTTTACTCAAATTCCTATTCGTGGATGCCGTAAAATATGTCGTCATCATATTTCTGTCGCCTTTGTTAGCCTATATCTCCGAAAAAACCGAGGAAGCCCTCACAGGAAATCACTATAAATTTAATTTACCTCAACTAATAAAAGATGTAAAAAGAGGAATTGGAATAGCCTTAAGAATGCTGGTGGCTGAATTTGGCCTTTTGTATTTAGTATGGAAGCCATTTTGCTGGTTAGTTGGAATAGACAGCTTTCTCTATGAGTTTGTTGCCGTGCTTATTGGGTTCTATTTTTACGGATTTGCTTACATCGATTACATCAATGAAAGATTAAGGTTTACTATAAAAGAAAGCTGGACATTTATGAAAAATCATGCCGGTCTCGCTTTTGCGATTGGGGGCGT
Source organism: Flavobacteriales bacterium (assembly GCA_023255335.1). Lineage (GTDB taxonomy): Bacteria > Bacteroidota > Bacteroidia > Flavobacteriales_D > CAJJDF01 > CAJJDF01. The sequence continues at coordinate 4,994 of JALRIS010000091.1, read as the reverse complement.
TTATTCCTTGTTTTACAAAGTACCTTCACTTATTCAAACCGATAGTACGTGGCTTAAATTATTTTTAGATAATTTTGGCGTGTTATTTGCGCCTTTCCTAGCCATTGTAGCCGCCACAATTTCGATGCATAAATTGGTAGACCTAAACACTTCGAAATTTGCCAATAAAAAAGAAACTAGCGTAACTCAAATCAATTAATCAACGTATCCACCCTTATGATAAAAAAATTACTTCCCTTCGTCACATTTTTATGTATTGTGCTCCTCAGCACTGAGTGCGCTTTTAGCCAACAAAAAACAACTTTTGGTCAAAAAATAAAAATAAAAAAACTGCTGAACGAAGGAAAAATACTGGTGTACGAAAACAACTATCGTAAGGCCTTGAATGTGTTTAGAACGGTATTGTCTTATGATAGTTCCAACGCCACTGCCAACTTTAGAGTTGCCGAGTGCCACTTAAATCTCGACAAACCTCGATTAGGTAAAAAATACGCCCTACGAGCAATTAATTTGAACCCAGAGACAAACACCGATGTTTACTTTGTTTTGGCAGAGTCTTACCACCGACTGGGAGAATTAGAATTAGCCAAAAAATATTACCAAAATTTTAAAGAAAAATCCTCCAAAAACACCAACGAAGACTATGACACCGATAAGCGCATAAAACAATGTGAATATGCCAAAATTTGCCTTGAAAATCCCGTAGATGCCACTGCGGAAAATATGGGGAGAAAAATAAATTCATTTAATCCGGAATATGCCGGGTCTATTTCTGCAAATGGTCAAACTCTTGTTTTTACCTCCAGAAGAGCCGACACAAAAGGAGGTCAAGTAGATGAAATAGCCGACAATATGTATTTCGAGGACATCTATATTTCCTATTGGAATGATTCGATGAAAGAATGGTCTCAATCAGAGCCAATCGAGGGAAGTATAAACACTCCTGTTCACGATGCGGTATTGAGTATCTCTCCAGATGGAAACTCGATTTATGTCTACAAAAGTGAAAACGGTGGAGACATTTATGTTTCACGAAAAAGAGAAGACGGAACCTTTGGTACCGCTAGTTCAATAGATAAAGGTCGCAATGTTAACTCCTCTTATTTTGAAAGCTCTGCCTCCGTTACGGAAGACGAAAATTTTATTTACTTTGTGAGCGACAGACCGGGAGGAAATGGACAAGCAGATATCTACACCGCACGAAGAATAGGGAATGAATGGACTAAGCCGATTAATCTTGGAGACTCAATTAACTCTGAGGGAGACGAAAATTCTGTTTTTATTCATCCCAGTGGCGATTTGCTTTTCTTTACCTCAACAGGCCATGACGGGATGGGATCTTATGACATTTTCTATTCCAAGCGAACCAATGGAAAATGGAGCAAAGCAAAAAACTTAGGGTATCCCATTAATACGGTTGGATCTGAAAAAACAATTTCTGTGACGAAAGATCTTAAAACAGCCTATGTATCATCCAATTACAAAGGAAGTTATGGAAGCACTGATATTTTCAAAATAGATTTAAGTAAAATAAAGTTCTAAAACTTTCTTATCTTGTACAGAAAAATCTAACTAATCATTATGAAAACTATAGTAAGCTCTATTCTTTTGGTGTCACTCGTGACTTTTTCGTGTAAAAAAGAAAAGTCTGACGATCCAGAAGAGGAAACTCCAGTGGTGGAAGCAGTGAAATTTGCAGCTGACGTTCAACCTATTTTCCAACAAAGCTGTGGAACAGGTGGCTCTTGTCATGGAGTAAGCAGCGGTGCAGACGGCAAAATTTACGAAACTCATGCCGGAGCAAGTTCGGTGCCAGACTCGCAAACTCTCGGAAGCATTAAGCATAGCCCGGGATTCAAAAATATGCCTCAAGGAGGAACTCAACTATCCGCGACTAAAATTGCGAAAATTGAAGCCTGGATAAATGGAGGAAAAAAGAATGATTAAGCCTACCACTTTTGTCTCTTGCTGTTTTTTATTAATAGTAGTTGTTCTTAGTTTTTCATTTATCCAACAAAAAGAGAATAATTTCCAAGAGGAAAAAGTATCGGATCTATTGGCAAAATTTTCTCCTTCCTCCCCTCTTCATTACATCTCCATGGATGATCTTGATTCCTTAAAAGTCAGGCAAGGTAAAAATTTAGTAACAACTGGATTTCTAAATCCTGAGGATAAAAAAATATTCAAATCTAGGCAATCAAAGCATTTCGTGTGCACAGATTGTCACAATATTCAGCGAGAAGATCCCGACTTAAAACAAAGTAATCCCGAAACGAGACTCTCTTATGTTTCGGAAAAAGGGATGAAATTTTTGCCAGCAACTACACTGTATGGGACAGTCAATAAATCTCATTGGTACAACCAAGATTACCTAAAAAAATATGGAGAATTAGTTGTCCCAGCAAGAGATACGTTGGCCAATGCCGTGCAATTGTGCGCAGTGGTATGTTCGCAAGGAAGAGCGCTCAACGAAGAAGAAATGGAGTCAATGATGCATTTTTTGAATTCAATAGGCTACTCGACAAGCGAATTAGATTTCAACGAAAAAGAAAAAAATCTGATAAAAACTTCGGACGACACTGGACAAATAAAAGAACTTATAGAATCTAAATATTTGAATTATTCACCCGCCACTTTCTTAAATCCACAAAAAATTGAAGCCAGGAAATATGGCGAAAATGGAAATCCAAAAAACGGCAAACTTATATACGAAATGAGCTGTTTAACTTGTCACCAAGAGAGAGGAGTAACCAACTATAAATTAAACAACGAGCAACTCACATTCAAACACCTGCAATATTGGTCATCTACCCACAAGATGTTCTCGGTATATGACATTACCAGGAAAGGAACGTACTCCAAAAATGGATATAAACCTTATATGCCCAATTATACGAAAGAGAGAATGAGCGATCAACAATTGGAAGATTTGATGGCCTACATCAATTCGATGGCTACACAAAGCCGTCCAGAAACAAAAAAGAAAAATTAACAACCGACTGGAACACCAAATTTTTAACTCGATTTTATGAAAAACGTACTCTTCCTTTTAGTTTTACTCACTTCCAACGCTCTCTCCCAAAACAACGAGAAAACGACTTATACTTGGAATACATTTAACTCCACCCGCGTCATTAATTCTCATTCGACCGAAATGCTCGAAAAAAAATCGATGGACATGAAAATCGGACATAGATTTGGAGATATTGCGGGAACAAATGGAGGTATAAAAACTCTCTTTGGGATTGATAACTCCTCCGATATTGCAGTAGGTTTAGAAGCAGGGATCACGAACAATTTTAATATTGGAATTACACGCTATAAAGGAGCTGGCCCTTATTTACAGTTGTATGAAGGATATGCCAAGTACAAACTTTTGGCGCAAAGCACCAAAACACCCTTAACACTTGTAGCCTTGGCAAAATTTAATGTGACCACCATGCCAGCAAGCAGCAATTCGGCATCTCCTATTTCATTTCCAGATTTTGTAAGCAGAACTTCAAGTTCTTACCAATTGCTCATTGCCAAAAAATTCAATCAACGCTTTTCACTTCAAGTGATGCCTACGTATGTGCACAGAAACTATGTGGGATTTTATGATCAAAACGGAACATTTGCTCTGGGCGCTGGTGCCCGAATTCAGTTAACAAAACTTATTGGTATTATTGGCGAATACCACTACGTATTTTTTGAAGACGGAGTTCAAGAAAAGCTCACCACTTTTCATCCACTTGCCTTGGGTGTTGAATTTGATACCGGTGGACATATATTCCAACTCAATTTCTCCAATTCGAGAGGATTTGGGGAAGCACAATATATTCCTTCCACTTTCTCAGATTTTATGGAGGGTCAATTTCGATTTGGATTCTCAATTTCCAGAGTTTTCAAACTCTAATCCTCTGTTAACTTTTTCTTGATAACTCAAAGTTAAATCTTGGTTAAAAATCCTTACTTTTAAGGTTCAATTTTTACCCAAGTTATGTACTTAATTTTCGATACCGAAACCACCGGTTTACCCAAAAACTGGATTGCCCCAATTACAGACAGCGACAACTGGCCAAGGTGTATTCAGCTTGCATGGCAAGTACATGATGAACTAGGAAAATTGGTTGAAGTAAAAAACTTCATCATCAAACCCGAAGGATTCGACATACCCTTCAATGCTTCTAAAATTCACGGGATAAGTACCGAACGAGCCTTAAAAACGGGGCAAGAGTTAACTTTCGTGCTAAACGAATTCAACAAAGCACTTAGCCAAGCCAAATTTGTAATTGGTCACAACGTAAACTTTGACCTAAACATAGTAGGAGCCGAATTTCACCGAACAGGAATTGCTTCTAACATGATGGAGATGAACAAGTTGGATTCTTGTTCTGAAGCCACAGCCACCCTTTGCCAAATTCCTGGGGGTCGTGGAGGAAAATTCAAGTTACCAAAACTTCAAGAACTCCATCAGTTTTTATTTCAAGAAGAATTTGTAGAAGCACATAACGCCTCAGCTGACGTAGAAGCTACAGCTAGATGTTTTTTAGAATTGATTCGAAAAAAAGTGTTGACACTATCTGAACTCCAACAAGAGAAAGGATATTTCGAAAAATTTAGAGAACAAAATCCGAGTCCCATCCAACTTATTGGGCTCAATATAAAACCCTACGGAGAAGAAGACGAAGAAATTCTGAAAATCAACACTGAGGCCATTGAATCGACTGATTCAACCCTTAGTAAATCGGAGATTGCTCAGCTTAATTTTTCGCACCTACACAATCATTCTCAGTTCAGTATTCTCCAATCCACTTCGGATATCAATTCTTTGGTAAAAGCTGCCGTTTCCAACAAAATGAAAGGAATCGCACTTACAGACACCGGAAATATGATGGGCGCGTTTCATTTTGTAAAAGCAGTAAACAGCCACAATAAAGAAGTACAAAACAGGAAAGAAGAGGACCCCGAGAACTCCGAAACCGAATTAAAGGCAATTGTAGGTTGTGAATTTT
>JALRIS010000051.1 GCA_023255335.1 Flavobacteriales bacterium | reverse complement strand
GGCAAGGTACTCACCGACAGCACAACGGTAACTAAATTGTCATTCACAGGATCGACCGAAGTGGGCCGGTTATTAATGGCTCAATGCGCCGAGACCATTAAAAAAATGTCACTAGAGCTTGGCGGTAACGCCCCTTTTATTGTGTTTGACGATGCCGACCTAGATAAAGCGGTAGAAGGAGCTATGGCTTCTAAATACCGTAACGCTGGCCAAACATGCGTGTGCGCAAACCGTATTTTGGTACAACGCGGGGTTTATAAAGCTTTTTCAGAAAAACTACTTGAGAAAGTCAAAGCGCTTAACGTTGGAGATGGCACACAGCCTGGCACCGATATTGGCCCTATGATCGAAGAAAAAGCCATAGCCAAAGTCGAAGAGCATATCCAAGACGCCGTGAGTAAAGGCGCTACCCTGCTCTATGGTGGCGAGCGTCTAGGCGGACTCTTTCTAAAGCCCTCTATCCTGACCGACGTCACACCAGACATGAAAGTACAACTATTTGTCCAAAGATTCCAGCGGCAAAGGCAGCAGTTCCTCCAATCCATTTGAAGAAAAATGCCAGCAAAAATACACCCAATATAGTTCCGTAGAACAACGAGCCAAGGATGTTGACCAATTGGATAAGATTTTCGAACAAGCCGGCTGTCAAAGCAATGATTATCGCCAATAGTCCCCAGCCAACGGTCAAGAGTTTGCTCACTCTTAAATCTTTCTTTTCGTTTTTTGTGTCTTTAAAGAATTTTTTATAAAAATCTATGGTAGTAGTAGAGGCTAGTGCATTTAGTTCTCCTGCGGTGGAACTCATGGCAGCCGAAAATATAACCGCCAATAACAATCCAATGAGCCCATGTGGTAGAAAGTTGAGTACAAAAGTCAAGAAAATGTAGTCGCTGTCTTTGGGTTCGTACAGTGGGTCGATTTTGCTCATTTCGGCTTTGTAGCTTTGTCGGAGCGAATCTTGCTGCGCTTGCAAAAACTGAATGTTTTTTGTGTCGGTATTGTCAGACAATAATTCTTGCTTTTTTTGTTCAAAAACAGTGTTGTATTCATTTTCTAATACCACTAAGTTTTCTTGTTTTTGGGTCTCGACATTGGTTGCAGAAGTATTAAAAATAATAGGCGGTTTGTTGAATTGGAACGAAACAAACACCATGGCCCCAATGAACAAAATGAAAAACTGCATTGGGATTTTAAGGATTCCGTTGAACATCAATCCCATTCGAGAAGCTTTCAAAGTTTTTCCGCCCAAATATCGCTGCACTTGCGATTGATCGGTTCCAAAATAGGACAAAAACAAAAACAATCCGGCAATCAATCCCGACCAAAGTGTGTATTTTTCTTTGAGGTCAAAAGTGGTGTCAATGATTTCCATTTTCCCCAATTTACCCGCAATGTCAATTCCTTCAGAGAGCCCGACAGTTTCTGGCAAACTATCCAACACATAAAAGAAAGCGGCAAACATTCCTCCCATGATGATGGTCATTTGCCATTTTTGGGTAAGCGAAACGGCTCTACTTCCTCCCGAAACGGTGTACACAATCACCAATCCACCGATGAGCAAACAAGTAAGTTGGAGGTTCCAATCGAGTAGGGTAGACAAGATAATGGCCGGTGCGTAAATGGTAATTCCTGCGGCTAATCCTCTCGAAACCAGAAACAAAAATGCAGTAAAAGCTCTTACTCGAACATCAAACCGTTGTTCCAAATATTGGTAGGCGGTGTAAACTTTTAATCGGTAATAAATAGGAAGAAAAAACACCGAAATCAAAATCATAGCCAAAGGCAAACCAAAATAAAACTGCACGAACCCCATTCCGCTTTCATACGCTTGCCCAGGTGTGGAAAGAAAAGTGATGGCAGAAGCTTGAGTTGCCATAATGGATAAACCAATGGTAGCCCAGTTTTCGGAATTATTTCCTTTGAGGTAGCTCTCTAGGTTTTTGTTTTTACTAGTCTTCCATGAGCCGTAAGCCACAATCGCAAAAAGCGTAAATAATAAAACACTCCAATCAATTAAACTCATGCCGAATACAGGTTAGTGATGTATAGATAAAGGGCAATTTGCACCGCCAAAAAAATCATAAGTCCCCAGTACCAGGCTTTCCAGTTGGTGGAGTCATGGGGTTCTGTTTTGTTATTGTCTATGGATTCTTGCATTTTTTTATTCTTTGTTTTATGCTCAGTGTCCTTTTGTCTTGATACAAAAGAACGAAAAAATCAAAAAGATTTTAATGAAATTTTTTGTCTTTCGCTTACGCGAAAATCAAAAATCGCAAATAAAGTTTAGCTTTTACTCGCACAAGCCAAGAAACCGCACTTTATTACTATTTCTTAAAAATCTTCGGTCTTAACATTTAGAAAATTCCGCACAATCGCGGTATTTGACATTTTTTTATATAAAAATAACTCCCGATTACCGTGCTAATAACTCAACATATTTGCAAACAATTTATAAGCTCCTTCTACGCCATTGGGCAATTCGCGGAAAAACGAAATCCCTGTGTAGATAAACTGTCCTTTGCCATGCTGGGTGACGATGAGTGCTCCAGTTTGGGCATCTTCGCCTTTGTCTGCCCACGAGAACAACGGAGTGTAACTCTTGTCCCAGTTTCCTGCAAAATACAATCCACGTTCTTGCACCCAATGGTCAAAATCTGCCTTCTCTAGCTTGTTGGGTGTTGTCATGATGGGATGGTTGGGAGCCAAAAATTGTACTTTGGCATCTTCTTCGGTTACTCGGTTTCGGGTGAGTTCAAAGGGTTTTGGACCATAAGTTTCGCCTGAGGCTCTTCTTGATGCCGTGTTGTATTGCATGATTACGTTTCCTCCTTGTCGTACGTAGTCAAATAGTTTTTGGTCAAAATTTCTTAATTCTGGATGCACATTATAAATTCTAATTCCTAACACAACCGACTGGTATTGAGACAAATCTAAATTAGCCAAGTCGCTTACTTCAAATTCTTTTACCTCAAAACCTAGTTGGGAAATGGCAGCCGGAACGGCATCTTTCACCCCTGTGATGTAAGCTACCTTTCCTGCTTTTATTTTTGCGTCAAGCTTCACACATTTAACCTCCGAAGGATTAAAAATAACTTGAGTGAGAATGTGATCGTAGGCAATTTCGGTGTAAGAATATAAGGTGTTTCCTTGGCTATCCGTTAAGCTAAGCTGGCCCGATTTGGCTTCAGCAGAAGGTTTTACAGTAAGCTCAATCCACTCTTCTTGGTGTTTTTTTGCGATGTCAATATCTACAGTGGAAGGAGTAACTTCCCAGCCTTCTGGAGCTTTTACAATCAGTTTGTCTTTTAGGTTTTTCTCAAAAGAATGAATGTTTACTTTCAATTTCTTTTCGATTCCTGGTTTTACCACAATCAACTTTTCTTCAAAATTAGCAGAGAAAGAAGGCGTGTTAATCACTTCTCTTCGTTTTTCGCCATACGAAGGAATTCGCCATTTGTAGGTTCCAGCAAGCGGCACGGTAATCGTATCATTTGCTA
>JALRIS010000217.1 GCA_023255335.1 Flavobacteriales bacterium | reverse complement strand
TGAGAAAAATCTCAATGCTGTTTTTTGGTGTAAAAAACCTATATTTATTCTTGATGAAAAAAAGACACGAACAAAAATTAATTCTACTCGCACTTTTATTGGTGGTCCTGTTCAATATGCCCGTAATTTTTATTTTTAATTCTTCCAATTCTATTTTTGGGTTTCCAGTCTTGTATTTCTATATTTTTTCTGTGTGGTTAATCTCTATTCTCCTTTCCTTTTTTATTCTAAAAAAACATTATGAATAGTATTTCCTTGTTCATAATTATCATTCTGTATTTGGCGATACTTTTCCTTATCGCTTTCTTGGCAGAAAAAAAAGCTACAACCAAATGGGTAAACAACCCTTATATTTATACCCTTTCCTTGGCAGTTTATTGTTCTGCCTGGACCTATTATGGAAGTATTGGAGTAGCTGCTACCTCTGGAATTAGTTTTCTAGCCATTTATTTAGGTCCTGTTATTGCAGCTCCCTTCTGGATTTTGATATTACGCAAAATTATCCGCATTTCTAAACAGCATAAAATTTCTTCTATCGCAGATTTTGTCTCTTTGAGATACGGAAACAACCGATTTTTGGGAGCTCTCATCACAGTTATTTGTGTCCTCGGCACTGTGCCTTACATTTCGCTTCAGCTAAAAGCGATTTCCGAAACTTTTGAAATAATGACGCATGGAGAAACTATATCCAACACGAAGTTCTTTGGAGATTACACCATCTACATAGCTTTGCTTATAGCCGTATTTGCCACGTTTTTTGGAACACAGAAAACCGATGCCTCCGAAAAGCATAAGGGAATCGTTGCCTCTGTAGCTTTCGAATCGCTTATCAAACTCGTGTTTTTTCTTGTAGTTGGAGTGTATGTTACCTACTTTCTTTTCGGGGGTACAGAAGATATTTACACCCAGTTTTCCACGACCAAAAACTTCCAGGAAATTACCACTTTCAGTGGTTTCGAATCAAGTTTTGACTGGTTCTTTACAATTTTGCTTTCATTCTTTGCCATATTCCTCTTGCCCAGACAATTTCAAGTTTCAGTAGTTGAAAACAACAGAGAGAAGCATCTCAAGAAAGCTATTTGGTTGTTCCCTTTGTATTTACTTTTATTCAATTTATTTGTCATTTTTATTGCTTGGGGCGGAATGATTACCTTTGGAAATGGAGACAACTCAGAGTATTTCACTCTCCTACTCCCTCTGAAAGAAGGGCAATTTTTTCTTGCAAGCTTGGTGTTTATCGGTGGTTTCTCTGCAGTAATTTCGATGATTGTAGTTTCTACTTTGGCCCTTTCCACCATGGTGAGCAATAACCTTGTAATTCCTTACGGATTTTTAGATAAGTTTAGTAGAAGCAAAAACGATAAAAATGCCCTTTACATAAAAGGCATCAGGCGAGTATCCATCTTTGTTGTCATTCTTGCTTCGTACTATTTCTATTACTATTTTTCTATTCCTCTCTCCCTTTACTCCATCGGATTAGTCTCGTTTGTAATAATCAGTCAACTAGCGCCCTCATTTTTTCTTGGGCTTTTCTGGAATAGAGGGTCTTCCAAGGGGGCTATCTTCGGGATTATCATTGGGTTTTTAGTGACACTCTACACTTTAGTTGTTCCGGTGAGTATCTCGGCTTTTACAGGGTCAGATTTTTTTGTGAGTAAAGGTCTTTTTGGTGTTGAACTGCTAAAACCCTATGAATTATTTGGTTTAGATTTTCTATCTCCTCATGCTCATGCAACATTTTGGAGCTTGACTTTGAACCTATTAACCTATTCTATTGTTTCTCTCTCTGGAAAAGGAAATTACCGTGAGCGAAACTATGCCGAAATGTTTATCGATACTAGAAATTACTCTAAACTAGGAGATAATGCCCTCGTTTGGAAAGGAGAAGCCTACGTCTCAGACATCAAAAATGTACTGATCAAATTTCTCGGGACAGCCCGCACCGAAAGGGCGTTGAATTTGTTTTTTAGAAAATATAACTTGCCACCAGACACGCAAATGGCGGATGCTCGGCTAATCAATTTTTCTGAAAAATTACTCACAGGGAGCATCGGTAGCGCTTCGTCCAAAATCTTGATCGCCAATGTGGTAAAAGAGGAAGAGATTAGTTTGGTAGAAGTCCTACAAATATTAAACGAATCCAAAGAAGCACTCGCCAGCAACAAAATACTGAATGAAAAAACCAACCAACTCACTAAATTAACCGCAGAACTCCAATCCACGAATCAAGAACTGGTATTTCAGTATAAACAAAAAGACGAGTTCTTAGATACGGTAGCGCATGAACTAAAAACTCCCCTCACTAGCATCAAAGCCTCAACAGAAATTTTAAAAGACGATTTAGAAGAAATGCCAGAGGAATTACGTACGCAATTCATTGGAAATATCGAACAAGAAGTTGACCGATTGGCCCGACTGGTTAACCACATATTAGATATCGAAAAACTGGAAAACAATAGGGCTAAATTGGTATTAGAAAAACAAAACTTACTAGAAACAATGAATAAGGTTTCGACCAATTTAAGTAAAATGGCATTTGATAAACACGTAGAAATTATTATTGATTCCAAAAAACCCGTTTATGCCTTGTATGATGAAGATCGAATTATCCAAGTCCTTACCAATTTAGTTTCAAACGCTATTAAATTTTCGGACAAAAAGTCGGGAAAGATACTCTTGAGCTACACCACGAGAAAGAACGAAATACACGTTTTTGTGGAAGACAATGGCAAAGGAATTCCTAGCCATGACAAAAATCATATTTTTGATAAATTTTATCAAAGCGAAAATCAAAACACACTAAAACCAAGTGGTAGCGGATTAGGACTAGCAATATGTCGTCAAATAATACAAAAGCATGGAGGTGAAATATGGGTCGAAAAATCAAATGAACAAGGCTCTATTTTTGTATTTTCGCTTCCTTTTAATTAACTTGTGATGGATATAGAGATGAAGAAAATTTTAATTGTAGATGACGAGCCAAATATTGTAATGTCCTTGGAATATACTTTCAAAAAACAAGGGTATGAAGTGTTTATCGCAAGAGATGGAAGTGAGGCGCTGGAAATTTTAGAAAGCAACATTCCCGATGTAATTATTCTGGATGTTATGATGCCAAAAGTAGATGGGTATCAAACGATTAAAGTTATTAAAGAGAATGAAAAATTAGCTGATACGAAAGTTGTATTTTTATCGGCCAAAAACAAAGCTTCAGATATACAACAAGGATTGAATCTTGGAGCAGATAAATACATTTTGAAACCTTTTTCTTTAAAAAAGTTAGTTTCGGAAGTAAGTGAACTTTTAGGTTAATACCTTGGTCTTGTGTGCAAACAAACCTAGTTATAATCTTTAAGCACAATGAAAAAAAAATTATCCTTACCCCCGCTGATGTCTGATATCATTATCAGCTGTTACCTCCTTATTACCTTATTTTACCGCTTTCAACTCGAGAATTCAACCTCTCTTAGCACCCTACACTCTTTATTTCTAGGGCTCAGTTTTGTTGTGATTCTTTGGGCTCTTATTAAACTAAAAATACTTAATCCTAACTGGTTTGGTATGTTCAACAACTCAAAAAAAAATACTATTCACTAATTAATAATACAATTCACAATGAGTAATTATCACATAAAACACCTAGAAGAATATTACAAAGTATACAGAAAATCAGTTCGAGAACCCGAATTGTTTTGGGAAGAAATAGCGGAGGAGCATTTTAGCTGGAGAAAAAGATGGGACAATGTATTGAATTGGGATTTTTCAAAGCCAGAAATCAAATGGTTTGAAGGAGCCAAATTAAATATTACAGAAAATTGTATTGACAGGCACTTGAGAACCAAGGGAGATCAAACGGCTATTTTGTTTGAACCCAATAATCCAGAAGAAGAAGCAGAGCATATCACCTACCGAGAGTTGCACGAACGAGTGAATAAATTCGCGAATGTGCTAAAATCACAAGGAGTAAAAAAGGGGGATCGAGTGTGTATTTACCTCCCGATGATTCCAGAATTGGCTATCTCACTTCTGGCTTGCGCCCGGATTGGTGCCATTCACTCGGTGGTCTTTGCCGGATTTAGTTCATCGGCATTAGCCTCTCGAATCAATGACAGTGAATGCAAAATGGTTATTACTTCCGATGGTTCTTATCGAGGTGCAAAAACCATTGATTTAAAGGGAATAGTGGATGAAGCATTAGAAACCTGCGACTGCACAACCTCTGTATTGGTCGTAAAAAGAATCCACTCAGACATCACAATGAAAGAAGGAAGAGACCAATGGTTGGCTCCCTTGCTAGAAAAAGCCTCATCGGAATGCGAACCAGAATTAATGGACGCAGAAGATCCATTATTCATCTTATACACTTCTGGCTCCACAGGATCTCCAAAAGGAATGGTTCACACCACTGCAGGGTACATGGTTTATACTGCTTACACTTTTAAGAATGTTTTTCAATACAGGCCAGGAGATGTGTATTGGTGTACGGCTGATATCGGTTGGATTACGGGGCATAGCTATATCGTGTACGGACCATTAGCCAATGGAGCTACTACTGTGATGTTTGAGGGTGTTCCTAGCTATCCAGATTACAGCAGGTTTTGGGAGATTGTAGAAAAACACAAGGTTACTCAATTTTATACTGCACCCACCGCGATTAGGGCTCTAGGAAAAGAAAGTTTGGATTTTGTAAATAAGCACGATTTATCTTCTCTAAAAGTATTAGGTTCTGTAGGTGAACCTATTAATGAAGAGGCTTGGCATTGGTACAACGACAATATTGGCAAGAAACAAAGTCCAATTGTTGATTCTTGGTGGCAAACCGAAACCGGAGGAATCATGATTTCACCTCTTCCTTACGTTACTCCCACTATTCCAACCTATGCTACACTTCCCTTTCCAGGAATACAACCAGCTTTGATGGATGAAAATGGGCAAGAATTAAAAGGTAATCAAGTAGAAGGAAGGTTGTGTATAAAGTTTCCTTGGCCGAGTATTGCTCGAAGCATTTGGGGCAATCATGAGCGGTATAAGGATACCTATTTCTCTGCTTTTCCAAATAACTACTTTACAGGTGATGGAGCGCTAAGAGATGCCGTGGGTTACTACCGAATTACGGGAAGAGTAGATGATGTAATTATTGTTTCGGGACACAATTTGGGAACTGCTCCTATCGAAGATGCCATCAATGAGCACCCAGCTGTGGCAGAATCCGCTATTGTGGGGTTTCCACACGACATAAAGGGAAATGCTCTCTACGGCTATATCACACTGAAAGAAGCCGGAGAAGACAGAGTGCATGAAAACTTGAGAAAAGAAATAAACCAACTGATTACCGAACGAATTGGCCCAATTGCAAAACTTGATAAAATTCAATTTACCAACGGACTACCCAAAACTCGTTCGGGAAAAATTATGAGAAGAATCTTACGAAAAATTGCTTGTAACG
>JALRIS010000172.1 GCA_023255335.1 Flavobacteriales bacterium | reverse complement strand
TTTCGTTAAACAATTGAACTGATAATTTTGCTCCCGTGCATCCAAGTGGGTGACCGAGTGCAATTGCTCCTCCGTTTACATTCACGATATCAGGATTCAGTCCTAGTTCGTTCATCACCGCCACAGATTGAGAAGCAAAAGCTTCGTTTAGTTCCACTTGTTCAATATCATTAAGAGTAAGTCCCGCTTGTTTCAGTGCTTTCGGCATGGCATACAAAGGTCCCATTCCCATGATTCTTGGTTCTAATCCTGCAACTGAATAAGACATTAATCTTGCGATAGGCGTTAAATTATTTTCTTTCAAAAATTTCTCAGAAACCACCATTACAAAAGCTGCTCCATCCGAAGTTTGTGAGGCATTTCCGGCTGTTACGGTTCCTCTCGCATCAAATACTGGACGCAATCTTGCCAATCCTTCCATGTTGGTTCCTCTTCTCACTCCTTCGTCCGTTTCGCACACAATATCTCTGGTCTGTTGCTTTTCGTTTTCATCCAAGTAAGTTTCTTTGATAAAAATGGGAACTATGTCCTCTTGAAATCTTCCGCTGTCAATTGCTTTTTCTGCTTTGGCGTGAGAGTTTACCGCAAATTCATCTTGCATTTCTCTAGTAATTCCGTATTGCTTGGCAACTGCTTCTGCGGTTAATCCCATTCCCCAGTACCATTCTTGGCTTTTCTTGGAAACACTCGCATTGGGTACTAATCTCCATCCACCAAACGGAATGGGCGACATAGTTTCTACTCCACCCGCAATAATACAATCTGCCATTCCGCTATTGATTTTTGCCGAGGCAATTGCAATTGTTTCCAATCCCGAAGAACAATATCTGTTTACGGTCATTCCTGGTACTTTTTCGGTGTCCAACCCCATCAAAGAAACCATTCTACCAATATTCAGTCCTTGTTCCGCTTCTGGCGTTGCGTTTCCTACAATTACATCATCAATTTGATCTGCCGCAACATTAGGCACGTTTTTCATCAAATGTCTAATTACATCTGCCGACAAATCATCTGCTCGGTAAAAATTGAACATTCCTCGAGGTGCTTTTCCTACTGCTGTTCGGTATCCTGCTACTATGTATGCTTTCATTTTTTAAGTCTTTAGTCTTTAGTCCTAAGTCTTTAGTTAAAGCGCTTAGTGTAAAGAAGGGTTTAATTTTCTGAGGATTTTTTCAATCCGTGTATCATTTTGTTCACTTCATTTATAATACCTCCTATTTCTTTTAGTTTTTCATCTGAAATAAACTCCAGTTTATTAGAAAGAATTGTCTGAGATTCTAGTTCGTAACATGAGGATTGAGCTATCCCCAAAAATTGACGAAACTCTTTTTTGTTGTTTCTGCCAGCTCCCTCAGCAATATTTGAAGATATTGAAACTGAGCACCTGTTTATTTGAGATACAAGTCCAAATTTTTCATCTGTTGGAAAATTCTTCATGTTTTTTTAAGTCTTTAGTTGTTATGTTTACAATAGCTTTTCCCTAGAATATTACTTAAGACTAAGGACTTTCTACTGACGACTAATTCCTTAGCACCTTCCCCGTTTTCAAAATACTCTCTATCCTCTTCAAGGTCTTTTCTTGCATGCACAATTCCAAGAACGTTTTTCTTTCCAGATCTAATAAATATTGTTCAGACACTTTGGTTCTTTTCGATAATTCTCCTCCGCACATTACAGTTCCTAATTTCTCAGAAATCAATTGATCGTGATCCGAAATGTAATTTCCAGCTTTCATGGAGTGAGCTCCCACATATACAATTCCTATTCCTTCGTTCCCTAGTACTTCAATATCGGTTCTTTGTGGTTTTTCTACATAACCTTTGGCATCCATCAATAATACTTGCTGTTTTGCATACCCAATTTGGTGGACTCTGCTCACAATTACTTCGTCCATTCCTTCTCTCAAATACCCCAACTCAAACGCTTCATGACCTGAGGTAGAAACTTTGGCCTGACCAATGGTCAAGAATCTATTTCTCAATTGATTGGTTCTGATGTCTCCGTCTTTTAATTCATCATTTAATCTTACTACAAACTCTTTGGTTCCGCCACCGCCAGGGATCAATCCTACGCCAAACTCTACCAATCCCATGTAGGTTTCGGCATTAGCAATTACTTTATCCGCATGTAAGCAAATTTCGCAACCGCCACCAAGTGCCAATCCGTGAGGAGCAGCCACCACTGGGATAGACGAATATCTCAATCTCATCATGGTGTTTTGGAAAGCCTTGATAGAGAAATTTAATTCGTCCCAATCTTGCTCAATCGCCATCATAAAAATCATCCCTACATTGGCACCAGCTGAGAAGTTTTGACCTTCGTTCGCAATCACAATTCCTTTCCATTGCGGATCAGTCTCTGCCAAATCAATGGCTTTGTTCAATCCTTGAAGAATTTCACTACCAATTGTATTCATTTTGGTGTGGAACTCTACATTCAATACTCCATCCCCCAAATCAATAATATGAACTCCCGCATTTTTCCAAACGGTGTTGGTTTCTCTGAGGTTTTCGAGAGAAATTAAGTGTTCGGTTCCAGGAATTACTTTGTATGACTTACTAGGAATATCATAATACAAACGAGTTCCGTTTTCTACTTTATAAAAAGTTTCGTTTCCAGCCTCAATCATGTCGTACACCCACTGAGCAGGTTTCATTTCTGCTTTTTCCATATGTTTGAGTGCGGCTTTTACTCCTACAGCATCCCACGATTCAAAAGGACCAAGTTCCCAACCAAAACCTGCTTTCATTCCATCATCAATACGATACAATTCGTCTGATATTTCTGGAATTCTGTTCGATGCATACTGGAACACTCCGTTGAATGATTTTTTGTAAAATTCACCCGCTTTGTCCATTCCATTGTACAACATTTTGGTCCTGTCTCTTAAATTATCTATGGATTTCACCATTTCTAAGGTTGGAAACTTGGCTTTTGATTTAGTTTGATATTCTAAAGTTTTCAGGTTCAGTTCAAGAATTTCGCTCTTGCCTTCTTCGTTTTTCACTTTTTTATAAAATCCTTGTCCTGATTTACTTCCCAGCCAGCCGTTTTCTACCATCTGCGAAATGTAGCCCGGTATCGTAAACAACTCTTTTCTTTCGTCATTTGGACAGTTTTCGCACACCCCGTTAGCTACGTGTACCAAGGTGTCCAATCCCACCACATCACACGTACGAAAAGTAGCAGATTTTGGTCTTCCCATTACTGGGCCAGTTAGTTTATCTACTTCACCTACTGTAAGTCCCATTTCTTCTACTGTGTGAAACAAGGCTTGGATAGAAAACACTCCAACTCGATTCGCAATAAATGCAGGAGTATCTTTGGCAAGAACGGTTGTTTTTCCCAATATTTTTGAGCCGTAATCCATCAAAAAATCCACCACAGCTGGGTCAGTTTTTGGGGTAGGAATAATTTCCAACAGTTTTAAATACCTCGGAGGATTAAAAAAGTGAGTCCCCAAGAAGTTTTTCTGAAAATCTTCGCTTCTCCCGTCTAGCATCATCTGGATAGGAATTCCAGAAGTGTTGGAAGAAATTATTGTCCCTTGCTTTCTGTGTTTTTCGATGTTGCCAAACACAATTTGTTTGATGTCGAGTCTTTCTACCACCACCTCGATGATCCAATCGGCTTTTGACACCAAATGAATGTCATCTTCTAGGTTTCCGGTGGTAATTCTGCTAGTGTAAGATTTGCTGTAAATGGGCGAAGGATTGGATTTCAATGCCGAAGTCAAGGCATCGTTTACAATTTTGTCCCGAGCTTGCTTGTCTTTGGATTCTTTTGCTTCGTTTGGCACAATGTCCAAGAGCAACACATCCAGTCCTACATTGGCAAAATGACACGCAATTCGTGACCCCATTACTCCAGATCCAATTACTGCTACTCGTTTGATGTTTCTTTTCATATTCTAACTATAAATTATACTAATCGCTGTTGCGAAAAAAATTAGTGATCACCAGAAAGAAAAATGTGGTTTTCATCAATTAATTCATTGATGTCGCCCAATACCTTGAAAAATGTATCTAGTTCTTTCTTTTTTAAATTTTGTCTCAAATGATTGTTGAATTGAATCACTTTTTCTTTTGAAATTTCTCGTTTTTCTTTGCCTAGTTCGGTCAAAAATATTCGAACTTTTCGTTTATCCTCTTTGTCTACTTCTCGATAAATTACTTTTTCTTCTTCTAAATTTTTAAGAGTTCTTGTTAAACTCCGTGACTCCATTCCCATTTTTGGTCCCAAGCTAGTGGATGGTGTTCCTTCTTTGATGTCGATATTTAGCAAGACCATTCCTGTGGCCATACTCACACCGTGCTGGGCAGCCTGAACATTGTACATCCGCGCTATCTTGTGCCACGTGGAGCGAATATTAAAATCTATGGTTTCTTCTGGTTTCATATTGTTTGTTGAACGAATATAAACAAAAAATGTTATGCTTGCATAACAAATGACGCTATTTTTTACATTTTATTTTTCATTCATTTTTTTTCTCCCTGATGATTGGCACAATCTCAAATAAGAATGATTGCAAGACAAGAGTATTTTGACTAATTTTGAATCAAAATAAATAAGGAGATGAGTATTTCAGAAATAGAAAATGAAATTATAGAGGAGTTTTCAATGTTTGATGATTGGATGGAGAAGTATGAGCATATCATCGAATTGGGAAAAGAATTGCCGATAATATCGGAAACCCAAAAAACTGACGAGAACATTATAAAAGGCTGTCAATCTAGAGTGTGGCTTCATGCGGAAAAGGAAGGAGAAAATATTTCCTACTCTGCCGATAGTGATGCCATAATCACAAAAGGAATAATAGCCTTGCTTATTAGAGTATTGAACAACCAAGATCCTAAAGAAATTGTACAAGCAGAGCTTGGTTTTATAGACGAAATAGGATTAAAAGAACATTTATCTCCTACAAGGTCAAATGGTCTTGTAAGCATGATAAAACAAATGAAAGTGTACGCTTTATTGATGCAACAAACTGCATAAAACGATGAAAAAAAAGGAACTAGAAGACACAATTATCGCGGTAATCAAAACAATTTTTGACCCTGAAATCCCAGTTGATATCTATGAGCTAGGATTGATTTATGATGTTAGAATAGACAAAGAATGCAATGTAGAGGTTGATATGACCCTTACGTCACCTTCTTGTCCTGTTGCGGAAACTCTACCGGTTGAGGTGGAAGATAAAATAAAAGGAATAGAGGCAGTAAAATCAGCCAAAGTTCAAGTAGTGTTTGACCCCACTTGGACCAAAGATATGATGAGTGAAGAAGCTCAGCTAGACCTCGGTTTTATGTAACAACAAGCGCAACAATGAAAACAGTAGGTATTTACTTTCATTTGCATGAATCATATATAGATAAGGCTGCATTGGAGTTGGAAGGGATACAATCCTTCATCCAAAACGAAAATACGTTTACCGTTTATGCCGATGGGTTTAGACCCAACATCAAATTACAAGTGAGTGAAACAGATTTTGAACAAGCACTCAAAATTCTTCAAGACTTGAGACAGGAAGAAGAATAGTGTTGTTAAAAAAACACCCTTAATATCTTACTCCAAACCGACTCCAAACCGAGCAATTATTCCATTAGATTTGCGTTTAACACAAGCGTAAATTAGCCAAAGAAGGCAAAAGAATAATGGAAAATCAACTTGCAATAGAACCAAATCCAAGACCAAGATTCAGAACAGTAAAGAGAGTAATTTATGTACTTATTGCGACTCTTTTGCTGACAATTCTGACGGGTTTTATTTTGGCAAAAGTGTATGAAAGTGAGATAAAGAAATACGCCATAGACGAGGTTAATGGTTATTTGAAAGCAAAGCTGAAGATTAAAGAAGAGAACGTTTCGTTTTCTTTCTTCAAGAAATTTCCCAATGCCAGTCTAAATTTTGCTGATTTATTGATTGAGGATGAGAACCAAAAGGACACCATTTTGTTTGCAGAAAATTTTTCTCTTGAATTTGGTTTAGGTTCGCTGTTTTCGGGTAACTACGAGGTAAAAGAGATAGATCTAGACGATGCTCAGGCAAATTTAAAAGTAACAGCTGAAGGAGAAGAGAACTATATTTTTTGGAAGAAAAGTGAGCAACCCGACTCTTCAAAAAGCACTTTGACTTTTAGCCTACAAGAAGTCAATTTTCATCAGGTTGAAGTCAATTATGAAAACAAAAAAACTCTCAACTTAGCCAAATTAGTCATTAATGAAGCTCAATTTGAGGGCGACTTTGGGGTAGACTCTTCGGTGGTTTCCATTGAGTCAGATCTCTGGATTTCGGCTCTACAAAACGACAGTACAGTTTTATTTAAAGATAAAAGAAGTTCGGTTTCGATAGAAAAAGCTCTCTTTGACAAAGAAAAGGTTGCATTGACGGACGGCAGACTAACAGTGGGAGAGATGTCGCTCAATGTGGATGCTTTGTTTGATGTAGTAAACCAAGAAAACACCGTGAATGCTGTAGCGAGCAATGTGGAGATTTCGGAGGTATTCTCTCTCATGCCCAATGAGGTAAGCGAGAAATTAAAGGTATACCAAACAGATGGCTTTGTAGATGGAAATATAGAAATTACTTCTAACAAGAAAGAGGAAACTCCTCGAATAAAAGCCGATTTTACTATCCAAAAAGGAACGGTTACTGAAACAAATTCGAAAGTAAAACTAGAGAATCTCAAGTTGATAGGATTGTATGAACTATCCCCTGATTCTCAAAAAATAGAGCTGACAGAAGGAAGTGGAACGTTGAGTGGAGGAAATTTTTCTCTCACAGGAAAGCTCTTGGGGACTTCTATTCAAACAATCATGACAAAGATTACGGGGAATCTTGAGCTGGAAAAATTGGCAAAATTTCTCAACATACCCTCCATTGAGTCCATAGGAGGAAATATTTCAATCGACAATGAATTTAGAGGAAGGTATAAAGAAGGTAATTTATCGGTGACCGGGTTTTTGGGAACAGCCAGCCTACAACACGCATCGATGAAATTATCAAACAACCTGTCTTCCTATCAAAATTTCACTGGAAACATAACTTTCAACCGATTTAAATCAAACGCCCAACTCACCGGAAAGTACGGAAATTCAGATTTATCGATTAGCACTCAGTTTTCCAATTTTATCCCCTATTTGTTTAATAATCAGTCGTTGGAGGCAAATATTTACGTTCAATCTGAGTTTTTAGAATTAGATGAGTTGATAGGAAACCAGAAGCAAGAAGTGGAAGCAGGAAATGACACTTCTGGAGTCGTATTCCCGAAAAATATAGAAGCAACATTGAGGGTTTCGGTGGAGAAATTGATGTATCAAAAACATCAATTAACTCAAGTTTCGGGATCCGTTACCTTGAATCAAAATGAGATTAAATCAGATAATTTGGTCTTTCAATCAAATAAAGGAAACGTTAACTTATCTGGTAGCTTAACCTCTCAAGACGATGGATTTCTATTACAATCTAACATCGTTTTGGGTCAAATTGATATGAGCGATTTGTTGTTGAGGTTTAATAATTTTGAACAATCTGTAGTGCGGAGCGAGCACTTATCAGGAAGAGCAAACGCGGTAGTTTTTGTTCAATCTGAATTAACAAAACACCTGGAAATGGAGTTGAACTCGCTGGTTGTAAACGCTGAGTATTCAATTTCGGAAGGAGAACTAAAAAACCTTGAATTATTTCAGGAGATTGGCGATTACCTAAGGTCCAATGCGATTGCCAGAAGTGTGGTAAAAGTGGATGAGTTGTCCCAAAAATTAAAACACGTTAAGTTTTCGGAATTTAGCAATACCTTAGAAATAAGAGACAGAATGATACGGATTCCTTCTATGAATATTCGTACTTCAGCAATGGATATTGGGCTCTATGGTTCTCAGAGTTTTGATTTTGACATTCATTATGGAATTAACCTGAGGCTCAAAGATATTTTAACAAAAAAGAAAGACACAGAATACGGCTACATTGTAGATGATGGAACCGGTGCTCGTCTCTTTTTATTAATGACTGGAACTATCGATGAACCTATTTTTAAATTGGACAAAGAGGGTAGAAAAAATTTCAAAGAAGAAAAACGTATTGAGGAAAAAAACAATGTAAAAGGAATATTGAAAGAGGAATTCGGTTTGTTCAAAAACGACAGCTCGGCTCAAAAATCGCAGGCAAAATCCAAGCCAAAACCAAAATTTGAGGTAGAGTGGGAAGAAGACACAAAATCTGAAGAAGGAACGAAAAAATCTGAAATAAAGGATAAAAAGGAAGACAAATCGAAAAAGAAAAAATCTTGGTTGGACAAACTAAAGGGAGAAGAAGAAAAGAAGAAAAAAGTAGGATTTGAGATAGAATAATTTTTTCTGGCTAGTAAGTCGGGTAAAAATCGGCAAAAAAACTAACTTTACTACTCTCAAAAAAATAGCACATGAAAAAATTCATTACCACATTCATTTTGGCTTTTGTTGTAATGGCAGGATTTTCGCAAGTATATGATCCTGTAGAATGGGAATACTCGGTGGAACAAAACGGAAAAGAGGCCACTCTGATATTTACTGCCACGATTGAGAAAGGATGGCATGTATATTCCCAAACGTTAGAAAGCGATGACGGTCCGGTTGCCACGGAAGTAATTTTTGTACCTAATTCTAACTACGAATTGGTGGGAAAAACCACGGAATCAAAAACGTACAAAGAGTACGATCCAAATTTTGAAATGAATCTGACTTTTTTCAAAACAAAGGCAGTTCTCAAACAAAAGGTAAAGCTGAAAACAGACAAGCCGTTCGATATTGAGGGAAGCGTCTATTTCATGGTGTGCAACGAATCTATGTGCTTGCCGCCAAGCGATGCCGTTCACAGGTTTCAATTAAATAAGGAGGCTACAAACGAAGAAACTTCGGTACCAGAATTGAAATTAGTAGAGGGCAAGGAAATATCTACTCAAGAAAATTCTTCGCAAGGCGGAGGAATTGAAGATCCGGCTCAATGGACTTTTTCTTCAAAAAAACTGAATGACCGAGTATTTGAGATTACCGCAACTGCTGTCTTGGACAAACACTGGCACATTTACGCCAATAAGCAGGTAAGCGATATGATAATTCCAACTGAATTTTATGTTGCCGATACGATTGGGCAGATGAAGGGCGAGATGAAGGAGACAGGAGTGATTCATGAAGTATACGAGGAGGTAAATGATGCCGACAGCCGTTACTATGAGAACGAAGTCACTTTCTCCCAACAAGTTACCGTGAACGAGGGGATAGAGACTTTTACGGTAGAATTGTCCTACATGTTATGCGATACAAGCCATTGCCTTCCTCCAACCTACGAAGAAATAAAAATAGACGCAGCCACAGGAAATATTGTGAAAGACAGTGCTTCAGGTTCAGCTGTTTCCAATGCGCTTGAGATCTTGCCAGCTATGGAGAATTTTGACTTAAACAATCCGGTAGCCGATTGTGGAGGTGAATCTACCAACAGCGAGGAGAAAAAAGGATTGTGGCTGTTATTTTTGTTAGGAATTGGAGGAGGTTTGTTTGCTATCCTCACTCCTTGTGTGTATCCAATGATACCTCTTACAGTTAGTTTTTTTACCAAGGGTGGTCAAGATTCCAAAGGAGGATTTGGAAAAGCAGCCCTTTACGGATTGTTCATATTTTTGATATACACTTCGCTTAGTTTGCCATTTTGGTTTACCGATGCAGATCCGCAGGTATTGAACGGAATAGCAACAAACCCTATTCTCAATTTAATATTTTTTGCGGTATTTGTATTCTTCGCATTTTCCTTCTTGGGGTATTACGAACTTACTTTACCTTCCAAATGGAGCAACAAGGTGGATTCTGCTTCCAACGTGGGAGGAATCATCGGAATAGCGTTGATGGCATTGACTTTGGCACTGGTTTCTTTTTCTTGTACTGGCCCAATTTTGGGTTCCGTATTGGCAGGAGTGTTAAAAGATGGACCATTGCCGCTCACTGTGGCTTTAGCAGGATTCGGATTAGCACTTGGTTTGCCATTCGCCATTTTTGCAGCTTTTCCGAGCTTAATGAAAAAATTACCTTCTTCGGGAGGTTGGTTAAACTCAGTAAAAGTAGTTCTTGGATTCCTAGAATTGGCGTTGGCAATAAAATTCTTGTCCAATGCAGATTTAGTGATGCAATGGGGATTAATAAAAAGAGAAGTGTTCTTTGCGCTTTGGATATTAATTGGCCTCGGATTGGTGGCCTACCTATTTGGGCTCATCAAGTTTCCTCATGACCACGGAAAAACAAAACTATCTTTCTTTAGAGTTTCATTTGCCCTTATGATTTTGGCCTTTGTGGTGTATTTAATTCCTGGACTTTCGGGAGGAGAAAACGCAAATAGGAAACTGGTGAGTGGGTTTCCACCCCCAATGCATTATAGTTTCTTTGGTGGAGAAATGTTCCATGCTTACAAAGACTACGAAGAAGGCAGAAAAGCGGCCGAAGAGCAGGGAAAACCCATGCTAATAGATTTTACAGGTTGGGCTTGTGTAAACTGCCGAGAAGTAGAAGAAAACATTTGGCCAGAGCCAGAGGTAATGAAACTTATTTCGGAAGAATTTATACTAGTTTCGTTGTACGTAGATGAAGACATTGAACTACCAACCGAAGAGCAAGGAGAGGTAGACATTAAGTATGACAACGGTAAAATCAAAAAGAAAAAGATTAAAACGGTAGGGGACAAATGGTTCACATTCGAAACAATTGTGTTCAAAAACAATGCGCAGCCGCGATACATCTTGTTGTCGGATGATGGCAGGTTGCTGAACAACCCTATCAGTTATGCGGATATCAAAAAAGGAGGAGGAGCAGCATTTTATGCCGATTTTTTGAGATGTGGACTTGAAGCTTACCAATCAATTAACTAAGAAAAATATAGAAGAACAGAATTAAATGAAAAACCCTTTTATTGCCCTAGCGCTGTTGGCTAGCGTTTCGTTGTGGTCGTGCAACGGAGAAAAGCCCCAAAAACAAGAATTTCCAGACGAAGAAGTAATTGTTCCAGACATGAGGTTTGGGTTCGATTTTAATAACTACGATGTTCAAGAAGGATTGGTAGAACAAGACTGGACCTTGAGTCACCTTTTTGCACAATATGATGTGTCTCAGGCAGATATTAATGAAGCTTATCTTATTTCAAAAGATAGTCTTGAGTTAAACTATATCTCTCCAAATAGAGAATACTACATGCTTTGTAGAAAAGATAACGACACGGTAAACAATTTACAATATGCGATTTATGTAAAAAATGCAGTAGAGTATTTTGTGTTCGATTTTAATGATACCGTAGCGGTGCATGCCAAAAGAAAAAAGGTAAAAATAACCGACAGGGAAATAAGTGCTCGAATCCGTAAAGGAGGAAACTTATCTTTTGCTTTAGACAGGCAGGTTCAAAACCCCACGATAACCTATCCACTTGTGGATGAAATTGCAAGTATTTACTCGTGGTCTATCGATTTTTTTCACTTACAGATAGACGACAAACTCAAAATTATTTACGAAGAAAAAACCGTAGAAGGTGAGCCCATCGGAATAGGAAAAGTAAAAGCAATTTTGTTCAACCACAAGAACACGGATTTTTATGCCTTTGGTTATTCCATCGATTCCAGTTATAGCTTTTATACAGAAGAAGCAAAAACAATGAAAAGTATGTTTTTGTCGGCTCCGTTGAAGTATTCCAGAATGAGTTCGGGATACAACCTCAAAAGGTATTTAAGAATGTACGGCAGAATAAAACCTCACTTGGGTACAGACTATGCCGCACCTTACGGAACTCCTATCTGGACGACAGCAGATGGAACTATATCTCGAGCGGGATATGGAAGAGGAAATGGAAATTTTGTGAAAGTAAAACACAACAAACAGTACTCAACTCAGTATCTTCACATGTCTCGTATTGCCAAGGGAATTAAGGTAGGGAAATACGTAAAACAAGGTGAGATTATTGGGTACGTGGGTAGTACAGGTTCGTCTACAGGAAACCACGTGTGTTACCGATTTTGGAAAGACGGCAAACAAGTAGATTCTAGGAAACAAAAGTTCAATACTGCCAAACCCATGGATAGCGCGTACATTCCTACCTATTTAAACTATGTAGATTCTGTAAAGCTTATTTTAGATAATATACAATTTCCTGTGCTGGATACTATTTCGGATGATACAGATTCTACTTTGATGGAAATCTAGGAGTAGTTCATAATTACTCTTGATATTGCCCGAAAAAAATCAATTTTATCCCTAATTTTAACCAACCAAAAAACGGTTGAAAAAATGAACTTGATTGAAGAATTAACTTGGAGAGGGATGCTTCACGACAGCATGCCAGGAATGGAGGAACACTTGGCAGAGCAAATGCGTGCTGCTTACGTAGGAATTGACCCCACGGCCGATTCGCTACACATTGGGCATTTAGTTTCGGTGATGATGCTAAAACACTTGCAATTAGCTGGCCACAAGCCAATAGCGCTAGTAGGTGGAGCTACCGGAATGATTGGAGATCCAAGTGGAAAATCAGCAGAAAGAAATTTACTAAGCGAAGAAACACTTCGAAAGAATGAGGAAGGATTAAAAACTCAGCTAAAAAAGTTTTTGGATTTTGAATCCAACGAAAAGAATGCAGCCGAGTTGGTAAACAATTACGACTGGATGAAAGATTTTTCGTTTCTCGGATTTATTCGGGATGTAGGAAAGCACATCACCGTAAATTACATGATGGCAAAAGACTCGGTAAAAAAGAGAATTGCTGGCGAAGACAGTGACGGAATGTCTTTTACGGAGTTTACTTACCAATTGGTTCAAGGGTATGATTTTTTGCATCTTTTCAGAGAAAAAAACTGCACCATACAAATGGGAGGAAGCGACCAGTGGGGAAATATCGTAACGGGTACGGAGTTGATAAGAAGAATTGGTGGAGGAAAAGCATTTGCAGTTACTTGCCCCTTGATAACCAAAGCCGATGGAGGCAAATTTGGGAAGACCGAAAGCGGAAACATTTGGTTGGATCCCGAAAAAACTTCGCCTTATAAATTTTACCAGTTTTGGTTGAATACAAGTGATGAAGATGCGGAGAAATACATTAAAATTTTCACTCTGTTTGGTAAAGACGAGATAGATAGTTTGGTAGCTGCACATAAAGAAGCTCCTCACGAAAGAAAACTTCAAAAAGCGCTAGCAGAAGACATTACAATAAGAGTTCACTCCCAAGAGGAATATGAAAATGCGGTGAAAGCATCAGAAATATTATTTAAAAAAGGACAAGAAGCGGTAGATGGATTGAAATCGCTGTCGGCTAATTTGATTCAAGATATTTTTGAAGGAGTGCCACAAGCCACTTTTGCCAAAGCAGAATTGGCGGAAGGAATTGATATTGTAGCGGCTCTGGCAGAAAAAGGAGAGTTTTTAAAATCGAACGGGGAAGCGCGCAGAGAACTGAAACAAAACTCGATAAGTGTAAACAAAGAAAAAGTAACCGACACCAAAGTACTCACAGAGGACGACTTGATAGGAGGAAAGTACATTTTGTTGCAAAAAGGAAAGAAGAACAATTATTTGGTAACTGTTGAATAAGAGATTTTCTAAACGAAACTTTTATTATATTTAAACAAAGTAGGTAGTGCAACAACAAACTTTCTCACTTGAATAACTAGAGAGGTGGGTGACAGCCAAAGAAAATAATCACTTCCGTGGCTTTTATCGAGAAGTTTGGGAGAGGCTATCAAGGAGAAAAAAATTTGAAAAGAAATCGATAATGTTAAAACAGTATTTATCACAAAAGCTATCACAAAAGCTATCGCCTCAGCAAATTCAATTGATGAAATTGCTGCAGGTTCCTACTGTTGAACTGGAGCAACGAATAAAAGACGAAATAGAGGAAAATCCTGCACTTGAAGAAGGGCTAGAAAAGGAAGAAGACGAGTATGGAGAGGATGAATACGGAGAAGATTTAACAGATTCGCGAGACGATTTTGATGTAAGTGATTACCTAGATAGTGAATCTCACTATTCTACCAAATCAAATAACTATGCCGATCCAGAACAAGAAACAAACATTCCTATTTCGGGAGGAAAAACGTTTCAAGAACGATTAACAAACCAAATTTCTCTCAGGCTAAGGGACGAGAGGAAACTGATCATTGCTCAAAATATTATTGGGAACTTAGATGAGTCTGGGTACCTCAGAAGGGAGCTTATCAATATTTCAGATGACTTGGCATTTATGTTTAATATCATGGCAGAGGAAGACGAGATAGAGGAAGTACTGTATGAAGTACAAGATTTAGATCCTGCGGGAGTGGGAGCAAGAGACCTCAAAGAATGTTTGCTCATCCAGCTAGAGCGAAAACAAATGCTTCATGAGGAAGATTCGGGATTGTTGGCAGATGCTATTAATTTGATTGAGCATCAATTTGATGCCTTTACAAAAAAGCACTATGCTAAAATATTAGAAAGACTCAACTTTAGTGAAGAGAGACTGAAAGAAACCATTGAGTTGGTAACCAAATTGAACCCTAAACCGGCAGGTTCTATCAAGGAGAGTTCTGTACCTGCTCAACATATTATTCCAGATTATATTCTCACCGAAGAAGACGAAGAGCTAAATTTAACATTGAATGCGCGAAATGCTCCCCAGCTGAATGTAAGTAGAACGTATCACAACATGCTCGAAACTTACGAAAAAAGTAAGAAGACAAAGAAAGACAAAGAGGCAATCATGTTTATCAAACAAAAATTGGATGCGGCTTCTTGGTTTATAGATGCTATTAAGCAACGGCAACATACAATGATGAGTACCATGGAGGCCATCTTGAACTACCAAAAGGAATATTTTTTGACAGGGGATGAAACCAAATTAAAGCCGATGATTCTAAAAGACATTGCTGAAATTGTGGAGCTTGATATTTCTACTGTATCCAGAGTGACCAACTCCAAATATATCCAAACACCGTTCGGAACCTTTTTGTTAAAATCGTTTTTCTCAGAATCACTTTCCACCGATTCGGGTGAAGATGTCTCTACCAGAGAAGTAAAAAAAATACTCCAAAACATCATAGAAGACGAGAACAAGAAAAAACCGTTTACGGACGGAGTACTGGCCGAAATGCTCAAAGATAAAGGCTACAACATAGCCCGAAGAACGATTGCTAAATACCGAGAACAACTTGAAATTCCTGTGGCTCGATTAAGAAAAGAACTCTAATATTGTGAAGCAAGCAGCACGAGTAATCTCGCTCATTATCAATCCATTTATTATGCCTTTGCTTGGTATCATATTTGTGTTTAAGATTCACGCCATTTATCGGATTGTCTATCCCTCCGATTTCGGAAATATACTCATCTTATTGGCTTGTATTCTCACGTTAATTTTTCCATTTATTTCTATTTACGTGCTCTATCGATCGGGTTTGGTGGCCGATTTATCACTCTCCAACCGAAAAGATAGACTTCTACCCTCTGCCATAACTGTAGCTTATTATGTAGGATTCTATTATTTTATCCATCGAATTGAAGGGATAGATACTCCAATTTTAGCTGGATTTTTGGGAGGATGTGTAGCACTCGCGGTGAGTATTCTTATTACTTTGAAATGGAAAATTAGCCTCCATGCTCACGGAATTAGTTCTTTGGCTGGAATGGTAATTGGAGTAACACAAACAACCTTTGTATCTCATCATTGGCTCAATATAGGGTTGCTAATAGCCATTGGCCTTGTGGGAACAAGTAGACTTATTTTACACAAACACTCCGCACTTCAGGTTTATGCCGGAGCAATGTTGGGTTTTTTGGGTCCTTATTTGTTTGTAATCAATGATTGGGCACTCTAGTAAATCATATATTTCACTCCAAGGTTGAAGAAGAATCCATTTTGATGAAGTAAATCTCCCCCATCTGAACTAACAAGATTTACATTGTATTTTCCTGTCCCATATACACAAAAATCGTCATTCAATTGGTAGTTTACCTTTGGTCCTATTGCCATGAAAGTACCAAAAGAACTTTCGGCATTAGGTGCCTCCCAAGTGCTTAGGTTGTAGGGCGAATAAAGAAAACTAACTTCTTTGCCTGCTACACCCACAAGGTCAGACTCAAACCTATGGATCGAAAATTGCTGGATGAATGTGAGATTAATAAGGATCTGAAGGGGATCGTATTGCATTTCACCATACACAGAAAAATCCAAGCCTACACCAATTTTATAATTAGATATTTTTTCTTCAAAACTCACGTCATACAATTGCATCGAGGCTTCTTCAAGGGCTGTTCTTATAGAGGACTTATTAAGCCCTCGTGCCACTTCTAAAGACCACACTGAAGCGATACGCTCCCCAAAAAGATTCTCGTATATGAATCCAATCTTACTTTGAGCAAATGCTTCTGTTTCTGATTCTTCAGAAGAATACCCAAATTGAATGGGATCATTGGGGATTGAGTTTAAAAAACTGAAATTGGCAATTTCAAAACCAGTATAAAGACCAATATTGGATTGAGAGTAACCATTGATAAAACAAGCCATTGCAGCTGTTACAAGAATTAGTTTAATTGATTTCATGCGCCTAAGTTATGAAAATAATTGGGAGCTAATTATTTATACTCCCGTTCTGTTACTGATTTCTTTATTTTTTTGGCAAATACCAATTTGCTGATTAGCCCCATAGAATTATACTCGTAGGACCTACTCCAGTCCTCTTTTGTTCCAATGTAAGACTTTTCTGAGGTTAAAAACCCTAGGTCGTTGTAGGTAAATAAGTTTTTTGAGACTAACTTTCCTTTTCTGAATTGGTGGTTAGCTACAACTTTGCCATGTTGAAGTGTCATGTTACTTTCCCAAGTTACTTTTCCTTTTTTATTGAAAGATTTGTAAATCTTTGAAGTATCGGTTGTTTCGTTGTAGTAAGTAGGTCGGTTGTTATAGTCAAAACCGTCTTGTTTCCATGTTCTATTGGTATTGCCGTGGTAGGTGGTTTTAAAAATTTTCTT
>JALRIS010000157.1 GCA_023255335.1 Flavobacteriales bacterium | reverse complement strand
AGAGAAAAGAGAAAAGAGAAAAGAGAAAAGAGAAAAGAGAAAAGAGAAAAGAGAAAAAAATAGATAGAAAACTGCTTCGATGTAAGATGAATGATAGAGGAGCAAAGAATTGGTTTTGAAAATAGGATAAACTAGAATTAGTTCGAGTGTGTTAGATAAGCGAGAACGAATTAAGAATGAACAAATAAATGACAAAGACACATAACATAGCAATACTTGGCGCTGGAGAGAGTGGAGTTGGCGCTGCTTTGCTTGCAAAAAAGCAAGGCTTTGAGGTGTTTGTGTCTGATTTTGGGGAAATAAAAGAGAAGTACAAAGAGGTTCTAAATAAGGAAAACATTGAGTGGGAGGAAGGAAAGCACAACTCGGATAAGATTTTAGAAGCCACAGAGATAATAAAAAGTCCAGGAATTCCAGAGAAGGTTCAGATTGTTCAGAAGGCTCTGGAAAAAGGGATACAGGTAATTTCTGAAATTGAGTTTGCTGGACGTTACACTCAAGCCAAATTGATAGGAATAACGGGATCAAACGGAAAAACCACCACCACAATGCTTACCTATCATGTTTTAAAAAAGGCAGGGTTGAATGTGGGAATTGCCGGGAATGTAGGATCAAGTTTCGCCAAGCAAGTAGCCAGCGAGAATTATGATTATTACGTGTTAGAATTGAGCAGTTTTCAGTTGGATGGATTGGTAGATTTTAAAGTAGATGTCTCTGTGTTGTTGAACATCACTCCTGATCACCTCGACCGGTACGAATATAAGTTTGGGAATTATGTGAATTCAAAATTTAGAATCACAAATAACCAAACAAACCAGGACTACTTCATTTACTGCAAAGACGATGAAGCTATAGCGAAAGCACTAGAAAGTAAAAGTATAAAAGCAAAACAGCTCCCTTTCTCGATAAAAGAAGAAGTAGAAGAAGGAGCATTTTATAATAAGAACGAAGAAATAGTATTTAACCTAATAAATCAAGAACCCCAAACTATGTCAATACACGATTTAGCACTAAACGGAAAGCACAATATTTACAACTCGATGGCGGCCGGAATAGCCTCCAAAGTGTTGGATTTGAGAAAAGAAATTGTTCGGGAAAGTTTGTCCGACTTTCAAAACGTAGAACATAGATTAGAGCATATTTGTTATGTAAATGGAATAGAATTTATCAACGACTCAAAGGCTACCAATGTAAATGCCGTATGGTATGCCCTCGAAAGTATTAACAAGCCCATCGTTTGGATAGCAGGAGGAGTGGATAAAGGGAACGATTACGAGGAGCTTATTCCTTTGGTAAAAAGTAAGGTAAAGGCATTGGTTTGTTTAGGGGTAGACAATTCAAGGCTAGTGGAAGCTTTTAAAGACGTGATAGATGTATATGAAACTAGTTCGGCAAAAGATGCGGTTAAATTGAGCTACAAATTAGGTGCTAAAGGAGACTTAGTTCTTTTGTCACCAGCTTGTGCTAGTTTTGATTTGTTCGATAATTATGAAGAAAGAGGATTAGAGTTTAGAAAGGCAGTAAGGGAGCTTTAATCTTCCGAAGAAGAAAGTAGCCAGCCATTCCGCATCAAGTGCGGAATTGCAAGAGTCTTTTTTAAAGAGACTAAAAAATTAGAATAAAATGAACACATTGTTTAAGAAATATCTTACCGGAGATCGGGTGATTTGGGTGATAGCTATTTTGCTATCCCTCTTCTCCGTGCTCATTGTGTACAGTTCTACTTCTCAGTTGTCCTATAAGTTTCGTAATGGCAATACTGAGTCTTATTTATTCAAGCACACGATGATTATTCTATTGGGCTTTTTGATTATGTACTATTTACATAAAGTAAAAGTCAGATACTTCGCGCCAATTTCAGTCCTCGGCATGGTGCTTTCTTTATTTGGGCTAATAATAGCTCTCGTATTTAGTTCAGATTTATCCACGGCTCGTTGGATTCTGGGTATGCAACCTTCTGATGCGGCTAAGATTTCCTTGCTGGTGTATTTAGCACGCCAA
The DNA here is from genome assembly GCA_023255335.1 of Flavobacteriales bacterium. Lineage (GTDB taxonomy): Bacteria > Bacteroidota > Bacteroidia > Flavobacteriales_D > CAJJDF01 > CAJJDF01. Next base: position 8,025 of record JALRIS010000157.1, on the reverse strand, counting down.
TTGTCGATGAATAAAGAAGAGTTAAAAAATTTCAAGGTCTTTGTACTCAAAATAGTTCTTCCTGTTGCCGTGATTTGTGGAGCCATTTTACCCGCAGATTTATCCACATCGGTCATGTTATTTGTCGATTGTTTGGTGCTCATATTTATCTCTTCTGTCAGCTGGAAAAATATTGGCGGCATGCTTGGATTGGCAATTGGTGGATTTCTTCTCATACTGCTCATCGGAACTGTTCAGCCAAAATTGCTGCCAAGAGTTCCCACTTGGACTTCTCGAATAGGAGCATTTATCGGGGGAGATGAAGTGGAAAATGCTGCTGACAAAAATTACCAAACGGATATTGCAAAAGCCGGAATAGCTCGAGGAGGATTGCGTGGAACAGGCCCGAGCAAAAGTACAGTAAAGAATATCTTACCATCCGCTTGGGCAGATTTTATCTTTGCCATTTTTATTGAAGAATATGGCTCCATTTTAGGAGGCGTATTTCTCATTTTGTTGTATCTCATTATTTTGTATCGAGTGATTGTAATTGCCAAAAATTCGAAAAGTGATTTTGGGTCTTACGTAGCTTTTGGATTAGGTTTTAGTATTGTATTTCAGGCGTTTCTCAATATGGGAGTGAGTGTAAATGTATTGCCGGTAACAGGGCAGCCATTGCCTTTGGTAAGCATGGGAGGTACAGCTATTTTAGTTACTTGTGTTTCTTTTGGATTGATTTTAGGTGTAAGCAGAGAGGCGCAATTTAGTTCAAACAAACAAACAAACGAAGAGTATGCAAGCTAAGAGAGTGATCATATCGGGAGGTGGAACTGGAGGGCATATTTACCCTGCCATTGCCATTGCCAATGCAATCAAAGAAAAGTATCCAACTACTGAAATCTTGTTTGTTGGGGCAAACGGCAAAATGGAGATGGAGAAAGTGCCAAAAGCTGGCTACGAGATAATAGGTCTTGATATTGCTGGGCTTCAACGAAAATTAACTCTGAAAAATCTTTCTTTTCCATTCAAGTTGATGAAGAGTTTGAAAAAGGCGAAAGAAATAGTAAAAGAATTTAAACCAGATATAGCAATCGGTGTTGGAGGGTATGCCAGTGGTCCATTGTTACGACAAGCTGGAAAACTAGGAGTTCCTACCCTTATTCAAGAACAAAATTCGTATCCAGGAATTACGAATAAGTTGTTAGCCAAAAAGGCCAAAAAGATTTGTGTTGCCTACGACAATATGGAAAGATTCTTTGAAGAATCGAAAATTGTGTTTACCGGAAACCCTGTTAGGAAGGAGATTCTCGACATTAAAGGCAAAAAGGACAAAGGCTTGTCCCATTTTGGATTAAGTCCTGAGAAAAAGACTTTATTAGTGATTGGAGGAAGCTTGGGAGCCAGAACGATTAACACAAGTATAAAAAATGCGGCTAAACTACTAGAGGAAAACAATATACAAGTACTATGGCAAACTGGTAAATACTACTTTGAAGATATGAAGTCTTTTGTGGAGCAAAATCAGTTGAACCACACAAGGGTATACGATTTTGTTTATGAGATGGATTTGGCTTATGCCACGGCAGATTTAGTGGTGAGCAGAGCGGGAGCCTTGTCTATTTCCGAATTGTGTTTGGTAGGAAAACCTACAATTTTAATTCCATCGCCAAATGTGAGCGAAGATCACCAAACAAAGAACGCTATGGCATTGGTAAATCATCAAGCAACGATACTAGTAAAGGATTCTGAAGCACCTGAAATTTTGGGTGATTCTGTGGTGAACCTGATACAAGAAGAAGAGAAATTAGTGAAGTTGAGTGTGAATATTATTGGCTTTGGAAGGCCAAATGCTGCTGACTCAATCGCGAATGAAGTAATGAAAATAATAAATTAAAAAAATATCCGAAGTAGCAAGTCGGGTAGTATGAAAAAAGAGAAGTAAAAAGAAATGAACCTAAACGAAATACATAGAGTATTTTTCATCGGAATTGGTGGAATTGGAATGAGTGCATTAGCACGTTATTTCAACTCGCTCTCTATTCCCGTGTTTGGGTATGACCTTACTGCCACACAGTTGACCACGGAAATGGAAAAAAGTGGTATTTCGATAGTCTATCATGATGGAATAGAAAACATTGATAAAAGTATTCGTTCCCAAAAGGAAAACACGTTAGTTGTTTACACTCCCGCGATTCCTATAACCAATGAGATTTGGAACTATTTTAAGCAAGAGCAGTTTGTACTTAAAAAGAGAGCAGAAGTTCTGGGTATGATAACCGAACAATATGACACTATTGCTGTGGCTGGAACTCACGGAAAGACCACAACCTCTTCCATGATTGCAGCTGTATTGGATCACTCAGGAGTGGGCTGTAATGCCTTTTTAGGAGGAATTGCGGCTAATTTTAATTCCAATTTAGTTCTCAATAGCAACTCCAATTGGGTGGTCGTGGAAGCAGATGAGTACGACCGTTCTTTCCTCAGTCTTGTGCCCAATATTGCAGTGGTTACCTCTACCGATGCAGATCATTTAGATGTATATGGTGATTCTCATTCAATGAATACTTCGTTTCAAGATTTTCTGAACAAAGTAAATCCAACAGGTAAAGTCTTTCTGCAGAGAAATGTTGAGTTATCTTTCAATGTTCCAAAATTTTACTCAGTAGAAGGAGTAGATGTTGCCTATTACGCTGAAAATATTTCTGTAGAAAACGGAGACTTTGTATTCGATGCAGTTACTCCATTGGGTGTTATTCAAGGTATAAAATTGGGAATTAGCGGTATTCACAATATCGAAAATAGCTTGGCAACGATTGCAGTATGTCAAGAAATTGGTATCTCCAACGAAAAGATACAGGCTGGATTAGAAGGCTACAAAGGAGTAAAAAGAAGATTTGAGTACGTAATCAAACAAGACGACATCGTGTTTATTGATGATTATGCACATCACCCAACCGAGATTCAAGCTCTCGTAAATTCAGTGAAAGCTTTGTATCCAGGTAAGAAACTGACGGGTGTTTTTCAGCCACATTTATACTCAAGAACTCGAGATTTTGGCGATGCGTTTGCAAAAGAATTGTCTGAGTTAGATGAGATAATAGTATTGGATATTTACCCAGCAAGGGAGAAACCGATTATAGGAATTGATGCGCAATATCTTCTCGATAGGATTGAAAACAGCCACAAAAGAAAGGAAACCAAAGCTACGCTGGTTGAAAGTTTAAAAAAAGACGAATTGGGGGTGTTACTCACCATAGGAGCAGGCGATATAAATACATTAGTAGAACCAATTAAAAGAAAGTTAAACCAAGAATGAAAAAAATAGTGAACATATCGATTTGGGCATTGTTTTTAATAGCCACCTTGGCCTTGTTGAGCTTTACTTTACGCAAAAAGGAAAATACAATTTGCGACTCAATTGTGGTAAACGTAGATGTTCTGAGCGGGAATCACTTTGTAACTCCCAAAAGAGTAGAGGACATTTTGGCAAATACTGGGTTCAAGAAAGGGGTGGATAAGTTTAGCCAAATTAATTCCAAAAAACTCGAAAAAAAGCTCTTGAGCCTCTCTAGTGTGGAAGAGGTGGAGGTGTACAAAAGTATGAAAGGTGAGCTACGAATAGACATACGCCAAAGAAAGCCGATTGCGAGGGTGTTCAATCGAAATGGTTACTCTCTGTATATCGATGATAAAGGCAAGACTATGGAAACTTCTGAACATTACACGGCTCGAGTTTTGGGAGTAAATGGGTATTTAAAACTAAAAGCCGGAGAAGATTATTACGAAATTGTTCGGCACGATTCAGTAAAGAATACAACGCTACTGGACGAGGTGTATGAAGTAGCCCTTGCCATCAATAAGGATGAGTTTTTGAAGGCATTGATAGAACAAATATTTTTAGAGAAAAATGAAGAAATTGTTCTTATTCCTAAAGTGGGAAACCAAGAAATAATCTTTGGGAAAGCGAAGAACATTGAAACAAAATTCGAAAAACTAAAGCTGTTTTATACAAAAGGAATAAACCCAAACAATTTAAACTTATACAAAACCATAAACTTAAAGTTCGATAACCAAATAGTTTGCAAAAAAAATAAATAATATGGAATCATCAGAAATCGTAGTAGGATTAGACATCGGTACCACCAAGATTGCGTGTATCGTTGGTAAAAAAAATGAACACGGAAAGATTGAAGTAATCGGTGTGGGAAAATCAGAATCTCTTGGGGTGACAAGGGGAGTTGTAGCCAATATCGAAAAAACTGTTCAATCGATAAAAGCAGCGGTAGAACAAGCTGAGCTAAAATCAGGTGTGGAAATTAAGGTGGTAAATGTGGGAATCGCTGGTCAGCACATAAAAAGCTTACAGCATCGAGGAATGATTACGAGAAGTAGTCATGAGGAAGAAATATCACAAGCAGATATCAATTCATTAGTAGATGATATGTACAAGTTGGTGATGATGCCAGGCGAGGAAATTATTCATGTATTACCTCAGGACTATATTGTGGATAGAGAACAGGGAATATTAGATCCAATAGGAATGGCAGGAGTTCAACTGGAGGCAAATTTCCATATCATAACTGGACAAATTGCCGCAGGAAAAAACATTTATAGATGTGTTGAGAAAGCTGGATTGGAGGTAGCCGACATTATTTTGGAGCCACTTGCTTCTGCTGAGGCAGTGCTTAGCGAAGAAGAAAAAGAGGCCGGTGTTGCCTTGGTTGATATAGGAGGTGGAACCACTGATATTGCAATTTTTCATGAAGGAATAATTCGTCATACTGCAGTAATTCCATTTGGAGGAAACGTCATTACGGAAGACATTAAAGAGGGAACCACAATCATGAAGCGTCAAGCTGAGGTATTGAAACAGAAGTATGGAACTGCTTTGGCCAACAAAAGCCAGGAGAACGAGATTGTTTGTATCCCTGGATTGAGAGGAAGAGAGCCAAAAGAAATTTCGGTAAAAAATCTATCAAGTATCATTCAGGCAAGAATGGAAGAAATTATCGAACACATCCATTTTGAAATAAAAAATTCAGGATTTGAGAAAAAACTGATTGGTGGAGTGGTAATTACAGGTGGTGGTTCTCAACTGAAATATTTACCTCAATTATTTGAGTACGTAACGGGAATGAATAGCCGTGTTGGTTATCCCAATGAGCATGTTGGCAAAGGAATCCAAGAAGACATTACAAGTCCTCTATTTGCAACCGGTATTGGGTTGGTGATGAAGGGATACGAAAACCAACGAGCAATTCAAAGACCAGAAACAGTGCAAAGAGATACTTCTTTTATGAAAGCTCCTAACTTTTTTGACAAGATCAAGAGATTTTTTGACGAAGAAATAAAATAAAAACAACAACAAAACCAATAGATATGGAATTTAACATCCCAAACAACAACAAAGCCAATATCATCAAAGTGATAGGTGTTGGAGGTGGAGGTAGTAATGCCGTAAACCACATGTACGAACTTGGAATAAAGGACGTAGATTTTATCGTGTGTAATACCGATATTCAGGCGCTAGATATTAGTGCAGTTCCTACCAAAATTCAATTAGGAGAAACTCTTACTGGTGGAAGAGGTGCAGGTTCCTTGCCAGAGGTAGGAAAGAATGCTGCTATTGAGAGCGTAGATGAAATAAAAAATTATTTATCTGATAATACCAACATGGTGTTTATCACTGCCGGAATGGGTGGTGGAACAGGAACCGGAGCAGGTCCAGTGGTGGCCAAGGTTGCCAAAGACATGGGGATTTTAACGGTAGGAATCGTGACTGTTCCGTTTAGTTTCGAAGGAAAGAAAAGAAAAGAACAAGCTGAGGCAGGGATCAAAGAAATGAGAGAAGCTGTAGATACATTGCTTATCATTAACAACGAAAAGCTGAGAGATATGTACGGTAATTTAACTATCCGAAATGCTTATGCTCAGGCTGATCAAGTGTTGGCATCGGCTGCCAAAGGAATTGCCGAAGTGATTTCTAAAACTGGATTCATCAACGTAGATTTGAATGACGTAAATACCGTAATGAAGGACAGCGGTGTAGCGATTATGGGAACTGCTACTGCCGAAGGAGAAAACAGAGCCATCATTGCTGCAGAAAAAGCTCTTTCTTCGCCATTGCTTAACGACAATGATATTACAGGTGCTAAGCAGGTGTTGCTGAACATTACGTTTGGAGAGGAGGAATTGACAATGGACGAAATGAGCGAAATTACCGACTTCATTGTGGATGCAGCCGGAGGATCAGCAGAAATGATTATGGGTCAAGGATATGATGAAACTCTTGGTACTGGAGTTTGTGTTACTGTAATTGCTACTGGTTTTCATACAAATGCCAATGTAGATACAGGAGTAACTCCTGAAGAGCCAAAAAAGACTTACCTTGATTTAGGAACTGAGGAGCCAACTATGATTGCTCAGCCAATTACTTCACCTACTCAATCATTCTCAACACCGGAGCTTACTAAAGTAGAGGAGGAACCGTTAGATGAAATGCCTTACCTTAAGAGTGTAGCGCCCAAAGAGGAGCCACAAGCTTCAACTCCAGAGGAAGAAGTAGAAGAGGAAGATAATATGGAAAGAATCATGAGAGAGGAACAAGCCTCCTTGAATTTTGAAATTAATACACCCAAAAGTGAAGAGGTGATTGAGCCAATTTCTTCCCCTCAAAACTCTCAACAAGAGCCAAAAAAGGAAGAACGAATAATTCACTACTTGGAGGACGATTTGGAAGATGATTTGCCAACAACTCCAGCCAATGCTATTCCGGAACCTACAGAGCCTAAAGAAGAAGTAAGAGAGGAGATTAGCAGGGAGCAGCTTCAAGAATTGTCAGCTGAAAGAGAGGAAAGGATAAAGGAGTTGAGCTTGAAGTTGAGAACACCATTTGGACTTACTGAGCTTGAAAGCGAGCCAGCTTACATCAGAAGACAAATAAAATTGGAAGATACTCCTCATTCATCGGAGAACAATGTCTCAAGATTTACCTTGTCTGACGAAGAGGGAAAAGGAAATTCCATTAAAGGTAACAACTCTTTTCTGCATGACAACGTGGATTGAATGAGTGTAAAGTCGTAAGTAAAAAGTCTTCAGTATTTAAATTACCTTTGTAATTCATAGTGAAGACTAACGACCAACTACTAAAAAGAAAACAATGAGTTTAACAGAAAAAATAAATACCGATATCAAAGGAGCTATGAAAGCTCGAGATAAAGAAAAATTAGACGCTTTGCGAGCCATAAAATCTGCCTTAATGTTGGAGGCTACCAAAGATGGTAGTGGAGATGTGAGTGAAGAGGTTGAAATGAAAATACTTCAGAAGCTACACAAACAAAGAAAAGATGCTGCTGCTCTTTATCAAGAGCAAGGCAGAGAAGATTTGGTGCATGACGAGGTGTTTCAGGCAGAGATTATTGAAGCCTATTTGCCTGCTCAAATGAGCGAAGAGGAAATAAGCGTGGTAGTGAAAGAGATAATTGCTAAAACAGGCGCTTCTTCTCCTGCAGATATGGGAAAAGTAATGGGTGCTGCTATGGGGCAGCTGTCGGGAAAAGCTGACGGTAAAATTATTTCTAAATTGGTGAAAGAGAACCTGAATAATTAAGGCAATCTTATTGTTGTTGTAACCTAAAATCCCCTTCCGTTTGTTGTTCGGAAGGGGATTTTTTTTGGTAAAGGAAAAAAATGGAAGAAGAATTATTGTGGATTATTTCTCGTAATATACTTTTAGTTTTGCTTCATTTGTTTTTAAGTCCATACTTATAATTTTGACTGATTCAACTTTTAATCCTGTGGTTGAACCAATTTCGTTTTTCAATGCTTCGTAATTTTCGGTACTTAAATTTTTCAAATTTCCATATGTCAATTCAAAATTAGCAGTGCGTTTTGCGCTCTCTTTTTGTTGAAGAAGTTTCTCTCCTACTGCTGTTAAAGAAATAAATGCTAGGTTAATAAAGCCAATTTCGTACAAGCTCATTTTTTTCGAAAAAGCATTAATCATTGATACTCCAATAAATACAAAAAGATAGGCCATTTCCTTCA
>JALRIS010000153.1 GCA_023255335.1 Flavobacteriales bacterium | reverse complement strand
ACTCGGACGAATCGAAAGCCAACAAAATAATTGAAGAATACAAAACCCTAAAAAATTCTCTTGAAGAAAAAGAAGAAGAATGGGAACAAGCGGTAGAGGAACTATCGTAATTTTTATTCACATTGGAGTTGATTTCAGCTTCTTTTCATAGTTGGTAAAGACCAATCATTCTCCGGTTTCGAAAAAAAATCAATCCCACTCGGACACAGAACGGGATTTGCTCTGTTGATTTTGTCCAATTATCATTGAATGTATCCAATTACAAGAATTTAACATTATAATCGGAGCGTTTGTTTTACATTTGTTACTTAAAATTGAACAAATGAAAAAACTACTGATTCTACTAGGTTTTTGTCTTTCTTTTATGGCGAATGCCCAGCAGTTTACGATAAGCGGAACATTAAAAGATGCCTCCAACGGAGAAGACTTAATTGGCGCAACGGTAAAGGTAAAAGAACTTCCAACGGTGGGGGCAGTTTCCAATGTGTACGGTTTCTTTTCTCTTACTCTCGAAAAAGGAAATTACACTCTCATTTTTACCTCACTTGGTTACGAACCTGTAGAAAAGAAAATTCAACTATCGGCCAATCAACGGTTTGATATCGAACTCGCAGAACAATCAACCAAACTGAAAGAATTTGAGGTAACGGGCGAAATCGAGGATGCTAATGTCTCTTCTACAGAAATGAGTATCGAAAAATTGGATCCAAAATCTATCGAAGCAATACCCGTCTTATTGGGTGAAAAAGACATCGTAAAAACATTTACACTCATGCCTGGAATAAAGAGTGGCGGGGAAGGAAATGGAGGTTTTTTTGTGCGTGGAGGTGGTGTAGATCAAAATCTAATCTTATTGGACGAAGCGGTGGTGTATAATGCTTCTCATCTCCTTGGATTTTTCTCAGTGTTCAATTCTGATGCCATCAAAGATGTGTCTCTGTACAAAGGAGGAATGCCAGCAGAATATGGAGGAAGAGGTTCTTCGGTAATGGACATTACCATGAAAGACGGAAACAGCAAAAAATTTGGTGCTTCAGGAGGTTTGGGGGTTATTTCTTCTAGGCTAACACTCGAAGGTCCCATCGTAAAAGACAAAGGTTCATTTGTCGTTTCGGGAAGAAGAAGTTATGCCGATTTGTTCTTAAAACTATCGCCAGACGAAGATTTAAGAGATTCCAAACTCTACTTCTACGACCTTAACCTCAAAGCAAATTACAAAATAAATGATAAAAACAGGGTGTACCTGTCAGGGTACTTTGGAAGAGATGTGTTAGGAGTTGGAGAAACTTTTGGATTCAATTGGGGAAATGCTACAGGAACTCTACGTTGGAACCATTTGTTTAGCGATAAGTTGTTTTCGAACACTTCGCTTATCTTGAGTAATTATGATTATGAATTTAAGATAGGAAGCGATGAAGAATCTTTTGGATTCAAAGCCTCTATTTTGGATTACAACATCAAACAAGATTTTTCTTATTTTTTGAATGAAAAGAACACCATAAAATTTGGACTCAACATGATTTATCACACGTTTGATCCAGGTGAATTATTTAGTTCCATTTCGGGTTTTAATCCTATCAATTTGAATGATAGACTTGCTACAGAAAACGCTGTTTACCTCCAAAATGAACAAAAAGTGTCGGAACTATTCAGCATTCAGTATGGTCTTCGGTATTCGTTCTTTAATTATTTGGGGAATAATGATTCTATTTTTGACTACAACGAGGCAGGCAATACCACAAACTCTCGCTATTACAACCGACATGAAACCGCTAAGTTTTATGGAGGTTTTGAGCCCCGACTGGCAGCCAAATATATGCTGAGCGAGGTATCCTCCCTCAAAGCTTCGTATAATAGAAACTACCAGTACATTCATTTATTGTCCAATGCAACGGCTTCTTCTCCCACCGATTCTTGGGTGCCAAGTTCTAACAATGTCAAACCCCAAATCATTGATCAAATAGCTTTGGGATATTTTAGAAATTTTAAAAAGAACACCTACGAGTTTTCGGTAGAAGGATATTACAAAAATCTCCAAAATCAGATTGATTACAAGAATGGAGCAGATCTCTTCTTGAACGGTGAAGTAGAGCGTGAATTAACTTTTGGCTCAGGAATAGCCTACGGAGCTGAATTCTATTTGAAAAAAAGAAAAGGTGCCTTTACTGGTTGGTTAAGTTACACTTACTCTCGTTCTTTACGAAAATTTGATGCCATCAACAACGGAGAATACTATCCTGCTCGTCAGGATTTGATCCACGATATATCAGCAGTGGGTATTTACAAATTCAACGAAAAATGGACTGCATCGGCAAGTTGGGTATACACGACAGGACTTGCAGTTACCTATCCATCTGGAGGATACCAAATAGAAGGAGTAAATGTGCCTTATTATTCGGGAAGAAATCAATCGAGGTTCCCCGATTACCACAGAATGGATGTGGGGGTGACTTGGTACAACAAGAAAACCGATAAGTTTGAATCCAACTGGAATTTTTCTATTTACAATGTGTATGGTAGAGAAAATACCTTCTCTATTAATTTTATTGATGACGAAAGCAACCCAGGACAGACAGTGGCTGAACAAACAGCTTTATTTAAAATAATCCCTTCTGTTACCTATAACTTTAAATTTTAGACAGTATGAAAAAAATAATTTTTGCCTTTTCCATCCTCGCGATTTCTACGGTTTCTTGTCGAAAAATTATCGATATTGAACAAGAAGAGGGAGACAAACGAACAGTAATTGAAGCCACCTTGCTAGAAGGAACACATAGTTTTGATGTGAAGGTAAGCAAGACTTCCAACTTCTTTGGTGACAACACTCCTGTACCAATTACCAATGCCACCGTTGTACTAAGCGATGGTGCTGGAGATTATACCCTCACAAGTTTTGGCGATGGAAACTATCAATTGGTTGGTTTTAACGCGGTATCTGGAACAGAATATACGCTTACCGTAAATGAGAATGGGAATAGTTTTGTGGCCAAAGGAATTATGCCCGCAGTAGTGCCAATTGATACAATCTCGTATGAATTTGTGGAAGCAAGTACATTCAATGACAGCGGGTACATTACCCAAATTGAATTCAATGACCCCGCAGCCACGGATAACTACTATCGAATCGAGGTAGATATTCAGGGTACCTATTACGGTGATATTTTTAATCTTATTTTATTGGATGATGGATTCTTAAATGGAAACAGAATTGAGTTTCCTTTGTTCGCAATTGATGTGGCGGATGCTTTTGATAATGTAACCATGAAACTCACCTCTTGCGATCGGGCAACTTTTACCTATCTAGAAGGAGTGGATGCGCTGATAAATATCGGAAATGGCGCTCCTCCTGCCAACCCAACTGGCAACTTCAATAATGGAGCGTTAGGAAACTTTAGCCTCTATGCCTCCGATACGCAAAGTGTCGTAATCCTTCCTTGATGTACACACCTACCACCTAATAAAAAAAGGGGCTGCTACATGAGCAACCCCTTTTTTATTTTGAATGACTTTCTGTTTATTCTTGGTTGGTAGCAGCATTTTCATAAAAATACTTTGTTCCATTTTTTCTCCAAATAATTACGCCCACCGAAATGTTTTCTTTGTTATAACCAGAGGGAATAGTAGTTGTATAAGTTTCATCGAACACATCATCAGCAGCTACAGTTCCGGATACTATTTCTTTTCCCCAAACTCCACCTTCTACTGATCCTCTCATCGCTAAATGATGAGGGACAGTTCCAGATTGTCCGCTTTGTGTTGCCATTACTTTATCTTCTACAAGGTAAACACCCATGTAATAAGCACCTCCAGTATTTTGGTAAAATTTAGCTTGTGCGTCTACCGTAATTTTATTCCCTTCCCATTTTATTTTGTAGGCAGCTGATACTTTCACATTTGCCGCTGGCGTATTGATAGATTGGTCTATTTTTACTTTAGAATCTGTGACTTGAGCGGCTCCCGTATTCGTGCTCGCTTGGGTTCCGTTTACATAAATCAGAGGTTTTGAACCTCCGTAAGGGAAATTTGCTTGAAATGCATTTTGAACCGAGTTGGCAGGATCTAACTCAGAATTTACAAAAAATGAATTAGACACAAAGTAATTACTGTAATTTGCCCATTTAAAAGCAGTGGATTTGTAATCATTTATTAAGGTTTCCCAGTTTGTCCATCCCCATCCTCCACAAGGCGGACAAAGCTCTCCCGTTTCTTTCAATACGATTGGAACCTGAACTTGTGCATGAGCACTAAAAGTTGGTTCTGGTGCAGTTGTTTCAGTCTTTGGTTCAATTACTTCTTCCTCTTCTTTTTTACAACTAGAAATAGTTATTCCTAGCGCTAATACTGAAAGCACTAGGTACTTTCCAAATGATAATGTTGATGTTTTCATAGATGGGTTTTTGTTTTTTCGAGCCTTAAGTTACATAATATTTCTATCAAATTAAGCCTTTACACTCTCAGGCTTAATTTTCTTCCCGCTTTACCAGCATATAAAATCCATTATCGAGCTCCAAATAACCTTGGTTGTAAACGAAATAATAAACCGTTCCTTTTTTAGTGGTATAAACACTTGTGATGTAATTAAAGTCAAAATTTTTGGCAATTAATTTATCTCGATGAGTTTTGGTTTTTTGATCTGGATTGAGATCCGATAAAATTTTATAATTCTTCTTAAGCCTATTATTAATGTTTCGAACCAAATTCTTGTCCTCCACATGCAGTTTGTTGTTGTATGAATTTCGGCAATAATCAGAGCAAAACTTCTTGTCAGCTCTTCCACGCACAATTTCTTCACATTCTAAACATTTCTTTTCCATAAGGCTAAAAATTAAACTGAATGAGATATTTCTATCTGTATTTCAGTGTTTTACTGATGTAAGATACAAAAATATTTATCATTTACAAACGACTACAAACGATTACATCCGAAAGTAAACGAAAACAAGTAGTTAGCAACCGAATACTCAAAAAGACTCACCGCATATTTGCACTGTCGAAACAAACAACGAGGTTTGACGGCACATAAACGAACCTGCCTTTGGGCGGAAGAAAACACACTACATTATGAGTAACTTAAAAAACAAAGTACAATTAATTGGACGATTAGGACAATCTCCTGAAGTAAAACACTTAGAGTCTGGAAAAACAGTCGCTAATTTTAGCCTCGCTACAAACGAAAAATATAAAAATGCAAAAGGCGAGCTGATGGAAAACACCGAATGGCACAACCTAGTTGCATGGGGAAAGACTGCCGAGATAATTGAAAAATACGTGCAAAAAGGGAGCGAAATAGCTATCGAAGGAAAGCTTACTTCACGCTCTTGGGAAGACAAGGACGGAAACAAGAGATATACCACCGAGGTAGTGGTGAATGAGCTGCTACTCATGGGAAAACCCAAAGGAAGCTCAAATTCTGCCAAATCTGACGATGACTTACCTTTTTAATCAGGTCATCATTCAGGATCAAAACGCCATCTTCACTGAAGTGAGAATGGCGTTTTTTATTTTTTTAAAACAGAATCTGGCACTAATCTTGAAATATCTCCACCATTTCTAAGTACATCTCTTACTATACTTGAAGAAATATAAGAAGTTCTAGCAGCAGTTAGCAAGAAAACAGTTTCTATTTGCGATAAAACCCTATTGGTATGTGCAATTGCTTTTTCAAATTCAAAATCGGCTGGGTT
>JALRIS010000141.1 GCA_023255335.1 Flavobacteriales bacterium | reverse complement strand
AAAGCATGTAACGATATCTTGAGTAAGAAACGAATCACATTTCACTTTGTGCTCGGGGCCAAGCGAAACAACTTGACTCAAATAAGTTTCCTTGTGTTCTTCTTGATAAAGTGCCTTGGGCACAAGCGAAAAGAGTGAATTTATGAAGGTAGCACTCACCGAGTTTGGAGTGGCAATGGAAGTGATTTTGCTTTGAGAAATGAGCTGAGTAAAATCTTGGCTATTTCCCGAAAGATGTTCAATCGCTTCGGGTTTCGCATTTTTCTTGTTTACAAGGAGTAATGAAACTCTTTGTGGATAGATTTCTATGGATAGATGAAAGTCCGGGTAAGATTTTACTTCATTTTCTGTCATGTTGTAAAATACTACCATCGTGGTAATTAATTAATGTGTGAAAGAAATCTTGGAGTTATTTCCAGTTTGATTTCATGCTTTTTTCTTCCAATCCTCCCAATTTGAAAACTTCTGTAACGTCATAGTCGAATTGAGGACCATAAGGAGGGATAGAGGAGATTTCTACATGAAGAGTAGAATCAACTAGTTTGGTTTCCATGACAAATGTTTTCTTGGCAGTATCATTTTTAATCGTTCTTTGAACCGTTAATTTATCAATGTCAAACGGATAAATTCTATTTTGTTTCTCTTGTTCTTCTTCACTGAACAAGTCTTGAGAAACTGGAATTTTTGCATAATCTCTCACGATCAACCCTAGTTTTAACGCGTCTGCCTCAGTCCAAACTTCTTTTGGATATCTATACCCCAATGACCTTCCTTCTTCCACTGTCATTTTTCTAGAAGGTAAATCACCTTCTGCTTTTACCAATACTTTAATCGAATCATTTTTTGCAAATTGAATTAACTCAGTAAAACTTCCAGCAAATTTTCTATACTTTCTGTCGTAAGCCTCTTGAAGTTTTTGAATGTCTTTTAGTCCTTGTTTTGCTAAATCTTGCGACTCTTCTACTTCAGCCAAATAAATAATTCTATCTTCTACAGTTTTAAAATTCAAAAATAAGTAGAAAAAAGATCCTGCGATAAAAATGAGAGAGAGTCCGGCAGTAATTCCTCTCGATATTTTTTGTTGTAGGATAAAAAACAACGACACAAATCCAAGGATAAATAATCCGATAGAACCATAGATGAAGTAGGCACTTTGTGTTAAATCTGTTCCTCCGTTTGAGCTAGCTCCTACTATCAAGCATGAAATTCCTGCTAAGATTAAAAGTATAGAGAAAAGGTATTTTCTTACAAACAACCAAAATTCATCAAAAATATCCATGTAGTTTTATTTATTGCGGGTTTCTTATAGAAACAAAATTAAAAATTTTTTTCATTGAAAAAATTAAATTTAGAGTTATTCTCCGTTATTTACATATTATTTAATATTTCATTTATTTTGGGGTAAATAATCTTTGTAAACGGTATTCTTATTATTGTTTTCCTCCGTTTTTGAATTCATTTTCGTTTTATGCAACAAGAAAAGTTTGAAGAATTAATTGCAAGTCAGTTTGAATTTCCTTTTACTGAGGATCAGTCCAAACTAATTGAACGGCTTCATGATTTTCTTACATCGGGAAGTGCCAAAAAGCTTTTTGTACTGAATGGATATGCAGGAACTGGTAAAACAACTTTAGTTTCTGCGCTTACCAAAGTGATCGGAAAATTGAACTTAAAAACGGTATTGTTGGCTCCCACCGGAAGGGCCGCAAAGGTGATTTCTTCCTATTCGGGAAGGAGGGCGTTTACGATTCATAAAATGATCTACACGTACAAGTATGTGGGAGGTAGAAGTTTATTTGTACTAAAGAAAAATACCCTTTCGAATACCCTATTTATTGTGGACGAAGCCTCTATGATAGGAGATAATTCCTACATGGACAAGAAATCCCTGTTGGATGATTTGATGGAGTATGTGTACGAAGGAAAGAGGTGTGCCATACTCTTTGTAGGCGATACCGCCCAATTACCACCTGTGGGAGAAGAGTTGAGTCGAGCACTCGACCCAAAGTTTTTGGAGTCTACTTTTTACGCAGAGGTTTTTGAGTACAGATTGACGCAAGTAGTGCGCCAGAAACAAGAATCTGGTATTTTGGTAAATGCTACACAGATTCGAAACAAAATTCATGAGAAAGAATTGTTGCCGCTTATTTCTAACCGCGAGTATGAAGATGTTCTTCAGGTTGTGGGCAATGAGCTGCAAGACGAATTGGAAAGTTCGTATGCCAGTTTTGGAGTCGAAAACTGCATAGTTTTGTGTAGATCCAACAAACGAGCAAACCTATTTAACCAGCACATTAGAGCCAGAATTCTCTACAAAGAAGAGGAGATTGACGCGGGAGATTTAATGATGGTAGTTAAGAATAATTATCACTGGCTATCCGATAAGTCCAAGGCGGGTTTTATTGCCAATGGCGATATTATCGAATTGTTGCGAATAAGCAAAATTGAGGAATTATATGGATTCAAATTTGCCTCAGTCGAAATTCGGCTAGTGGATTATCCAGACGAAGAGCCCTTTGAAGTAAAACTGATGTTGGATGCCATTATGGTAGAAACAACAAATTTACCTCGAGCCAAGCTCAAAACTCTCTATTTTGAAATAGAAAAGGAGTACTTAGATGAATTTCCGGGAAAGAGGGAACGGATGGAAAAAGTATTGAAAAATCCTTATTTTAATGCACTTCAGGTAAAGTTCTCCTATGCCGTAACCTGCCACAAGTCGCAGGGAGGACAGTGGGATACGGTGTTTATTGATCAGGGTTACTTAACCAAAGAAATGGTAAATCCCGAATATTTAAGATGGCTGTATACCGCTTTCACGCGGGCGAAAACAAAACTATATTTGGCGAATTTTAATGCCATGTTTTTTGGTGAATCTATCGAGAAAGAATAATTCGCTGAGTGGTGCTTTCGTAGTCGGTTTTTAGTTGAACAAGGTATATTCCAGATGCACGAATTTCTTGAATTTCTTCAGAAAAAGAGTGTTTTCCGGTAGGCATGTTTTTCACTGTTCGTTCCGATATGATTTTTCCATCAGAAGACAGAATCCGAATTACGATGGATGAGGGTTGAGTGAGGGTGTAGTGTATGTTGAAAATGCCATTGTTAGGATTAGGAAAAACAACAAGCTTCAGTGTTCCTGTGCTTTGTTTGTTCAGTTCGGGCAACGAATAGGTGTTTCCTTTGATAATCCTTACTTCAAAAAGTTGATTGCTCGCAGAACTTTGGGTTCCTGTATTAGAAAAGAAAATATTGGGCGCAGTACTGCTAATTCCTCCAAATATGTACCCAACCAAAGTAGTGTCGGTAGATAAGCTATCCAATTTTATCACTCCGTTGTGGTATCGAGGAATGGAGGTTACCGGGATAAACTCCGATCCAGCTCCCAGCAAGGAAGGCATTGTTACGGGGAGTTTGTATTCAGCCATATTTCCGCCTACGTCCCTCGTTACGCGGGCAATAGTATTGACAAAAGGAACATTGTTGTCTTGTGTTAAAACTCCTGAATTGTCATAATATTGGGCGATTCCTCCAAAGAAAATGGTGCTCATTTCCGAATAATAATTGGAGTACAACGGAATATTGGCACAGTGATAATGATTGTAATATTGACTAAAAGTATTGTTTGGAACATAGCCATTGCTATCGATGTTTACGCAATTCAAGAAAGGTATGTCCGCGTTTTTTTGAAACACTCCCGAAAAAGCAGTTAATCCCTCTTGACCGTTTGGCATTATTTGAGGTGTCACATTATAGTCTCTTCTGTGTAGCTGATTCGTATCTCTCAACTTACCTAGATGATTAATCGAGAGCGAGGTGCCATTGTCAGAAATTGTGAATTTCCTTATTTCATTCGTGTATTCTTGGATGAAACCTGGTCCGTGAGTTGGCCCCATTGGATTGTATCTTCCAATAAATTTTTGTCCTCCAACCAAATAATAAGTATCGTATATTTTTTCGAGCCTTCCACCAGTTACTTGCAATTTTGAGTCTGAGATTTGTCGAAAAAAAGAAGTGATGGACGTGTTGTTTATCACTGCATTGATTGTAGCTGACACATCAATGGCCGTCAAGTTGGCAAAGGTGGTATGGTCGGATGCCGCAGAGCTGTAGCCATAACCTCCAACTAGATACAAGGTATTGCCTTCTTGAAAAAACTCCGCGTTTGTTGATTTTACATGATCTTGGAGAGCAGAAGATAAGGACGATATTGATTTGCTCCAAGTTTGTCTGGTAACGGGATCCACAACTATTAGCTGATTGTTGTGTCCCGCCAGGTCAAAGCTGGCAAAAGGTTGTCTTTGATGAAGCCCATCAAGTCTTCCTCCAATCAATAACCACTTGCCGTTGTGTTGAGCAAAAGCAAAGGATTGAATCCCGCCTAATGACGGAACAGAAATAGGTGTTAAGTGTACTTGGAAATTCGCTTTCTGAGAAAAAGCAACGATGCTTTGAATCCCTAGAATCAAAGAAAAGAAATAGGCAGTTTTATTATTCATGCGAGTTGTTTTTTACAAAAATAACCCTAGAATTTCAAGTAGAATGTAACAAAAGTTACACTTTCGTTTTTACACTTGAAGGTAATCCGTCACATTAGATTCTATCCGGTTTGCAATATCCGAATTGTCCGCTTTGATAAATTTTTCTCCCGTTA
Source organism: Flavobacteriales bacterium (assembly GCA_023255335.1). Taxonomy (GTDB): domain Bacteria; phylum Bacteroidota; class Bacteroidia; order Flavobacteriales_D; family CAJJDF01; genus CAJJDF01. The sequence continues at coordinate 42,553 of JALRIS010000141.1, read as the reverse complement.
TTTTTTCAAACAACTCAATGTATCGTTCTGTGACTGTTTCTACAAACGTGTCTGGAATTTCTGGTATCGATTGACCTTCAAGGCCTTGAAATCCATTTTCTATGAGCCATTCTCGTACAAATTCTTTAGAGAGTTGTTTTTGCTCCTCATTCTTTTGCTGTCTTTCTTCGTAGCCCTCTGCATAGAAATACCGCGATGAGTCCGGTGTGTGAATTTCATCAATCAAGTAAATTACCCCTTCTTTTTTACCGAATTCATATTTCGTATCTACCAAAATAAGACCTTGCTTTGCGGCAATTTCTGTTCCCCTCTGAAACAGAGCTCGAGTGTATTTTTCCAGCTGCTCATATTCCGCTTTACTTACAATACCTTGAGTGATGATTTCCTCTTTGGAGATATCTTCATCATGGTCTCCGTCTTCTGCCTTTGTTGCAGGTGTAATGATGGGTTCAGGAAATTTATCATTTTGTTTCATTCCCTCAGGCATTTCTACACCACAAATAGTTCTTTTGCCTGATTTATATTCTCTCCAGGCGTGTCCCGCGAGGTATCCTCGTATTACCATTTCCACTTTGTAAGGCTCGCAAAATAAACCGATTGCGGCATTTGGATCGGGTGTAGCCTCTAGCCAATTGGGAACTAAGTCTTTTGTTTCATTCAAAAACTTCGTGGCAATCGAAGTAAGTATTTGTCCTTTGTAAGGGATTCCTTTTGGTAATACAGCGTCAAATGCCGAAATTCTGTCAGAGGCTATCAAAACAATTTTTTGGTTGTTGATGTTGTAAACATCTCTCACTTTTCCTTTGTAAACGGCTGTTTGTCCCGGAAAAGTGTAGTTGGTTGTGGTAAGAGTTGATTCCATGAAAGGGTGCTTTGTCTGGTATAAATCAATAAAAAAAGCGTCAGAGTAAAATCTGACGCTTCAAAAATAAGTAATTAATCTAATCTTGAGAATGAATCCACTAAGATGTTTTTAACGGAAATAAAAACTGGTTGATAACTTTAAACTGTTGCTTTCCACTTCAGCAGTGAGTCGTAGTTTTCTTTCGTAATAAATTGTTTTTCTAAGGCCGTTTCGATGAGTACATCGAAGTTGCAAAGAGAGTAGTAGCTACAAACATCTTTAAAGTTGTCTTCTGCTTTTTGGAATCCGTAATCCATGATAGACACAACTCCTTTTACTTGGTTTCCATGCTCCTTTACGGCATTTACTGCTTGGATAGAGCTTCCTCCCGTAGAGATTAGGTCCTCAATCAATACCACAGTTCTTCCCTTATCCATTACTCCTTCAATCATGTTTTGCAAACCATGACCTTTTGCGGACGAACGAACATAAGCGAAAGGCATATCTAGTTCTTGCGCTACAAGAGCTCCGTGAGCAATCCCACCTGTGGCAACTCCTGCAATAATATCTGGCTTACCATAAGCTTCCACAGTAAGTTCTGCGAGTTGCTGGCGAATATATGTTCGTACCACTGGGTACGAAAGAATTGTTCTGTTGTCACAATAAATAGGAGACTTAATTCCAGAGGCCCATGTAAATGGCTCTTCCACATTTAGTTTCACTGCTTTTATTTGTAACAAATATTCTGCTACCTTTGAGGCTGTATTTTTGTCTAAAATCATAATCGAGCGCAAATGTATAAAGTTTTTATCAATGAAAGGGTATTTTGGATAGGATTTAACCTGAAAAAATCATTTATCAAAAAGGATATATCTTTTACCACGTGTTATTCTTTCGAAGATTTTGATGCGATAGTTTCGAAGAAAGAAGGAGATAAAGAAATGATAGTCAATTTTTTAACAGAAAGATTGATGAATAAAATCTTGAAGAAACGATACAGAATTGTAGAAGCCGGAGGTGGATTAGTTGTGAATAAGAAAGATGAGGTTTTGTTTATTTTTAGACGCGGAAAATGGGATTTACCTAAAGGAAAGCTCGAAAAGCACGAAAAGGTAAAAGCTGGAGCGGTGAGAGAAGTGGAGGAAGAATGTGGTATTACAAACCCAGTGATACGCGAAGAACTAATTACGACTTTTCACAAATTCAAGAACAAAGGAAAGGAGTGCTTAAAAAAATCGTATTGGTTCGTGATGGATTATGACGGAGAGGAAGAATTGATTCCTCAATTAGAAGAGGATATTACAAAAGTCCGCTGGATGTCCGTGGATAAATTTGAGAAAGTGAACCAAAATACATTTCTGTCGATCAGTGATGTGCTAGAGGCTTATTTGGAATTAAAAAAGGTTCGAACTAACTAGTTCGAACCTTTTTTTTACCTTCTTCTCTGTCTTGGAGGAAAGTTCCTGTTGGTTTGAGTAAGGATGTACTCATCCAATTGCCTTCTGTAAGAATTAAATGTCAATCTATTACGAACAACAAAGTAATTTTGAGGATCTACTGTTTGTAGGTACGCTCTTTTTGCAAAAGTTAATTTATAACTATCAAAACTGAAAAGATTAACTATTTCGGCTACTTGTTGTGTTGTAAAGTTATTTTGTTGGGTAGCTATATTTAATAGGTGTAACTTGTTCTTATCAAAACTCTCGTTCCTTACCGCTTGTTTAAGTCTCCTAAAGTTTTGCGGATGCATAACTCTTTGGTTGTGGATATTCCCATTTCTCGGTTTTTCGATGATCCTTCGCGTAATGAGTCTCCTTCCTATGAGTTGCGTAAAAACCTTCGCATTATGTTGGATTCGAATAACTCCATCAAACATCAGTTGGTCAAAAAAAGTATGTTGATTTCTTCTTCCTTTTCGGTAGGTTCGTTTATAAATTTGGATTCCATTTCTTCCTGCTCTCATTCTGTTGATTCGTAGATCGCTTTCAGATTCTAAAGTGGTTCCATCGTCCAAAACAACCACGTAGGTCTTGAATGGCTGTTCTTGAACATCGATGAACAAGGTGCTGTTTTGTTGAAATGCTTTTCCGTGTACCATCAGAAAAGTCAAAAGGGCTGTAAGTAGTATTTTTGCTTTCATGGTAGTTGTTTTTATTCCTTTTTACAGGAGGTTAATTTTGTTTTAAACTAAAACCAATTTCCGTGCCAAAATAAAATCACCCTCTTTGTTTCTCAATATAATTTGTATCTTTACTTTCAATAAAAAAAGAAAAAATCCAGTGTTTAACTACCGATTGTTTTATAAAATATATTACGCAATATTTTTGCTGATTGTTATCGTTTTGACGGGTATTTTGGGATATATGATTATCGAAGGAATGTCCTTGTTTGATGCTTTTTATATGACAATAATTACAGTATCTACTGTGGGTTTTAATGAAGTGGGAACTTTGCATCCCGAAGGAAAATTATTTACCGTGGTTCTTATTGTGTTAAGCTTTGGTACGTTTGCCTATGCACTTTCATCCATTTCTAAATATTTGCTGGAAGGAGAATATCGTATTTATTTTAAAGATTATCAAATGAATAAAGAAGTAGAAAAATTGAGCGGTCACGTTATTGTTTGTGGATACGGTAGAGTGGGGACTCAGGCTGTGAGTGAACTTACGGCTCACGACAAGAAGTACGTCATTATCGAACAAAGTCACGATTTGTTGGATGCGTTTAGGGCCTCAAAAGAGCATTTGTTTATTGAAGGAAACGCAACTTCCGATGAGATTTTGGAAAAGGCACAGATTCACTCAGCTTCGGCATTGATTACAACTTTACCTTCGGATGCGGACAACTTGTTTGTGGTGCTCTCGGCAAAAGAATTAAACCCCAAACTGAAAATTATTAGTCGAGCTTCTCAAAGTTCTTCCGTTAAAAAGTTGAAAATTGCTGGAGCAAACAATGTCATCATGCCCGATTCTTTGGGGGGTGCACACATGGCTTCTTTGGTAATAACACCAGATGTGATAGAGTTTTTGGACCACATCACTATCCAAGGTGAGTCGCAAATAAATTTGGAGGAAATAACATTCGAAAACATCCCCGAGAATTACAAAAACAAAACAATTTCGGTTATTGCGGGAGATTTTAATACGGGATGCAACATTGTTGGATTCAAAACTCCCGAAGGGGAATTTATTGTGAACCCCAGACCTGATATAAAATTGATTCCCGGTTCCAAGATGTTTGTGTTAGGCAAACCCGAACAAATCAGAGAAATAAATAAAATTTTTGGAATAGAACATGGGTAAAAAGTCAATTTTGGTCACAGGAGCCAATGGTTTGTTGGGGCAAAAAATAGTGAATCAACTGAAGACTCGCGAAGATTTTGAATTGATTGCAACCTCGAAAGGCGATAACCGGAGAAAGGTGCAAGATTTTTTGTATGAGTCTCTGGATATAACCTCAAAAAAAGAGGTGGAGGAAATCATGAATAGGTACAAACCAGATGTAGTGATTAATACTGCGGCAATGACCAACGTAGACGCCTGCGAAGAACAGAAGGAAAGTTGTTGGGCGATCAATGTGACTGCTGTAGATTACTTGTTGGAGGCATCCATAAAACACCAATCTCATTTAATCCATTTATCGACTGATTTTGTATTTGACGGGAAAAATGGACCTTACAAAGAAACAGATGTTCCTAATCCATTGAGTCATTATGCTCACTCCAAATTAGCCTCAGAAGAGTTGATTTTGACGAGTGATTATAAAAACTCGGCTATTGCACGAACAATTATAGTATTCGGTACTGGAGATAATTTGAGTCGAGGCAATTTGGTTCTGTGGGCCAAAGGAGCGCTCGAAAAACAAACTCCTATCAATGTGGTGGATGATCAGTTTAGAGCACCCACTTTAGCAGAGGATTTAGCCAAAGGGTGTATTTTAATGGCGGAGAAAAATGCAACGGGAATTTATCATTTGTCAGGACCCGAAACTATGAGTATTCTCGAAATTGTGAGAAGAATAGGATTGTTTTACAAGATGTCTACCGATTGCGTGACTCCTATCAAAACCTCTACACTTAATCAAACAGCTGCTCGCCCCCCCAAAACTGGCTTTGTAATAGACAAAGCAAAAGAAGAATTAGGGTACTCGCCACTTACCTTGGAGGAGGCTCTTGCTTTTTTAGCTGAACAGATTTAAAATATTTGGCAAGCACTCGCACTTTTTCTATATTTGAAGTTCATCAAAAAAAAAATAACTTTATGTCAAAAAGATATCTGTTCATTCTATTCGTCTTATTTCCCATTCTTTTTTGGTCTCAAGACTCTGTGACTGAGGTCGAAATAGTTCAAGAAAAGCAAGAAATAGTCAGCGGGGTTCTTGACTCGGAGGCTAATACCTCTGAGGAAAAAAGAGAGCTTGGAATGGATGAAAAGATTGACAAAGCTTTTGGAGAAGCGACAGGCTGGTTTGTAAATGGAGTTTTTGCAAATATACCTTTCAGCGATTCCGCTGAAAATCCTGCCTACGCAGAGCTGATAAATCAAGGAATACCTACCTCAGAAATTGATGAAACAACAACCCCTAAGTTTTTGCCCGGATTGAATGTTCCTTGGGTATTGATCGTTTTGATTCTAGGAGCGCTTTATTTTACCATTTATTTCGGCTTTATAAATGTAAGAGGATTCAAAACATCCATAAACATTGTTCGAGGGAAATATGACAGCTTGGAAGACGAAAAGCCCGTAAAATCTTCCAATGTGTTTCCGGGTTCCAAAAGCGATGATGATACAATCGATAATCCTGATACAATAAGGGTGGAAGGAGATCATCACGGAGAGGTATCTCACTTTCAAGCACTTACGGCTGCTCTTTCTGCTACCGTAGGATTAGGTAATATAGCTGGAGTTGCTGTGGCACTTTCTTTGGGAGGGCCAGGCGCTACTTTTTGGATGATTTTGGCAGGTCTTTTAGGAATGTCCTCCAAATTTGTGGAGTGTACATTGGGAGTAAAATATCGAGAAATTGGTGCAGATGGAACGGTGTTTGGAGGCCCCATGTATTACCTCAAAAAAGGAATTTCAGGACCGGTAGGAAAAGTCTTGGCAGCGGTGTTTGCTGTGATGTGTATAGGGGGTTCATTTGGTGGGGGAAACATGTTTCAAGTGAATCAAGCATTTGAAATGTTTAGATATGTAACGGGTGGAGCCGACAGTTTTGCTGATGGTTACGGGATAGTTTTTGGAATTATCATGTCGGTTTTAGTGGGAATCGTAATTATTGGAGGAATTAAGAAAATAGCTAAGGTAACAGACAAAATAGTTCCTTTTATGGTAGCGATCTATGCGTTAGCAGTAATTTCTGTAATTTTCATGAATTATGACTTAGTACCTGAAGCATTTGGGCAAATAATAAGTGGAGCTTTTGGATGGGATTCCATTGCCGGAGGTGCCATTGGAGTAGTATTAGTACAAGGATTCAAGAGAGCTGCTTTCTCGAATGAAGCGGGTATTGGATCTGCCTCTATTGCTCATTCTGCAGTAAAAACCAAGAATCCATCAAGCGAAGGTTTGGTGGCCTTGCTAGAACCATTTATTGATACGGTGGTGGTGTGTACCATGACTTCTTTGGTATTGGTTATTTCCAACATTAATGGGAATGTATTTGAGTATGGAGTAGAGGTAACCAAAGGGGTTGAGGTAACTTCAGCAGCTTTTGCTCAGACTATTTCTTGGTTTCCAAATGTGTTGGCAGTGGCGGTAATTCTTTTTGCTTTTTCTTCAATGATTTCTTGGTCCTATTACGGATACCAAGCATGGTCTTATTTGTTCGGAAGAAGCAAAGTTGTAGGGAATGTGTACAAAGTACTTTTTTGTTTGTTTGTCATAGTAGGAGCAGCCTCCAGTTTAGGGTCAGTCATTAATTTTTCCGATGCAATGATTTTCGCTATGCTAGTGCCAAACATGATTGGTTTGGTAATTCTTGCGCCAAACGTTAAGAAAGAGTTGAAGAAATACATGGGTAAAATTAAAGCCATGAAAGCATAAATACAATGATTGGAATCGATTTGCCACCGAATGACTTTTTGTTGTTTGGCTTGAAATTAACAGACCCTACGGATTTTATTTATGACCTAGTAATGGGAGTCCTCAGTATGTTTTTTGCCCACAAGATGAATGATCTAAGGACAAGAAATAGGTTCGCAATGGCATGGTTTCGATTCTTTTTAATTTACGGATTAGCAACCTTTTTCTCGGCATTTGGTCACTTGTTTTATAATTACTACCACTATTATGGTAAGCTAATTGGCTGGTTGTTGGTTCCGTTAGCAATTTATTGGATTGAGGTCGCAATGTTAGAAGCTCATTGGAATCCTAAGCTCATAAAGAAAGGAAAAAAGCTATATGAAATGAAGTTACTGCTTGTTTATTTGGTCTTTGTCGCCATTTGGACAAGTGTCAATGTTTTGGAAAAACCTTCTTTATTATTTTTGCCTATCGCCATCAATTCTATTTTGGGTCTGCTTATTGGGGTCGGCATCTTTAGTTATCAATTCAAAAAGAAACTCTCTCCTGCTTTTGCAAGTATCTTTGTGGGTATTGCTATCATTTTTCCTTCTGCCTTTATCTTTATTTTTAAAATAAATCTTCATCAATGGTTTTCTAAAAATGATTTTTCTCACCTTCTCATGATTATTGGATTGAGTTTCTTTTATGTAGGAGTGAGGAAAATACTCACAGAAAATCTCGAGTTTTTGAAAGGGTAGGACTCTATTTTTTTTGGTTTTTTCCTAGAAATGAAGTAAATTAAAGAATGAATTTCTTTGATAAATACTTCGTTTTTAGTCATTCCGAGAAAAAAGGAATTCTCATGTTTTTGATTATTATTTTTATCCTCTGCTTCATTTATTGGCTGATTCCTCGTTATTTTGTTCCAGAGCCTACGGATTATTCTGAGGCGCTAAAGAAACTGACCACCCAAGAAATATCGGAAGAACAGCCCGTCAATCAGCTTTTTCCATTTAATCCAAATACAATTTCTAAAGACAGTTTGATGCTACTTGGTTTTTCTTCGAAGCAAGCTTGGAATTTGATAAATTTCAGGAAAAAAGTCAAGCCTTTTGAGTCCAAAACCGAATTGAAAAAGCTGTACGCAATGACCGATTCGCTCTACGGAGTCATAGAGCATTACGTAGCTATTCCGCGAAATAAAAATGAAGTTGGAGCCAGCCAGAGTCCACAACGGCCACACTTGCTAGAACCGTTTTATTTTAATCCCAATACTATTTCTAAAGACTCTTTGAGACTTTTGGGATTGTCGGAAAAGGTAGTTAAAACTTGGATAAATTATCGAGAGAAGGTAGGAGATTTCGCTACCAAGAACGAAGTAAAGAAGGTGTATGGACTTTCTGATCAGGAGTTCCAAAGATTATCCAATTTCATTGAGTTGGAATCGAGAACAGAATCAACACAGAAGGAAGAGACGATCAGTAAAATCGACCTTAACACGGCCAGCAAAGAAGAACTAATGACTGCAAAAGGAATAGGGAATGTGTTTTCGGACCGTATTATCGATCACAGGGAAAGAATTGGAGGGTTTGTGTCGATAGATCAATTGAATGAAGTGTATGGGATCGATGAGGAGTGGCTTGTTCAATACCGACATCAATTCATGGCAAATTCATCAAAAATTGTAAAATTAAACGTCAATACAATTGGATTTAAGGAGCTGTTAAAACATCCGTATTTTTCTTATTCTCAGACTCGTTTGATTATTAATTACCGAGAACAACACGGGAAATTTACTTCGATCGAACAAATTAAAGAGTTTAACTTGATAAAGCCTAAACATTATCGTAAAATTGCACCATATTTAACCATCGAATAAAACGTGTTACTCTCAGAAAAAATAAAGAATACCGTACGAAATGTACCTGATTTTCCGAAGCCAGGAATTCACTTCAAGGACATTGCTCCTGTAGTGGAAAACCCGTCTTTATCGAGAGAGATTGTGCAAGAATTTGCCCGTCAACTAAGAGGAAAGAAGATCGATGCAATCGTGGGAGTAGAGAGCCGAGGATTTATTTATGGAATGCCATTGGCACTCGAGCTAAACATTCCGTTTGTTCTGGTAAGAAAAGTGGGAAAGTTGCCTTTTGATACAATTCAGCATTCCTACGATTTAGAATATGGCAGTGCCACTGTTGAGATGCATGTGGACTCTATCAAGCCAAATTGGAATGTGTTTATTCACGATGATTTATTGGCTACAGGAGGAACTGCAATAGCTGCCTCGGAGTTGGTAAAAAAACAAGGAGGAATTGTAGCTGGGTTTGGATTTGTAATCGAGTTAAGTTTTTTGAAAGGAAAAGAAAGATTAGCCAATTTTAGCGAAAATATAATTAATTTAGTAACTTATTAACTAAGGAGTTAGATATGAATTTTACAGAATCAGAAAACCAAAGAATGGTGAGAGAAATGGCAAGAGATTTTGCCGAAAGAGAAATTCGACCACATTTCATGGAATGGGATGAAATGCAGGAGTTTCCTGTGCCTTTGTTCAAAAAATTGGGCGAGCTCGGTTTGATGGGAATTTTTATTCCAGAGGAATACGGAGGTTCTGGAATGAATTACCACGATTACATTACTGCCATTGTTGAGATTTCGAAGGTGTGTGGTTCAATTGGATTGTCAGTAGCAGCGCACAATTCGTTGTGTACTGGTCATATTTATTACAACGGAAGTGAAGAGCAAAAAAAGAAATACTTACCAAAACTGGCCTCGGCAGAATGGATAGGAGCTTGGGGATTGACCGAAACCGGAACAGGTTCGGATGCGGGAGGAATGAATACTACTGCCGTGAAAGATGGAGACTATTGGGTAATCAATGGATCCAAAAACTTTATTACTCATGGAAAATCGGGAGATGTGGCGGTAGTAATTGTACGAACTGGTGAAAAAGGAGATTCTCACGGGATGAGTGCTTTTATCATAGAAAAAGGGACGGAAGGATTTTCTGCGGGAAAGAAAGAAAACAAACTAGGAATGAGAGCTTCTGAAACAACAGAGCTTATCTTCAATAATTGCCGAGTGCATAAAGACCAAATGATAGGAGAAGAGGGATCTGGATTTATTCAAGCGATGAAAGTACTGGATGGAGGAAGAATCTCGATAGGAGCACTGTCACTTGGTATCGCAAAAGGTGCTTACGAAGCGGCCTTGAAATATTCAAAAGAAAGAGAGCAGTTTGGAAAACCAATTTCTCAATTCCAAGCAATTGCTTTCAAATTGGCAGATATGGCAACTAAAATTGAAGCGGCAGACTTGCTTTTGGCAAAAGCAGCAGACTTAAAAAACAGAGGGGAAAAACTAGTGACCGAATCAGCTATGGCAAAGATGTATTCTTCCGAAATAGCTTGCGAAATTTGTAATGACGCAGTCCAGATTTTTGGAGGGTACGGATACACCAAAGATTTTCCAGTAGAAAAATTCTACAGAGATGTGAAGTTGTGCACCATAGGAGAGGGAACTACGCAAATTCAGCAATTAGTAATCTCAAGAAACATCACAAAATAGTTAATTTCAATTTTCAGAAAAAAAAGTAAACAAATTGTAGTTAATAATGTTGTGAAACAAAAATGTTATATATACATTTGCAATCCAAATTAAACAGAAGATATGTTAATAGTACAAGTAAAAGAAGGAGAAAACATTGAAAGAGCGTTAAAACGTTACAAGAAGAAGTATGACAAAACTAAAGTTGTAAGACAACTTAGAAGTAGAAAGGAATACATCAAACCTTCTGTTGCCAATAGAAAAATTAGATTGAAGGCAGCTTACATCGAAAACAAATTTAGAGACGAAAACTAGACACTAGTTTTTATCTTCTTTACAGCATAAAACCATTGACTTCCTTCAAGTCAATGGTTTTTTTATTGCTTAATTTTGCCTTAATTTTGATTCAATGAATTACGTAATCACTGGTCCGGAATCATCAGGAAAAACAACCCTTTCGCAATTGCTCGCCAAGCACTTTGGATTGATGTTTACGACTGAGTATGCTCGAGAGTTTCTGGAGCGCCTCGGTCGCAACTATGTCTATTCCGATTTGTTGACCATAGCAAAAGAACAATTCAGACGGCAGGAAGAAGCCAAAAAGACCGGGAATGAGATTTGTTTTGATACCGATCTATTGACCATAAAAATATGGAGCGAAGTGAAGTTCGGACAATGCGATCCTTGGATACACAATCACCTTTTGGCCAATAAGGATTTTCTGTACGTCTTGTGTTACCCAGATTTTCCGTGGCAGCCAGACCCACTTCGCGAAAATCCGGAGAATCAACTTGAGCTATTCGAACTCTACAAGGCCCAACTAGAAAAGCTTAACCTTACTTATATAGTCGTAAAGGGAAGTCTACGTGAAAGATTGGAGGCAGTTACTTCTCTTTATACTCAATAATTTTTTCAATACATTTTTGCCCGTCAATGGCAGCGGAAACGATTCCGCCAGCATATCCGGCACCTTCCGCGCAGGGATACAATCCTTTTAGTTCGATATGTTCAAATGTTTCTTTGTCTCTCGGTATCCGAACCGGGGAAGAGGTTCTGGATTCGGGAGCATGAAGAACCGCTTCGTTGGTAAGAAACCCCTTCATTTTTGATTCAAATTCTAGAAATGCTTTTCGTAAGTTTTTGATAACAAAATCAGGCAACACTTCTTTTAATTCAACAGAAGTAATTCCCGGTATATAGCTCGATGCTGGCAGATCTATTGATTTTCTGTCTTGCATAAAATCTACCAAACGCTGTGCCGGAACAGCTTGAGTTTTTCCTGCTTTTTCCCAGCATTTCTTTTCAATTTTTTCTTGAAACTTCAGTCCCTTTAATGCACCTTCGTGCGCAAAATCACTCACGTCACTTTCTTTTACTTCTGTCACGATTCCTGAATTGGCAAAAGGATTATTTCGTTTGCTAGGTGACCATCCATTTGTCACTACTTCTCCTGGTGAGGTGGCACATGGTGCTACTATTCCTCCTGGGCACATACAAAAAGAAAATACCCCACGTTCTTTTGTGTTGCATACCAATTGATAAGAAGAGGGTGGTAAAAATTCTCCTCGTTCTTCTGTTTTGTATTGAATTTTATCAATCATATTCTGTGGGTGCTCCACTCTTACACCCAATGCAAAAGGTTTAAATTCAATAGCCACCTTTTTTCTCTCTAATAAATAGTAAATGTCTCTGGCAGAATGTCCAGTTGCAAGAATGATTTTTTTGGCCTTTATCCTCCGAGACTCATTGATTTCGATGCCCTCAACCGCTCCATTCTTTATTAAAAGGTCAGTCATTTTACTCTCAAAATGAACTTCGCCACCATGGGCAATAATTGCTTCACGCATTGCGACAATTATTTGGGGAAGTTTGTTGGTACCAATATGGGGATGCGCGTCTGCCAATATATCTGTATCAGCTCCAAAAGCCACCAAAGTTTCTAGAATCTTCTTTACATCTCCTCTTTTTTTAGATCTTGTATACAATTTTCCGTCCGAGTATGTACCGGCTCCACCTTCTCCAAAACAATAGTTTGATTCGGGGTTTACAATATGTTCTTTATTGATTGCCGCTAAATCTCTTCTTCTGTTTTTTACGTCTTTGCCTCTGTCTACTATGATGGGTTTTAATCCTAGTTCAAGTGCTCTAATGCCGGCAAACAATCCTGCTGGACCTGCCCCTACAATGATTACTTGGTCCCCTAATTCTCCCTGGAAATACTCTGGTTCGAAATTATTTTTAGGTGCTTTTTCGTCAATAAAAATAAGAAGCCGTAATCGAAAAAAGGGTTTCGCTCTTCGGGCGTCAATTGATCTTTTCACAACACGAACCGTTTTGATTCTATCAATATTTATTTTTAATGTGGAAGCACTTATTCTTTTGATGCTTTCAATATTGTTTTTGTGAGGAGCAACCGTAATTTCTATTTCTTTTTGCATAGCTTAGTCAGTGTATTTTGATTACTTTTGTAAAGAATTAAACAAAGGTAATTCTAATCTTTACAATAGCAGGCGAATTACCTACTTATTACAAAACAGAAATAGAATGTCACATTTAATTGCCCCTTCAATTTTAGCTGCAGATTTTGGAAATTTACAATCTGAGGTAGAAATGGTAAACCAAAGCAAAGCTCAGTGGTTCCACATTGATATCATGGATGGAGTGTTTGTACCAAATATTTCATTTGGTTTTCCGGTGTTAAAACAAATTCAAAAACATGCCAAAAAGCCACTCGATGTTCATTTAATGATTGTAAATCCTGATCAGTTTATTCAGAAATTTGCTGATCATGGTGCCGAGATTCTTACAGTCCATATTGAAGCTTGTGATCATTTGCATCGCACCGTTCAGGCTATTCATTCGGCAGGAATGAAGGCAGGTGTCGCTCTCAATCCACACACTAACATTTCTTTGCTCGAGGATATTATTGCTGATATCGATTTAGTATGCTTGATGTCAGTAAATCCAGGGTTTGGAGGTCAAAAGTTTATTGAAAACACGTACAACAAAGTAAAGAAATTAAAAAAGTTAATTTCAGACTCTAATTCAAATGCGCTGATTGAAATTGACGGGGGCGTAAATGCCGAAACTGCACCTAAACTACTAGAAGCTGGCGCAGATGTATTGGTAGCAGGGAGTTATGTATTTGGAGCAAAAGATCCAGTTGTTACTATGTCCAATCTCGTAGAGTTGTAATAGGGTTTTGTAGAAAAAGAGGATTCGGATTTCGTTTCGTTTTTTTTCTTAACTTTACCTTCGTCATGATAAGAAATACCTACATATTAAAAACACTTTCTTTGTTTTTGTCATTTTGGATGTTGACAGCAAGCACTGGGCTTTCGGTCGATTTTCATTATTGCGAAGGAAAAATTGTTGATTGGAGTATTTCAGGGTCAGAATTAATTTGCGAACACGAAAAATCAGATGTTCAAGAAGACTCTTGTTGTAAGGCAACTCACAACAAGGTATGTGATTCACAAACTACCGAAATAAACCAAAGTGATTGCTGTAAATCGGGCGAGGCGGAAATGAACGTAAGTCAAAATTTCAATCTAGCAAATGCAGAGCTAGATGTGGTGATTCCCTTGTTTGTGTCGTATCCTTTTCAGATGAGTGGTGTCGATTTCAATGTCGGTGAATACCTTGTTCATTGTGATCAAGAAGTGCCACCAACCCCTAAATTGAGGCGTTTAGCTTTGATTCAATCCTTTCTCCTGTGATTTTTTAAGAAAAGCTTTCGGACAACGAAAGCCACGAAGTTTATCGAAACATTCAACTTATAAAATCAACTTATGAAAACAATCAAATTACTAGGATTGATGATGTTGTTATTCTTGACAAATCAATCCGTTTCACAATCCGTTTCAACCACTTTTTTTGTGGATGGAGTGTGCGGAATGTGCGAAGAAAGAATAGAAAAAGCGGTTTCCGTAAAAGGTGTTTCCTCCGCAGAATGGAATGTAGATTCCCGAATACTAAGTATCACTTACGACAGCTCTTTTGTGAAATTGATCGAATTACACCAGAGAATTGCCAAAGTAGGTCATGATACTGAGCTTGTGAAAGCTACTCAAGAAGATTACGACAATGTTCATGGATGCTGTAAATACCGAGATGAAGAGGTAAAAGCAGCCCATCAACCCGAGGATCCGTCTCCAGATACCTTGGAAAAGAGTTTGGTCTTGAAGGGGAAAGTAATGGAAATTGGCGAAAATGGGAAAAAGACGCCTGTCTACAGTGCCAATGTATTCTGGCTAGAAACAATGAACGGGGTAACGACTGATGAGAAAGGTCACTTTGAAATTTCCAAAGGAGAGAAAGAATCAAAACTCATTGTAAGTTACGTGGGGACAACTGCAGATAGCTTGGAGATAACAGATGAATCCAACATAGAAATTATCTTGAGCAATAGTATCAAGCTCAGAGGGTTTACTGTAATTGAGCGAAGAAAGGGGATAGAGATATCTAAACTGAACGTGATCAAAATGGAGGGAATGAATCGAAAGGAACTAGCAAAAGCTGCCTGTTGTAATCTTTCAGAAAGTTTTGAAACGAACCCTTCGGTGGATGTATCGTATACCGATGCTGTAACGGGAACTAAGCAAATCCAGATGCTGGGATTGTCGGGTGCTAACATTCAAATCACAAAGGAATTATTGCCAGATATTCGAGGGTTTTCCTCGGTATACGGAATGAATTTTGTGCCAGGTGACTGGATTGAAAGTATTCAATTGGCAAAAGGTGTAGGTTCTGTGATGAATGGCTACGAAAGTATTGCTGGGCAAATAAATGTGGAACTAAAAAAGCCGGATGAGTCTGAAAGGTTTAATGTGAATCTGTATGCAAATCAAGGTGGAAGACAAGAATTTAACACCAATTTTAAAATCAAATTGAACGAGAAATGGTCAACTGGTTTCTTGCTTCATTCGAGTGTAAGAACCACAGAAAACGATGTGAATGCTGATGGTTTTTTGGATATGCCTATGATGCAAAATTTTATCGGGATAAACCGATGGAAGTTTAATAATGATTCTACCGGTTGGATGGGGCAAATAGGAATAGAGGGAGTGAGCTTGAAAAATGTAGGTGGCCAAAAAGGTTTCAGAGAGAATCAAACGATGGATACTTTGCATCCATGGGGAGCAACTACCGAGATTACTCGCGCTCGAGGTTGGTTCAAAATGGGGAAGGTTTTCAAAGAAAGTCCTGGAAAAAGTATCGGCCTACAAGTCTCTGCCTCTGATTACAATCAGATCTCGCAGTTTGGACTTACAACGTACAAAGCCAAACAAACGTCAGGATATGCGAACCTAATTTTTCAAAACATCATAAAGACCACGGACCATTCTTATTTTGTTGGTGCCTCAGTGCTCATGGATGACTACAAAGAATCGATTGATACCACTACCTATGACAGGCTGGAGTTAACTCCTGGTGTTTATGGCGAGTACTCCTACTCGGGGGGTGAAAAATTTAATGCAGTAGTTGGCGCTAGAGCTGATTATAGTAATTTATTTGGTTTTTTCTTTACTCCAAGAATTCACCTAAAATACGACCTGAATGAGAAAACAATCCTTCGGTTAGCTGCCGGGCGAGGACAACGAACTGCCAATATTTTTGCGGAGAATCAGGGACTATTTGCCACCTCTAGAACAATACGAGTAAACGGAGATCCGAATGAAAATACTCCTTATGGATTACAAGCCGAAGTGGCTTGGAATATTGGAGTTAATATGGTTCGTGACTTTGATTTGGCAGGCAGAGAAGGGATGTTATCAGTTGATCTATATCGAACTCAGTTTCAAAATCAAATTGTGGTGGATTGGGAAAATCCAAACGAAATTTCGTTTTATAACCTACAGGGTGTTTCCTTTTCCAATAGCTTGCAGGTTCAGCTAGACTACGAATTACTTCCATTGCTGGATGTTCGTTTGGCCTATAGATATTACGATATCAAGACTACGTACAACGAGGTCCTTCTGCAGAAACAGCTGGTTGCCAGAAATAGAGCATTTGTCAACTTCGGGTATGAGACCAAGAGCGAATGGAAATTTGACTTTACTTTGAATTGGATAGGTGAACAGCGAATAGCCTCTACGAGAAGCAATCCTGAATCATTTCAGTACCGCGACAAATCGCCTTCGTATTTCTTGTCCAATGCCCAAATAACCAAAGTCTGGAGCAAGAAATTTTCTACGTACATAGGAGGGGAAAATATTTTTGACTTCCGACAGGATCGACCAATCATTGATAGTGAAAATCCTTTTGGTAATAACTTTGAGTCTTCCTTGGTGTGGGCTCCTATTTTTGGACGAAACATTTATGTAGGGCTCAGGTATACCATTGAATAAGTGGGTTTTCAACAATAAAAAAGCCTTGAATTTTCAAGGCTTTTTTTTATTCACTTTGTTATTTACTCATTTCTTCTGCTAACTTGAGCGCGTTGTATGTATTTACCACTCCGTCACTCACAGAGAGCTCCCTGAATCTCACTTTCTTTTTGCTTCCCGGAATCCGAACTTTTTTCTTGCCTTTGTTTGTGGCAGATTTCAGTAGGATTTCTTTAAGTTGAGCAACCGTCAAATCAGGGTAATAACTCCAGACTAATGCCGCTACACCACTCACTACTGGGGCAGCAAAACTCGTTCCTTGTGATACCTGATAAGTGTTTCCAACATCCGTAGAAACTATGTCCTGACCAGGAGCAAACAGGTCAACATTTTCATTTCCAAAATTTGAAAATCCAGCAGGTAATTTCTTTTTTGTGTGGTAGGTAGAAGCTCCCACACAGATTAAGTTAGTTACTTTTGAATTGTCGAGTAATTTATCACTAGGAAAATTGTTTGTGGTATCGATGTTTTTATTATCATTTCCTGCTGCATGAACCAATAATACTCCATTCTCTTCGGCATATTTAAAAGCATCATCCACCATACTTTTGTTCGCAGTGTATGCTTTTCCAAAACTCATATTAATGACTTTAACTCCATTATCTACCGCATATCTTATCGCCAGTGCAATGTCCTTATCGTATTCATCACCGTTGGGAACAGCACGCAATGACATGAGCAACACATTGTTGGCAATTCCATCAATTCCTAAAGAGTTATTTTGAGTAGCACCGATAATCCCTGCGCAAAAAGTTCCATGAAATGCATCTGGACCAGTTACGTCATTATTTCCATAGTTAAAATCTCTTATGTCATCTGTATTGTCGCCAATAATATCTTCTCTAGGAGTAAAGTCGAGGTTGTAGTAAGCTGTTTTTTCGGCCTCAAAATGATCCAATCCCTCTTTCAAGCCTTGTTTTGTAAGGCCCAGTTTTCCATAAAAGACAAGTCTTCTTTTTAGTTTTTTGGCTGGCTTAGTGGATGTTGTGATGTTTTTTACCTCCTCAAAAGTAGTAGCAGATGTTTTTTCCATACTTCCCAGCGAATCATATAAATCCGACACAAATGAATAGAGTTGCTTCATTTGTAAGAATTGTTGTTCTGCTTCCGTTTGTTTTTTGGAAATTTTGATTTTCATTTTTTGATATTCAGCAAAATCTTTTCTCTCAGCCTCCGCTATTTCCGATTCTGATTTATTTTCGAATTTGGCATGTAATTTTCTGTAAAGTCGAGTTATTTCTAGAGGCGCTTTGTCCAAGTTTTTTCCCTTCGAATTTCCAAGAAAATTCCATCCATTTATATCATCAATGTATCCATTGTTGTCGTCATCTATTCCATTTCCGGGAATTTCTTTTTTGTTTACCCAAATATTGTCTTTCAAGTCTTCATGATTCACATCAATTCCGGCATCTATTACAGCAACAACAATAGATTTTTTTGGTGATTTCCCCTTGAGGAGTTCCTCATAAGCTTTATAGGTGTCTGTACCCATTGTTTTTCTGGAAACATCCTTAGATTGCCAGTTCAGTAACTTTTCGTCATAGGACGAAACATCGGCTGTTTGGGCTTTTCCAACAAGAGAGAAAAGTAATAAAGATGAGGAAAGAAGGTAAATAGTTTTCATAAAGTAGTGTTATGTTGTTTGTGTGATTTTTTCTACCGATTCAATTACGGTTTTGGTAACAATGTCTATTTGCTCATTGGTGAGGGTGTAGTACACCGGTAAACTTATTTCACAGGCATAGTTCAAATATGTTTGAGGATAGTGTGATATGTCATAAGTTGATTTAAAAGCTGTGAGCATCGGTACTGGCAGGTAATGGACATTTACAGCGACTTGTTTTTCGGAGATTTCATGGATAATTAGGTCTCTTTGCGTTTCGGTTATCCCCTTGATTCTGAATAAATAAAGATGAAAGGATCCTGTTTTGTTTTTTTGTTCAAAAACGGGAGTTTTTGCCCAACTGTATGCGGAAAAAGCTTCATTGTATCGAATCATTATTTCTCTTCTTCGTGCCAAGTTACCTTCATATCGTGCCAACTCTACAAGTCCCATAGAGGCTTGGATATCTGTCATGTTGCATTTAAATCCCGATTCCACCACGTCATAGCGCCAGGCACCGAGCTGCATTTTGCTAAAAGCATCTTTGCTTTGGCCATGAAGAGACATAGTTTTTAATTTCTTTCTTAGTTCTTCATTATCAAAAGGTTTCGGCATATTGAGCGCAATGGCACCTCCCTCTGCAGTAGATAAGTTTTTGACCGCATGAAACGAAAAAACAGACACGTCCGCTAGGCTTCCTGCTCTTTTGCCATGATACAAAGCGCCAATGCTATGTGCCGAATCAGATACTACAGCAATTCGACCAAGTTGTTTTTGAATGTCGTTTCTAGGCGTAAACAATTTGTTTACTTCTGGAGAATTGATAAGCTCATATATTTCGTTGTAATCACAAGGAAGTCCTGCAATATCCACAGGCATAATTATTTTGGTTCTTTCTGTGATTACTTCTTTAATTTTTTTTACGTTAATATTAAAGTCCTCTTTATTTACATCTACCATAATTAATTTGGCACCGCTGTGCACCACAACATTGGCCGTTGCACAATATGTGTAAGCTGGCACGATAACTTCGTCTCCTTCTCCAATTCCCATCCAGCTCAATAGTAGTTGAATTCCTGGTGTGGCAGCACTTACACAAACCGTTGCAGGGTTTCCGCAATACTTACTCAGTTCGTTTTCGAACTTTAGTGTTTTTGGTCCTGTTGTAATCCATCCCGATTGGAGCGTATCAATTACTTCATCAATTATTTGTTGATCTATTCTTGGAGGTGAAAATGGAATCATTTATTATTGTAGTGTTAATGAGTTAAAAGTAAGAAATAATCTTATCTATTTCTCATCGTTTTTCGTTTTTAATAACTCCTACACCGCCTTGAATTTAGAATTAGCCACAGAAAAATTGAAAAACTATTGTGCCTATCAAGAACGAAGTCACCAAGAAGTAAAGGAAAAATTGTACAAACTTGGATTGTACAAGAAGGAGGTAAACGAGGTGATTACTCGATTAATTGAAGAGGATTTTCTGAATGAACAACGCTTTGCTGAAGCTTTTGTTTCGGGAAAGTTTAACATAAAAAAGTGGGGAAGAGTGAAGATAAAAGCTCATCTAAAACAAAGACAAATCTCCGAGTATTGTATTAAAAAAGGATTGGAGGAAATAGAAGAGGAAGCCTATTTAAAGACATTGGAATATTTGATACAAAGAAAGAACCGCGAAATATCTGAACCAGATTCGTTCAAAAAAAAAGGCAAGATAGCCGCCTTTGTAATTCAAAAAGGATTTGAATCTGGGCTTGTTTGGGAGTATGTAAACGCGCTAAAATAACTTACTTTACCACAGTTATCTCACCCAGTATTTCTTTGATTATTCCTTTGGTCGTTTTGACTCTCATTTTATACGGATAGCATCCGATAGGAACGATCTTGCCCGAGTGCACTCCGTCCCAGCTGGCTTGCATGTTGTCGGTTTCAAAAATGAGCTCGCCCCATCGGTTAAAGATTTGCCATTCAAGGGATTCAATTCCCGATAGCACCGGAAAAAGCAAATCGTTGGTTCCATCGAAATTAGGGGAGAACGAATTAGGGACAAACACCAAAAAATCTTCTTGTATTTGCAGCTCTTTGGTGATCGAATCACTACAACCATATCTGTCGATTCCTGTCAGAGTTATCGAAAATTTTTCGCTCCTCTGGATAGGAAAGCTAACTGGGCAAGGCGACAAATCATAAGAGGAGTTTCCGAGATCGGTATGACCAAAATTCCAAAACTGAGAAACAACGGGCGATGAGGTGTTTGTGAAACACACTATTGGGCTGTATGAATATACAGGGGTTGGCGAGAAGGTAAAGTTCATGTCGGGCAATTTACGAACCCAGATGGTTGCAGAGGTGTCATGTATACAGCCTGAATCGGAGACGGTTCTCAATGAAGCAATGTGGGCGCCTGGTTGCGGGAAGACGTAAGACGAGTTTTTTCCATTCAAATTTATGGGCGAATCCCAGAGCCAAGAAACAATTCTGCCGCTTGAAATAGACGCGGTACTCGAGAAATTAGTGGGTTGGCCAAAACAAACCGTATCAGCATTGAAGGATGAAACAGGAACTGGATAAGAGTTAATTGTAATTGGTACTTGAAGTTGACACAGATTGCTGTCTCGAACGGTGACTAGGTATAAGCCGGGTGATAAATTGGTAAAACTG
The DNA here is from genome assembly GCA_023255335.1 of Flavobacteriales bacterium. Lineage (GTDB taxonomy): Bacteria > Bacteroidota > Bacteroidia > Flavobacteriales_D > CAJJDF01 > CAJJDF01. The sequence goes on along the minus strand of JALRIS010000141.1, from coordinate 21,505 downwards.
GAATCCGACTGAAAGCCAGAACCGTTTAGAGAGAAGGAGTAAGGTTTGGTTCCACCCATTATTCGGGTGAGTGAAAGTGTTCCGTCATTTTTGTTGGCACAACTTCCAACCGAATCTTTTTGTGCGGATATCGTAGGTTGCGCAACGACTAACGAATCGGAAAGTAAGCAGCCTCCACTAAAATTAAGTTTTACTTGAAATATTCCAGTCATTCCAGCAGGCACGGATAGTAGTGAGGTAGTGTCGTTTACTAAAGCTACACCATTTCTATACCATTGAATGGATTGAGGGATTGAATCGAATACCGCCCGAAGTGTAAGATTGTTTTGACAACTATGTCCCGAACTCGAAATTGTAACCGAAGGAGCAACATAGGAGAGTCTCATTTTGTCCATCGCGCCATAATAAGCTTGAGGGGCTGGCGAACTCAAAAGTGCGCAACTAGGTCCAAAAACTAAAGTGGTAATAGGGATGGAGGGAGAGAACTCAAAGGTGTAGGTATTCCATGAATTGTTGTTTAGGACGGGAATCAGGGTGTCTAATGTCACCCAGTTTGGCGAATAACTAGGACAGTTTGCTGTGGTTCCACCTCCTCCAATAGGAGTTCTTGGGTATGGCAAATTGGTACACGAATTGGATCCATATACGGCAATTGGTCTCGGGGTAATAGAGGCAATTTGAGCATAATCGAACTCAATTCTGTAGGTTTTTCCTGGATGAAAAGTATCAAGAAGACAAGCCCCAAAAAATTCTTTTGCATTTCCATTTCCCACAGCAAATCCAATCACGCCTGTGCCATGAGGAAATGGAAACGGAATAAAAGGTAATCTGTAGCCACAATTGAAATAATCGGGTGAATTATTTGCCAAAGCATCTCTCCAATGATTTACTCTTGATAGTTGAGAGGCTTGAGTAGGACACGAGGAGTAATCTTCGAAAGAGGGGTTAGGCAGTATGGGAGGTAATACTCCTATGGTACAATTACACTCCGAGGTGTCATTCAAATCAACAAGGCCGTCTAAGTCATCATCAATTCCATTGTCGCAAATTTCTTGCGAAAATGTGGTACTTGCCAATACAAGGAAAGACAGTATGGAGAGCCAAGTTTTCATCTATCTAAATTACAAAAAATAATTGACCTCTCATTCTTGACTCTTTTAGTTTCGTTAGGTCGAGTTTATTTCTTTTGTCCTAAAATCTTCTTTAGGATTCCGCCTTTTACGTTGTTCACGTCAAATTCTATGATAAATGCTTTAGGGTCTATTTCGTCTATTAGGTTGTAGGTTCTTCTGATGTCAATTCGATTGATGACCGTATGGATAATTTCTTTTTGTTCCGCCTCTCCTGTATTTCCGTGCCCTTTTACTCCTTTATAAATGGTGATGCCTATCCCAATTTCTTGCGTAAGCCCTTTTTCTACTTTTTCAGCTTCCTTGGACACAATCATAAGTCCGATGTAATCTTCGAAACCTTCAATAATTAAATCGATTACCTTGGCAGTAACCAAAAATGTAAGAACTGAATACATGGCTATTTCTACTGAGAGTAGAATGGCTGTAGCCGAAAAAAGTAAGGTGTTGAAAATAAGAATGACCGTACCGATGCTAACACCAAAACGATTGTTGAGGTAGATTCCCAATATTTCGGATCCGTCTAGCACAGCACCGTTTTTTATGGTCAATCCTATTCCAGCTCCTAAAAATAATCCTCCAAAAATGGCAATTAAAAGTTTGTCCTCGGTTATCGAACTGAAGTTCTCGAAATGAATAAAAACAGCTAGTACTGAGATGGAAATGAGTGATTTCCAAAAGATTCGTTTGGTGAGCGATGTCCACGCAAGAGCTAAAAAGGGCAAACTCACAAATACCAGCACAAATGAGATGTTTGTACCGAATAATTCGCTCAACAAAATTGCAATTCCTGTGGCTCCTCCGTCCAAAAATCCGTTGGGCAAGAGAAAGGCTTTTAATCCAATACTCGCCAAAATGATTCCAACTCCAATTTGAATCGCTTCTCGTAAAAGTTGTGTTGCATGGTTCATCTTCGAAGGTTTCTTGTTCTTCCCGAATATACGACAAAGATGAGCTAGAATGCAGCAGATTTTATGGAATTCTTTCTTTCGGAACTAAACCGAAATATAAACTGAAAATAAATTGTATCTTAGGATAAAATCAAAACTGTTGACTATGACGTTTTTCACAAAAATAAAGTGGGTGTTGGGGATTGCTGTAGTGTTTGTAATTATTGTATCAACCAATCTTATAGACCGGAATAATTTTGTTCGGGTAAAGGATTCCATTACTACTATTTATGAAGATCGCCTTGTGGCTAATGACTTGATTTTTGGTATGATGAAATGTGTGTATGCCAAAGAAATTGCCCTCGTTACTTCGGATACAGCTTACTTTTCGAAGGAGAGTGAGCAGTTCACTAAAAAATTAAGCAGATTTGTAACACGCTATGAGAAAACAAAGCTCACTCCCAAGGAGAAAGAAATATTTACTGATTTAAAGGTTAATTACAATGAGTTGAAAGACTTGGAAGCATCTTACTTAAAGTCAAATTTTGCTGATTACAGCGAACTACTGGCAAGTGTAAAAGTAGTGAAGTCTCATTTGTATGAATTATCAAAAATTCAATTGGAGGAGGGAAGAAGGGAATCAAGCACCACACAACGAGTAATTGAAACTGTGGAGTTGTTCACCCAGATCGAGATTTTTTTACTTGCATTTTTGGCTATAATCGTTCAAGTATTAATTATTTATTCTCCCAGAAAAAAGAAAGAAGTAGAAGAGTAAACAGAATTAAAAAGTAGGGGCATTTTTCCCGCAATTTTAAGTTAGGCTTTTGTACCTTTGATAAGAATTAATAGTAATATATCTGTTATGAAATACCTATCAAGAATAACCTTACTAGTTATGTTGATGTTCAGTCATATTGCAGCAAACGCTCAATGTGCTATGTGCAAAGCAACAGCAGAAAGTAACCCAAATATTGGCGGGGGATTGAACGCTGGAATTGAATACATTTTGATTGTTCCGTATCTGTTATTAGGTGCGTTTGTGTTTATCGTGCTAAAAGGGAAAATGAAACCTTTTTGGAAGGATTTGACGGGGAAGAATAAAGGTAAAAAACAAGAATTTACAGCCGAGAACTGGTATTAATTAAGTAGTAAAAATGGACATTATTTCCCTTCTGGTAGGATTAGTTATTGGTGCACTTGTAGTTTTTCTGCTCAATGCATTGAAAAAAAATAAGTTGCCCGCAAGTATTCAACAACAAGTTTTGGACTTGGAAGCGGAGAATGAAAACCTCACTTCTCGTTCGGTGGCTTTGGATAAGGAAAAAGCCATGCTAGAAGTTCGGTTGGAAGATGCAGCCCGCTATTTTAACCAACAAAAAGAGGAAATAGGAGAGCTCAAGGGAGAAAATAAAAACCTGAGGGACGAATTGTCCGTAACAACCACCAACCTCACTAATTTGGAGGAGAAGTTGACAGATCAAAAGGCAGAAATGCAAGATTTGCAGAAAAAATTTACCACCGAATTCGAGAATATTGCAAACAAAATTCTCGAGGAAAAATCAATAAAATTTACGGCCCAGAACAAGGAGAATATCGATACTGTGCTTACTCCTCTGAATGAAAAATTAAAGAGTTTTGAAGAAAAAGTTCAATCTACTTACGAAAAAGGTTTGGCGGAAAGAACCGAATTGAAGTCGCAGATTATTCAACTTTCTGAACTAAATCAAACCTTGAGTAAAGATGCTCAAAACCTTACCAAGGCACTTACCTATGATAACAAGGCACAAGGGAATTGGGGAGAAATGATTTTGGAGAAAATATTATCCGACTCAGGGCTCACAGAGGGCGAAGAATATTCTAAGCAGTTTACTACAACCAATGAAGCAGGCAAAACTGTGAGACCCGATTACATTATCCAACTCCCAGATAGTAAGCACATTGTGGTAGATTCCAAGGTTTCTTTGGTGGCTTATAACAAATATATTTCACCCGAGTCGGAGGAATCGAAGGCTTCTGCACTGAAAGAACATTTGATATCGGTAAAAAATCACATTAAGTTTTTGAGCGAAAAAAACTATCAAACTGGATCAAAATTAGATTCTCCAGATTTTGTTCTGTTATTCATGCCAATAGAAGCTTCATTCAGTTTGGCAATTCAGAATGACAAAGAGTTGTATGAGTACGCAATTACTCGAAATATTGTGATTGTAAGTCCTACAACTTTACTTGCCACGATCAAAACAATAGCCTCCATTTGGAAGCAAGAAAAGCAAAACAGAAATACGTTAGAAATTGCAAGTCAGGCAGGGGCATTGTACGACAAATTTGTCGGTTTCTTGGAAGACATGGAAAAAATTGAGAGAGGCTTGTCGCAGGCAGAATCTGCTTATCAAGGAGCATTAAACAAACTGCAAACGGGAAAAGGAAATTTGGTGCGAAGGACAGAAAAAATAAAAGAATTAGGGGTGAGCACAAGCAAACAAATCCCGCAAAAATTTCTGGAAGAATGAGAGGAATCAATTCATATAAACTGAGAATCGTTGCTTTTTGCGCTTCGATTGGATTTTTGGTGAATTGTAGTTCGGGAAAACTGGCTAATGACGAAAGTGATTATGAGTATGATACTCGGATCAAGGATCTTAATCCTAGTTACGTAGTGTATCACGAAAAAGAGGATACTTCTTATTTGTATTTGGAGTTTCATACCAACAATTTATTGTACGTAAGAGAAAATAGTTCAAAACCATTTGAGGCGGAGATCACAGTGAAATATCAATTGTTTCAAGATGATAAAGGGAAGTTGCTGCTAGATAGCGCTACACGACATTTGTATGATTACAAAACCAGTAATGAGCCAAAAACGATACTGGCGAGGGTTCCGTTCCATTTGCCTATGGGAAAAACTGCTTTTTTAAAGGTAGAAACTCGAGATGTGAACAAAAAAGTGAGAAACCAATTGGTCATAGAAATTGATAAGAATAACCAGCAGTCGGAGCAGTTCTTTTTATTTCGAAATCCAGAAACTAAAAGGATTTATTTTGATACGTATTTTACCCAAGAATCCAACGTAGAAGTGCTCTCTCAATTTAATAGAAACCACGAGTACCGCATCGATTATTTTAACACCGATTTTCCGCCTTCGCTGCCCCCCTTTTCCTCAAATCAGAAGATAGAAATTGCTTCCGTTCGGGATTCGGGATACACAGTGAATATGACAGATAACCATTCTGTTATCACCTTGGGCAAATTGGGCAGTTACTATCTGCGTCAGGCAGATTCATCTACTTACAGCGTGATTCTTCAAAAGTTTGACCCCAATTTTGATGGTCTAGAATCCTATTTGGGGATGATTGAACCAATGAAATATATTTGTTCTACCAAAGAATATCAGGCATTGGTGAATGCCACAGACAAAAGAAAAGCGGTGGAATCTTTGTGGCTAAAAATGGCCGGCTCGAAAGAAAGAGCGAGAATGGTTATTCATGAGTATTATTCACGAGTAGAGCAAGCCAATAAATTTTTTACCTCCTACAAAGAAGGCTGGAAAACAGACAGAGGAATGCTTTCCATCGTGATGGGACTTCCCAATACTATTTATAAAACAAGAAGAGGAGAAACCTGGGTATACGGGACTCCCCATAATATGATGATGTCACTTACTTTTAGCTTTAGTCTAGAGAACGAAGAGCGAGTAAGAAACGATTATCAACTAACCCGCTACCGAACCTACCGAGATTATTGGTACAGAGCTTGCGAAAGCTGGAGGCAAGGCAGAGTGTATAATTTTAATTAAACGTGTACGAAAAAAAACTTAACAAAGACATTATTTTTGGTCTTCATCCAGTAATGGAAGCGATAAAAAGCGGTCAAGAAATCAATAAAATCTTAATTCAAAAAGGCCTTCAAGGCAATACATTTCATGAGTTGAGAGGATTGTTGAAGCACTCAATGGTAAATCTTCAATTGGTTCCGGTTCAGAAACTGAACTCAATCACAAGGAAAAATCATCAAGGGGTTATTGCCTTTGTTTCGCCTGTTACGTATCATCAAGTAGAGGATTTGATACCTCGTTTGTATGAAGAAGGAAAGGAGCCAAAGTTTATTGTTTTGGATGGAGTTACAGACGTACGGAATTTTGGTGCTATAGCCCGAACTGCCGAATGTTTGGGGTTCAACGGGATTATCATTCCAGCCAAAGGAGGGGCAACCGTTACCTCCGATGCGGTTAAGACTTCGGCCGGTGCTCTGATGACTTTGCCGGTTTGTCGTGTAGATTCGCTAAAAAAGACAGTAGATTACATGGTTGAATCGGGAATTAATATTGTTGCTTGTACAGAAAAAGCAGAGAATTCTATTTATGATTATTCGTACGAAGGTCCTGTAGGAATTTTGATGGGGAATGAGGAAACAGGAATTTCCAACGAACTAATAAATAGGTCTCAGTTTATAGGAAGAATCCCAATGACGGGTGACATCTCTTCAATGAATGTGGCAGTTGCTGCTGGAATTGTAATGTACGAAGCTGTGAGAGCCAAAAAATAATTGGCAAGTTATTTCTTTACTCCGAAAGTTTTTCCCAAAAACACTTCTCCAAATTCGTTGCTGTATTCTACATCAAAAAATATTGAATCGGCACGGAAAACTCCGTTTGTGATTCTCACTTGTTTTGTATCAACATTTTGAGCAAGAACGGTAATAGAAGAATCCGACACAAAACATTCTACCTGGAATGTGTACCCTAAGAATCGATTATTTAGGTTGCCATAATTGGAAATAGTGAGGTGGTTTGGTTCGCAATTGGCACGAGTAATTCGTAGGTCAAAAGTATCTTTGTTCCATTCCATGGAAGGTGGCTCTAGAATGGAGTCTACTACTTGGTACCAGCCTAAGTGTTCTTCATTGTTGTACAAGCAAGAGTTGTCGTTAGTGTTGGCGGAGGGCACAAAGTTAATTGCGTTGCAGTCTGTGCAGCCTCTTTTTTTGCAAGATATCGTTAAGGCACAAACAAGTGAAAACAAAAGTAAGTAAGAGTGATTCATAGTAGTTGATTTTGTACGAAGAGAAATGCAAACAGTCTTTAGGGCTCTTGTCTTTCTCTCTCCTTTAGTTTCTTTTTTCTGGTGATAAACTCTTTCCAGGTATTAAATTCTTTCTTGTAATATACTCCCACACCACTGGTTGTTTGAGCTTGATTAGCATTGGTGATGTCGTAGTCGTTCGTTCGTGTAAATACTCGAACCCTGAAGGTTCCGTCCTCGTTCAGTTTATACTCTACATTAACGTCTCCTATCAAAGCATTTTCATTCTGATTAATTTCATTTCCTTGAGCCATGCCAAAATTTGAGCTAATAACCAATCGTTCGTTTAACAACTCAGTAGAAAGTGCTACGGCAATTTCATCACTCGTTATGTCGTCACCCGGCCTGTAATTGAAGCCAACATCAACATTGTTGCTAAGCTTCGACATCCAGTTGCTCAGCTGATTGGAGAGAAGTTCTGATGCAGTAGTCCCAACTGCTCCTGACGTTTCGATACCGTTTTGATTGTTCGAGTTTTGAGAGGGTAGAAAGCGATTGAGAAGTAGGAGAGCAAAAACTTGTTTGTTCAATTCTTGTTTGGTTTGCATGAGATTAGCAATCACCGCTCGTTCAGTTTCATCTGCGCGAGGAACCTCAATCAAGAAATCTATGTTGGGACTCAGTAAGTTTTCGGTTAGCTTCATCACCACTTCTATGTCTGATCGAGTTTTATACTTATTAATATTATTGGTTAGCTGAGGCATGATTTCATACATCGAAGCTTTCAATTTGTATATGGCATTAATGTCTATTTCGGCATTATAAGGATCTCCATACCAATTGATAGTACTCCCGTTGGCAATTTCGAACTTCTTATTTATAAGATTTTCAAATCTCTCTAAGCCCAGAGTAAACAAATAGTCTCCTTTTTCGATGGTGTACTTACCAGCCATATTAAATTGGTCTTGTTTGTCCACGGTCATCGACAGATTACCGTATCCCGTACCCGAAATTATATCTCCATACACTTCGTCAAATATTAATTGGAGATTGGCTTCAGGAGTTACCTCCACATTTATATCAAGATTAATTCCTTCTAAATTTACAATTTCTTCCTCCTTTTTGGAATTGTCTTGGGTGTTGAATACCACAAAGTCGGCCATCGTTACATCTGAGCTTCCGTAGAGCGGAAGAGTAAAACTTGTTCCTTTTTCTGTTTTGGCATTCACCGTGATGTCAATTTCATCTTGGTATCCTTCCACGTTTATTCCTCCTGTTGCATATACTTTTCCGTAAAAATCGTCATTCAGCTCCATGTTGGTGTTTAGACCAATGAACTTATTGTCTACTTTTTTGGAGCCTTCAAAAGAAATTAGTTCGGTTTGGGTGCCTTTTCTATAAACCGAGGTGGGTATTTCTATAAAAATGTTGAAGTTGAAATCAGTGAAATTATCATGAATAATAGCTCCGTTAAAAAAAGCTAGGTTGTTTTCTTCGTCTCTTATTTCAATAATATTATCGGTGTAAATATCATTATTCTCAATGATCATTAGCCCAGAAAAATCGTAGTGAGTATTCAGGTAATTGACATTAAAACCGGTTCGAAGTAGTGATATTTCTCCTTCAAGTAACGGGGCTTCTGGTTCTCCCGTAACAGATATTTTTCCTTTTGCCTTTCCGTTTATCCCGGAAATCCCTTGACCGTCCAAATACGGATTAAGAAAAGCAAGGTTAGTGTTCTGGAGGATGCACTTAAAATCTAAAGACTGTTTTTTTCTAAACGGATAAAAATATCCCATAAAATCAAAAGTGTTTAGGTCATTTCTCAACAGTTCACCTTTAATGTTCATTGCCTTTGTTTCTTCAATCCAATCGGTATTGAACACAAGGTCACCAATTAACTCCTTATTTACTTGAAGGGAATCAATGAAGAAATCTGAAATGATTTCAATGTTTTCGTACACATTGGTAATGCAAGCACTTCCATTGATATTCCCTTTGTATTTGGTGGTTGGGCTTCCAATAAAGGGGTTCAAGTATTTTACATTGAAATTGTCTAAATATATCTTGAGTACGTCTTTGGGATTTTCTGAAATGTTTCCAACTACAGAAACCCCTTCATTGAGGTTGTTGGTAACCACCAATCCATTAAAATTGAAGTTCGAGGAGTCCACAATTACGGTGGCATCTTCTTTTATCTTCCAGTCTCTGTTTTTGAAATGGAAAGAAGAGGGGAGAATCAGCATATCAAAATACTCTTCGGTATACCAATATCCATCTCCTTGAATTTTTCCATAGCTCTCTCCGTCTAAAGATTTCCATTCTATTGAGGGGGTGATGTGGTTCTGTCGTATTAAAGAACTGAGAACTAAATTTTCAAGAGAAAAATCATTTCCAGCTGTGAAGGTAGAAACATCAATAGTAAGGTCTAGTGCTTCTGTTGGTTTGTCTAAAACTCCTTCAATTCCATAAAAAGTATTAGAAAGATAACTTATCGAATCAGCACTTAGGGAAAGCCTGAATTTTTCGGAAGAAGAATCGAAGCTTCCTATCGCTTTTGTGTTGTTTGATATCTCCAGATCAGGAGTAAATAACTCTTGAATAGGGGAGTAGTCCTTAATGAGTAAATTGAAATCAAACGATTGATTGGTGAGCCTGACCGAATCTTTGGAAGCATAAAGTGCGGGTACAACTTGCTGACCAATTATGTCGGCAATGGTTCCTAGTTGCGAAAGCGAGAATTGTCCCTTGATGGAGCCATCAGCCACATCCGACAGGAGCTTAAGTTCTTGGTTGTTTTCCTTTTTGGAAGAGGTTACTTTTATTTCCTTGTTTCGGTATGTTTTTTCGTTTTGTTGATAAATGAGGTTGCTGATTTTGGCAACCCCTGTTGAATTATCTATCGAGGAGCCTTGTCCTTTTAATCGAATATCTCCCGAGACAATATGCTGATTACTATCTTTCAAGATATTCAACTTGCTTAGATTCATTTGCGTAATGTTCGACTGAAAATCAAATTCAGGAATCTGTGATTCGAAGTTTACGAATCCTAAGAAGTTCGCTTCTCCATAAGCATCTTTTATCGAGGCTTTTCCATCAAAAGATTTTTCGGTGAAGGCTCCGTCAATTTTTATATTTTTGTAAGAGTGACCTTTGTAGGTAAGTTGAGGTAGTTCACCTTTTGCAACAAGGTTGATGCCCGTACGAGAATTCCAGGAGAGTTCTGTTTCTAAGTGAGCATCTACTTCGGCAAGGTCAGGATTTTTGGCAATTGGGCCCATGTTCAACTTGTCAGTAAACAGAGTTCCTTTTAGGTAATCGGTTTTGTTTTGGTGCCAATATCGTGCATTAAGAGCTATTTTACCCTGAGAGGTTTGACATTCTAACGCGCTCACAAAATCATCAAATTTACCTTTCATGGTTCCCGCCAAATTCATGTTCCCAATACCGCTTATTTCAGGAGGTAACTGTAATTTTTGCTTTTTGTTAAATGGCGGAATATCCAGGTTGTTTAATTCACGTTCTGTCGTTTTTAGTTCTCGTATAAACAAATCAAAGGTTGTATTTTCTGTGTATGGAAGACCCTTCATGGCGAGGTTTCCGCTGAATTTTGTTTGTTTGTCTATTTGAATAACAAGATTCCGTGTTTTAAAATCTGCAACAGTTCCGTTAAATTCGCCAGTTAACAGCACTTCCTTGTCAATCCCTTCAAAAAAAGAAGTAAAAAAGGCTAAATCTGCTAGGTTCAATCGGGTCTTTGCAAAAGAAGTTTTCATGGTGACTTTGTTCTCAAAATCATCTTCAAAGTAGGAACGTTGATTAAACTCAAATCTAAAATACTCAGTGGATATGTGCGAGTTGGCGGTAGTTATTTCTAGATTGTTTATGTGTACAAAGTTGGAGTCAATTTCTACTTTACCGGTCAGGTTTCTTAGGTCAAATTTGCTTTTCTCAACAGTAGACAAGTGTTCAATATCGACTTGTATATTACTCCCTTTGTTGCGAAAATTAGAAAAAGTAAGGTTGATAGGTTTGGCATCGAGATCAGCAAAGTCCATTCCGTAATACGAGGCTGAAGTTCTGTAATCTTTGAATCGAAAGCGACTGTTTGATAATTCAATTGACTGAATTCCAACAAGAAAATTAGAATTGTTACGCTCTGATTGTGCTCCTGAATCAAAATAATCAAGAATAAATTGAAAGCTAAATCCACTTTTTCCTTTTCTCTTTATTAATTGAATGTTGGCCTCATCTAAACGCAAGGAGGAGATTTCTATTCTGTTTTTTTTGAGGTTAATGTTTTTTGCCAAGATAGAAACGCTATTCGTTTGTATTACCGTGTCGTTTTCTTGATCCAGAACGTAGAAATCGAGTAATTCGATTGATTTTATAGGAGTAATCGATACTTTACCAATGTGAATGTGAGTATTGAGGTCTCGAGACAGTCTTTCTGTGGCATATTTTGCCAAGCTAGTTTGAACAGAATTGAACCGAACCGCCATAAAACTAAGCAGTATCAAAACCAATGCAATTTCAAGAAGAAATAAGCACGAATGGGTCGCTATTTTTACTGTGTTTTTGATGGTGTGTGTTTACTGGTGTAGTACAAAAATTAAGCCTTACGAGGTTTAAGTTAGCTAAATTAATTAATTTTGGGCGTTTCCTCTCTGGATTGTGTCATACTTACTGATAGGGGAAAGTTAATACTGAATAGAATGAGTGAAAGAAAAGGGATAATTTTGGGGATAGAATCCTCATGCGATGACACGTCTGCGGCCATCATCAAAGATGGACGAATATTGTCCAACCTTATCGCTCGTCAATCCATCCATAAGCAATATGGGGGAGTAGTGCCCGAATTGGCTTCGCGGGCTCATCAGCAAAATATAATTCCTGTAGTAGAGGCCGCACTCAAAGAGGCAGGAGTAACCAAAGAAGAATTAACAGGAATCGCTTTTACCGCAGGTCCCGGATTGATGGGAGCGTTGTTGGTAGGCGTTTCTTTTGCCAAGTCACTGGCGCTTAGTTTGGGTATTCCTCTCATTCAAGTGAATCATATGCAGGGGCATATTTTAGCTCATTTTATTCAGAAACCTGGAGAAGACAAACCAATGCCCCAGTTTCCGTTTATTTGCCTCACAGTGTCTGGCGGTCACACTCAATTGGTAAAAGTTACAGATTATTTTGAGATGGAAGTATTGGGCGAGACACTAGATGATGCGGCAGGTGAGGCATTTGATAAAATAGCGAAAGTATTACATTTCCCTTATCCGGGTGGTCCTTTGATAGATAAATACGCCAAAGAAGGAGATGCGACTCGATTTCATTTTACTCATCCCAGAACTACGCAGTACAATTTTAGTTTTAGTGGTCTGAAAACTCAATTTTTAAACTTTATTCGAAATTGCGAACGAGATGATCCTGATTTTGTAGAAAAGAATAAGGCGGATATTTGTGCCTCTATTCAAGACACCATTATTAAAACCTTGTTTTCAAAACTAAAAAAACTAGCTGATGACGAAGGGATAAATCAAATTGCGATTGCCGGAGGTGTTTCAGCCAATAGCCATTTGAGAAGTGAGCTCCAAAAATTGGGAAAAAAGAAAAGATGGGAAACGTTTATCCCAGAATTTCAATACTGCACAGACAACGCAGGAATGATTGCAATCGCGGGTTACTACCATTTTCTAAACAAAAACTTTGTAGGCCAGGATGTAACGGCTAATCCTAGGATGAAAATATAAAAAAACCGAATGCGTAAAACACATCTGGTGGTAAGATGAATGAATTTGATTCGGTTTTAGTTAACTAAAAACATCCTTTACTCGATCAAAAAAACCTTTGTCTTTACTTGTAGGATTTGGGGCAAAATTTTCTGATTTTTGAAGAACTTCTAGGGCTTTCTTTTCTTCTTTGGTTAAGGTTTGTGGAGTCCATACGTTTACGTGAACCAAAATATCTCCTTTTCCGTAAGAGTTTACCGAAGGAAGGCCTTTTCCTTTCAACCTCAAAGTCTTTCCACTTTGAGTTCCTGGGGTGATTTTGAATTTAACCGATCCACCCACTACTGGAATTTCAACGGAAGTTCCCATAGCCACGTCTGCAAAATTCAAATACAAGTCGTAGTGAAGGTTTTGTCCTTCTCGTTTTAATGTTTCGTGCTCTACTTCAGAAATTACTACCAAAAGGTCTCCCGCAACTCCATTTCCTGGCGCATCGTTTCCTTTTCCTCTCACATTTAGTTGCATCCCGTCTTCTACTCCCGCAGGGATTTCAATAGGAATTACCACCTCTTTTCTTACCATTCCATTCTGGTCACTTCCGGCTGGCTTCTTTCCAATAGATTGTCCCGAGCCGTTACAGGTTGGGCAAGTACTTGCCGTTTGCATTTGACCTAAGAAACTATTCACTACCCGAGTCACTTGTCCCTGACCTTTACACGTAGCACAAGTTTTGTATTCTACTCCCTCAGCCTGAACTAGTTTGTTTACTTTGATTTTTTTCTCTACACCGTTGGCAATTTCCTCTAAGGTAAGATTTAATCTTACTCTTAGGTTGGTTCCTTTTACTGTTCTTCTTCCTTGGCTTCTTCCAAAACCGCCTCCGAAGCCACTGCCTCCGCCAAAAATATCTCCAAACTGGCTGAATATGTCGTCCATATTCATTCCACCACCACCGAAACCTCCGCCACCTGCGCTTCCATCTACTCCGGCATGTCCAAATTGGTCATACCGTTGTTTTTTTTCTGGATTACTCAAAATTTCGTATGCCTCAGCAGCTTCTTTAAATTTTACTTCCGCTTCTGGGTTATCCGGGTTTTTATCGGGATGAAATTTAATTGCAAGTTTTCGGTACGCTTTCTTTATTTCGCTCGCGTCCGCATTTTTAGTTACTCCTAATACTTCGTAATAATCTCTTTTCGACATGTGTTGTTGTTTTGTTTTATTTCGAGACTTATTGTCCCACTACTACCTTAGGGAAACGAATTATCTTTTCTCCCAAATAGTATCCTTGCTCTACTACGTCTACTACTTTTCCTTTCATGTCCTCGCTTGGCGCTGGAATATTGGTAATAGCCTCGTGAATGTCCGCATTAAAAACTTCTCCCGCAGCTTCAATAGGTTTTAAACCTTTGGCTTCAAGAGATTTAAGTAGTTTGTTGTAAATTAGTTCAAATCCTTGCTTTAAACTTTCCGGATCTTGAACTTCTGTGTTGTGGACCATAGCTCTTTGAAAATCATCCACAATTGGGAGCATGTTTTTGATTACATCCTCACTCGCAGATTTTATAATCTCCAATTTCTCTTTTGCCGTTCTTTTTCGGTAATTGTCAAACTCAGAATACAGTCTTAGGTACTTGTCGTTGGCGGTTGCCGCTGCCTCTTGAGCTAATTCCAATTCGCTTTTTTCTGGCTCTTGTGCCGTTTCCTCTTGGGGTGTCTCTTCGTTTTGGATTGTCTCCTCTGCGATGTTTTCTTCGTTCAATTCTTCGGTTGATTCGTTTTCACTATTCATGTTTCCTCTTTTATTTTTTCGTTTGAACACATTCAATTTTTTTGCCATTTGCAAATCTAAGTCAAACTGACATACAATGACCAAAAAAGCCTATTAATTTGGCAGTTTCCTGTCAGATTAATAGGCCATACATCGGTTAGTGTAAACTTTAAAACTTCTTTACATACTTATCTAAAGTGGTATGAAGTTTCATGCCTCTTAAGTTTTTTGCAATGATTTTTCCGTTTGGATCCAACAAAAAACTCTGAGGAATGGAGTTGATTTTATAAAGTTTGGCAGCGGCCGAGTTCCACCCTTTGAGGTCACTCACATGATATTTCCACGAAAGGTTATCTTTGTCTATGGCTGCTTGCCATTTGGCTTTGTCGGTATCTAATGAAACACTGTAAATTTCAAATCCTTTTCCTTTGTGAAAGGTTGCTTTTTTGTACTTTTCGTAAGCATTTACCAAATTTGGGTTTTCTTTTCGGCAGGGACCGCACCAACTAGCCCAAAAATCAATCAAAACATATTTTCCTTCTAGCGAAGAGAGCTTGATTGACTTTCCTTCCGGATTTTTAAACTCCAATTCGGGCGCTAAGTCGCCAATTTCGATTCCGTAATCTGCGACAAAAACAGCGCTTTTTCGGGCTGTTTTATGTAGGGTAAAGCTCGATAAAACTAATCCTACACAGGTAAGAGAAAGTATAAAAAGTATTTTTTTCATAATGGTTTAATCCTTATGTGTGTGCTGTGCTAGGTGCAACAATGATGCCAATTTACATTCTTGTAATGTCTGCTCCAATATTTTTAAGTCGGGCGTCAATATTTTGATATCCTCTGTCAATTTGAGAAATGTTGCTTATCTGACTTTTTCCTTCTGCTGATAGGGCAGCTATGAGAAGTGATACTCCAGCTCTAATGTCTGGTGAGCTCATACTTATTCCTCTCAAGGGATATTCTTTGTCTATTCCAATTACTGTAGCTCGATGCGGGTCGCACAGAATTATTTTTGCTCCCATATCTATTAATTTATCCACAAAGAAAAGTCTACTTTCAAACATTTTTTGGTGAATCAAAACGCTTCCGCGAGCTTGAGTTGCTACAACCAAAATGATACTTAACAAATCGGGTGTAAATCCTGGCCAAGGTGCGTCCGAAATCGTCATGATACTACCATCAATGTACGATTCTATCTCGTAGTGATCTTGAGCAGGAATATATAGGTCGTCACCTTGGAGTTCGATTTTTATTCCAAGCTTCCTGAAGGTGTCTGGAATTATACCTAAATCTGGATAAGAGACATTCTTGATAGTGATTTCAGAACCGGTCATTGCTGCAAGTCCTATGAAACTTCCTATTTCAATCATATCCGGAAGAATCCTATGTTGGCAACCTTGTAATTCATCTACTCCTTCAATGACAATCATATTGGATCCAATTCCAGAGATTTTACCTCCCATGGAATTTATCATTTTGCAGAGTTGTTGTAAATAAGGTTCACAAGCTGCATTGTAGATGGTTGTTTTTCCTTCTGCCAGTGCCGCGGCCATGACAATATTGGCGGTTCCTGTTACGGAAGCTTCATCCAAGTGCATGTAAGTACCCTTTAGCCTGTCAGCTTTTACTTCATAAAAAAACTCTTTGCTGTCATAATGAAAATGGGCTCCGAGTTTTTCGAATCCAATAAAGTGAGTATCTAGCCGTCTTCTTCCAATTTTATCTCCTCCCGGTTTTGGCATGTATCCTTTGCCAAATCGAGCCAAAAGTGGTCCGAGTATCATGATGGATCCTCTTAGACTAGATCCTTTTTCCTTAAACTCGTCCGAAATGAGGTAATCTACATCGACTTCATTTGCCTCAAAAGAATATTTTTCCTCACCCAACTTCTCAACTTTTACGCCCATAGAGGCTAACAAATCGATAAGTTTATTTACATCAATAATGTTGGGTACGTTGTCTATAATTACTTTTTTAGGAGTAAGTAATACAGCACAAAGTACTTGCAATGCCTCGTTTTTCGCGCCTTGTGGCACCAATTCTCCGCTTAATTTCTTCCCTCCATTTATTTCAAAAATGTTCATAATGTTTTATTTTTTTGAATACCTATGTTTCCCGTTTGATTGTTTTTTGGTTTTTTTTCTATTGTTTTTCAAGGGTTTAACCTTGGGTATGGATTTCGCCAATTCTTCTACAGAAGTAAGCGGTTTTTCTTTATTTGGAACTAGTTTTCCATTGGATAATTCATCGAGATGCCTCCAAATTACCTCGTCCTCCACAAAGTCTTTGTTCCAGGTAATAAATAGTTTTTTCATCAAATTAGCAATCGCTTCCACCAAGATTTCCTTTTCTTTCTCATCTTCTTTGCTAATGGCTTCTTTGATGAAAAGGGAAACCGTTTTTCCGTAGTACGCATACTTGATTTTCCTCTTTCCCTCAGAATAATTCATTTTCTCTGGCTTTCTGCTGGCTTCCTCTAGCTCTGGTTTGGGGTAAGGAGATTCAACGTCTAGTTTGTTTTCCGAAATAATAAACAAATGGTCCCACAATTTGTGTGTGAAATCTGTAATATCTCTAAGATGAGGATTTAATTGACCCATTACAGAAATAATGGCATTAGCAACTTTTTGTCTTTCTTCTCGGTCACTAACGCTAATAGCGTATTCCACCATATTTCTTACATTTCTTCCGTATTCGGGTATTTTGAGTTCTTCTCTTGTGGTATTATATTCTAGTCCTTCTGACATATGTTTCGTTTTTAATCTATTATTTCCAGTTTTGCAAATTTGAGCAAAAGCTGCTTTTGACCTACCGAAGGAAAAAAGGCAGTCGCCTTTCTATTCGGGTAAGCCCCTTCTATATTTAGTATTTTTCCTTTTCCAAATTTTGCGTGGCGAACGTTTACCCCAACCACGATTTCTTTACTATCTGATCCACCTCCAGGAGCGGCCGCAGATGAAACTTTCTTCATTTGGCTCAACTGTTTTTCTTGCAAAGGCTTGTTAAATTTCATTTCAAATCCAGCTTTTCTATCCGAAGCTGTTCGAGTGGGAGCGCTAGGAGCAGTAGTTTCTTCGTCAATGAATTGTTCGTCTATTTCTTCCAGAAAGCGACTGGGTTCGCAAGAAATAAGACTTCCCCATCTATATCGGCTAGTGGCATAGGAGAGGGTTGCTTGTTTTTCAGCTCGCGTTAGGGCAACATAAAACAGTCTTCTTTCTTCCTCGAGGTCGTTTCGGGTAGTGAGCGACATTTGCGAGGGGAATAAGTTTTCCTCCATTCCCACAATATACACATACGGGAACTCCAATCCTTTGGCAGCATGAATCGTCATCATTACGACCTTGTCATTGTCTTCTTTGTCATCATTGTCTGCATCGGTAAGGAGAGCAACATCTAATAAAAAGTCGCTGAGAGTGGGCAAATTGTCTTCCGTTTGATTTTTTGCAACAAATTCGGAAATACCGTTTAACAATTCTTGAATGTTGTCATATCGGCTTACTCCTTCTGGTGTTTTATCCGCATGAAGATCGCGCATAATTCCAGTTGAAGTTGCTATTTCTTTGGCCAAATCAAAGGCGTTTTCTTTATCGAGTCTTACACTAAAGCTCTGTATCATTGTACAGAAATCCATTATTTTCTTTTGTGTACCTGAGTTTACTCTTACTCCATTACCCACCAAGTTATTGGCCACTTCCCACAACGTTTTATTCGTTTCGTTAGAGGAGATGGTCATGGATTCTATACTTGTTTTTCCAATTCCTCTTTTGGGGTAATTGATTACTCTTTTGAATGCTTCTTCATCATTGTGATTGGCTATCAAACGAAAATACGAGAGCAAATCTTTTATTTCTTTTCGCTGATAAAAAGAGAGTCCTCCATAAATTCTGTAGGGAATATTCAGTCTTCGTAACGCCTCCTCAAACGATCTCGATTGAGCATTAGTTCTGTATAAGATTGCGAAATCACTGTTTGCGACAGAATGATTTTGTTTAATGTCAAAAATCGAATGAGCCGTAACTTTTCCCTCTTCATTGTCGGACAGAGTTCTTACTATTTTTATTTTTTCTCCTTGGTCGTTATCTGTCCAAACTTTTTTTTCAATTTGATCTTTATTCTTTTTAATGATACTATTCGCTGCCTGTACAATAACTTTTGTCGAACGATAATTCTGCTCAAGTTTAAAGAGTTTGTAATCAGGATAATCTTTTTTGAAATTTAAGATGTTTTGAATGTTGGCACCTCTAAAAGCATAAATACTCTGGGCATCGTCTCCCACCACTACCAGGTTTTCTGTTGCAGAAGCCAATTTCTTTACAATTAAGTATTGCGAATAGTTGGTATCTTGATACTCGTCTACTAATAAGTATTTAAATCTGTGCTGATACTTATAGAGTACTTCTAAATGATCGCGGAATAATATATTTGTTTTGTACAACAAATCATCAAAATCCATTGCCCCGGCCTTAAAACATCTTCTTTGGTAAACCTTGTATATTTCACCAATTTTAGGTCGCCCTGTACTTCTGTCGTCAGCCATAATTGTAACATTTTGAAGGTAACTGTCGGCAGAGATTAAATTGTTTTTAGCCGAAGAAATTCTTCCATAAACAATACCTGGTTTGTAGAGCTTTTCGTCCAATCCCATTTCTTTTACGATTGACTTTAGCAAGTTTTTGGAGTCTTGGGTGTCGTAAATAGTAAAGTTTCTTGGGTAGCCAATTATTTCTGCCTCCGTCCGCAGTATTCGCGCAAAAACAGAGTGAAAGGTTCCCATCCATAAGTTTTTTGCTTCATTACCGCCAATTATTTTGGAGATACGCTCTTTCATTTCTTTGGCCGCCTTGTTGGTGAAAGTTAGGGAAAGAATATAGAATGGATCGACTCCTTTTTCTATGAGATGAGCAATTCTGTATGTGAGAACTCTTGTTTTTCCTGAGCCAGCACCAGCAATTACCATGCAGGGACCTTCGGTGTTGGTCACAGCTTCGTATTGTTGAGTATTCAACTCTTCAAGATATCCCATAAAAAAATTGGTTGATAATAAATGAATTGGATTTTCTCAAAAATACAATTTTATCAATATACTTCGAGGTATTCATGTGTTATTTCTGTTAACAATTTCGTTTGAATAAATTTATTCCGATCATCAGGGGATAAGAGTTGCTTTCTTTGGACCTCGATTTTTGGCAAATTGATACCGTTATTCCCGCCATTTTTCTGAGGATATGTGTACATTAAGAAATAATATTTCTATCTAACAAAAATAAAAATGCCGTCTTGAAGCTTCGAGACGGCATTTTTTTTGGATAATCACGGGTAAGTTTGATTGTTCTTGGGGATTTTCATACTTTAGATTTTTAATCAAATTTTGAACAAATTCATCTTTATGAGTACAACAATAACGTCTACAGAGTCAATATCATTAGAAAACAAATACGGAGCTCACAACTATCATCCATTACCAGTGGTTTTGGATAGGGGAGAGGGGATTTTTGTTTGGGATGCCGAGGGGAAGAAATATTTTGATTTCTTATCAGCCTATTCGGCCGTAAACCAAGGACATTGTCATCCCAAGATTACACAAGTTCTAGTAGACCAAGCTCAAAAATTAACGCTTACTTCAAGGGCATTTTACAATACTTCGCTCGGGAAGTTTTCGCGTTACATGAGCGAATACTTTGGCTACGACAAGGTGCTGCCTATGAATACGGGAGCAGAGGCAGTAGAGACTGCCATAAAACTTGCAAGAAAATGGGCTTATACTCATAAAAATATTCCTGAAAATCAGGCCCAAATAATTGTATGCGATCAAAACTTTCATGGACGTACAACCACTATTGTATCTTTTTCGAGTGATCCTGATTCTTACACTGGTTTTGGTCCATTTACACCCGGATTTATCCGAGTGCCTTACAACGATGTAAGCGCTTTAAAAGAAGCCTTCGCTTCTAATCCCAACGTGGTAGGGTTCATGGTGGAGCCTATTCAGGGGGAGGCAGGAGTTGTTGTGCCTGATGAAAATTACTTGAGCGATTGTTTTGCTTTGTGTAAAGAGAATGATGCTTTGTTTATTGCCGATGAGGTGCAAACAGGAATCGCAAGAACAGGAAAGCTGTTGGCGACTTGTGGAAACTGTACTTGTTCAGGATTTTGTGAAGACAAAAAACAGACAAGAGCCGATATACTTATTCTCGGAAAGGCACTTTCGGGAGGAGCTATGCCTGTTTCTGCTGTGCTCGCTGACGATGAAGTAATACTCTCAATCAAGCCTGGAGAGCACGGTTCTACCTATGGAGGAAATCCATTAGCTTGTGAGGTGGCTATTGCGGCATTAGAAGTGGTAAAAGACGAAAAACTATCTGAAAGAGCTCAAAAGCTCGGAAATATATTTAGGACAGAACTAGAGAAATTTGTTGCTACGAATGACCTAGTTTCATTAGTAAGAGGAAAGGGATTACTGAATGCCATCGTCATCAATGATACCGAAACGAGTAAAACTGCTTGGAATATCTGTATGAAACTACGTGATAATGGATTACTAGCTAAGCCTACACATGGCAACATTATTCGATTTGCTCCCCCATTGGTAATCTCTGAAGAGCAATTGATGGAGTGTATCGACATCATTAAAAAAACAATTACAGAATACGAGAAATAATCGGTACATTTTTTTTATAAATAGAAAAATTGTGTAGTTTTGCATCCGTTCAATGCGAAAAAAGCGAAAGTAGCTCAGTGATAGAGCATCACCTTGCCAAGGTGAGGGTCGCGGGTTTGAATCCCGTCTTTCGCTCATATATATCTAAGATGCCAAACCACAACTTCTGCATGTCGGCAGAAGTACTGTGAATCTTGTCCCGGTAACCCGGGACTTGAAATGCTCGAGTGGTGGAATTGGTAGACACGCAAGACTTAAAATCTTGTGTCCCCTGGGACGTACGGGTTCAAGTCCCGTCTCGAGTACAAA
>JALRIS010000092.1 GCA_023255335.1 Flavobacteriales bacterium | reverse complement strand
ATCATAGTAAGCACCAAGAGAAGTATTATCTAGTAGAGAAGCTTGTTGAAAAGGTTCTTGCTCTAAAGTTCGTTTCGTATCGAGTAAATAGTTCTGACTTAAATTTTTTGGCTTGAGTCGATAACGCATAGCCATTTTTCTTTCAAATCTCCGGGCAAAAACCCAAGATTCTCACCAGCTTCTACGGCCGGCCGAGTTAAAATTATTTTTCTTACCTCTTTGTTTTTCAATGCTCTCACCGCCAGTGCCACAGCCGTGTAAGTCTTACCTGTACCGGCAGGCCCCACAGAAAAAACCATGTCATTCTCGAGACTAGCCTCCACTAGCTTTCTTTGGTTGTGGGTTCTAGCAATTACTTTTTTACCATTATTGGCATGAACAATGACCAAGTCACCTTTGGAGTCTTTTACTGTTTCGTGCCCGTTTTCTCCCAAAATATTCTCAATATCGCCTTCACTAAGCGAATTGTACTTCAGGAAATAGGTGGTCATTAATTTTATTTTCTCAATAAACTGATCAATTCTTTCTTCCTCCCCCACGAGCTTCAGAGTTCTTCCTCTGGATACAATTTTAAGGGCAGGAAATTTAGCCTCCACAGCTTTCAATATTTTATTGTTGACTCCTAATAAATCAATAGGTTCAATGTCGGTTATCGTAAATGTTTTTTCGGTCAAATTTGCGTGTATTTATCAGTTTATAGTTCCATCAATAAATATAAATAAATTCGTAATAAATAATTTAAAACCTGCATTTAATTCTTATTTTTGAATAAGATTAATAATAAGTAAGTAACACGAATTATCCGCATGGCCATAATTACCTTAACCACCGATTTAGGAATAGAAGACTATTACGTTTCGGCTGTAAAAGGTAGTATTCTTAAAGCGATGAAAGGGGAAGTTACTATCGTTGATATTACGAATAAAATAAAGATTTTTGATATCCGTAATGCCGCTTATACTGTCAAACATTCTTTTGAGAATTTTCCTAAAGGTACCGTACATATTGTAGGAGTAGATTCTGGGATTTCTACCTCCAGACAAGCCATACTTATGGAGTACAAAGGACATTTTTTTATTGGGGCGGACAACGGTCTTTTCTCTCTTATTTATGACTCTGCACCTACCAGTTTTTATGAGTTAAACTTGGATATTGACACCAATGTTTTGACCTTCCCTACGAGAGATATATTCGCGAAAGCCGCTTGTCATATTGCTCGAGGAGGTACGCCAGAATTTATCGGAAAACGAATCGAAAAAATTGCCACTTTCCAAAAACCTATCCCACAAACCCAAGATTATTTTATTCGAGGATCTGTGGTTCACATAGATTCTTATGGAAACGCTATCACCAATATCACAAAAAAATTGTTTGATGAAATTGGTAAAAAGAGAAGTTTTACGATTGGATTTAGGAATTACGAGGTAAAAGAATTAAGCCCAACCTACTCTGATGTAGGAGACGGAATAAAGCTAGCACTATTTAATACTGGCGGAAATCTCGAAATTGCCATTAATCGAGGCGTAGAAGGATACGGAGGAAGCGCTTCTCAATTATTGGGGTTGAAGGAAGATGAAATTGTAACCGTTACTTTTAACAAATAAAAAGATGATCATTCGAATTGTAAAACTTACTATCCATCCTGATAAAATCGAGGAGTTCAAGTCTATTTATGAAGCTCACATGGAACAAATAAAGGGAATGACTGGGTGCGAAAAACTTGAACTTTTACAAGAAAAAGGAAGGTATTCCAATGTGGTAATGACCTACAGCTATTGGCAATCTGAAGATAATTTAGAAACTTACCGAAATTCTGAATTATTCTTGAAAGTATGGAAAACAGTAAAACCACTTTTTTGTGCCAAGCCAGAGGCATGGAGCTTGGAAAGAAAGTTTAACTTGTAAAAAAACCATTCTTTTCTCGAAAATCAATTCATTTCCAATTACTATCTCATCTACTTTCCCACTATTTTTCGGTTTCACTAGCTCAATTTTCTAGCAATTCTCTTCTTCGCTCTAGAACTATTTTCTCACAACTCCACTGTGTCAGTTTTTTTCTGCTGTTCATGAACCTCACATGTATGACCTTCTTAGTGAATAGACCTTTTACTTTTTGTATGAAAAAGTAAACATGATAAACCTCATATTATTTTTATTTATTCCAAATAAAAATAGTAAATAGTTTTGTTTAGAACAATTCTAAATAACAGAACATGACTACCACTATCCGCTCATTCAAAACAGGAGTCTTCTCCTTTCTTATTGTCCTTTTATTTATGCCTTTGGGGCACGCCATGATGGTATTTAACGAACAAGTGTTTCCGAATTATAAATTTATTGGAGCATCGGTTTTAGGATTTTCGGGGTTGTTTTTGCTCTTACTTGGAATAAGAAAAAACAAAAAACCTCTTACTTCTACCCTGCTGGGGTTGATTGGAGGAATGCTTATCTGGACCGGCTGGGTAGAGTTTTCATTTGTGTGGATTGCCGAAAAACTGGAGGTAGCTCCACTCATCGAAAATGGAGAAATAGCCACCAAACCCGAGTACTTAGTAATGATGTCCTCTGCGGGTTTACTTTCTACAATTCTAATTCTGTATTTTTTCAAACAATCGAGCTGTACTTTTTTCAATTGGTTTCAGCGATTGGGAAAAATGAATCTGAAAAAAGTAAAAGCGGAGGACAAATATTGGGCAGGAATTACGTTTATCGAAACAATTGTGCTGCTTTGGACTTTTTATATCGTGTTGCTATTGGTGTATGATAAGGAAATTGCGGGAGACAGGCATCCACTTACCAATTTTGTAGGATTTGGCTCGTTGTTTTGGTCGGTCTATTTATTTCTGAATCTCATCAAAATACAGAAATTTGATTATGCCATTCGGTATGCGATCCCTACCGTAATCATCTTTTGGAATTTTATAGAAATTACCGGAAGATGGGAGTTGTTCAAAGAAATATGGGTTCATCCGCTGGAGCATTGGATAGAGAACTCGATTATACTAGGTTCATTAATAGCATTTATCGTGTATTATGTGGTAACGAACAACCAGCGAACTGCACAACGAAAAAGCCACTTAGAGAAAAAAAGAGAGAATAAAAAAACCGCAAACGTTTAATTTTTTGCGGTTTTAATCTCTAAACTACGGCTTTAGAAGGCTCTGATAAGCTTCTTTATGTTGGAACATAAGAAATATATTCAAAAATAAGAATACGGCAGCGCCTCCAATATTGGCAGGATCCAGAAATGCATGGATCAAAAATGCGTTGAGCATCACGGGTAACAAAACCACAAGCATTAATGGAACAAATTTATTGAGTAAAAACGAGATTCCTGCGAGTAGTTCTACCGCTCCTACTAAGTACATTAAATAACCTGTTGCCGCTACTCCAGCGTTCCAAGTGTTCATATCTTCAGGCATTTCACCTAAATCCATCATTAGGCTAGGAACAAACTTTGTAAGACCGAAAAATACCATTCCCGCTCCTACCAATATTCTAATAACTGTGTTTGCTTTTTTCATTTTATTGAGTTTTTTGTTTCCTAATAGTACAAATTATTTTGGGTTTTATGTCTAAGATTATATGAATTAATTGTTCATGACATTTTTTTCCTCTGTCATTCTTAACTTGATTCAGAATCTCGCAGAGAATATTTCACGAGCCCCCTTTAACAATATGTCTTTTCTTCTTTTTGCCTTGACGCAAAAAAAGAAACATAAAAAAGTCCAAACTTCCTATAATTGACTAAAAACAACCTCATCTTTCTGAAACAAACAGAACTCTCCCGACCAATAAGCATTAAATAGATTTTGCTTTTCAACCAATATATCCCTTCGCCAATTCCAACACCTTCTCAATTCCACCAGGATTACTTCCTCCGGCCGAGGCAAAGAAAGGTTGTCCTCCTCCACCACCGTTTATTTCTTTGGCAAGGGTTCGCACCATATTTCCTGCGTGCAAGTCTTTGGCTTTTGCCAAATCATCGGATACCAAAATCGTGATGTTGGCTTTTCCGTTGGCTTCGTTGCACAAGACCAAAAACAAATTATCCATCTCGGCTTTCAACTGAAACGCTATGGTTTTGATGCCTTTGGGGTCCAAATCCACTTTTTTTGCCAAGAAATTCACTCCGTTTACTTCAGTGATTTCTTTTTTCAACTCTTCTTTCAAGTTTCCTGCTTGGGCTGCTTTCAGTTTTTCTATTTCTTTGGCTTGGGCGTTGTTTTTTTGGAGCAATTCTTCCACTGCCAATTTTAAATCTTTGGGAGCTTTTAACAACGCATTCAATTCCTCAACCACTTTTAGTTTGTCGTTCACATACTTATCGGCTGCCTCAGAAGTTATGGCTTCTATTCTTCGGATTCCGGCAGCTGTGGAGCTTTCCGAAACCAATTTAAATAGTCCAATTTTGCCTGTAGAAGTAGCGTGAATTCCTCCGCACAATTCTATCGAATCACCAAATTGGATAACTCTCACCAAATCGCCATATTTTTCTCCAAACAAGGCTTTTGCCTCTAATTCTTGGGCTTTTTTCATAGGAGTGTTTCGCATTTCGTTCAGGTGAATGTCTTTGCGAATTTCTGCGTTTACTCTGGTTTCTATTTCTGCCAGTTCTTCGTCTGTTACTTTACTGAAATGACTAAAATCGAACCGCAAATATTTGTCATTTACCAATGATCCTTTTTGTTCTACATGCTCGCCCAGCACATCTTGCAGGGCTTTGTGTAGCAGGTGAGTGGCAGAGTGATTGTTGGCAGTAAGGTTTCGTTTATTGGCGTCTACCACGGCTTGGAATCTGAGTGTCAAAAACTCGGGCAGTTTATCCGCATAATGCAAAATAAGTCCATCTTCGCGCTTGGTATTGGTAATAAAAATCTTTTCTTTTTCGGATTCAATCACACCTGTGTCGCCCACTTGTCCTCCTCCTTCGGCATAAAATGGCGTGAAATTGAACACCAACTGGTAAAATTCCTTTTTGTTGGCAACTACTTTTCGG
>JALRIS010000084.1 GCA_023255335.1 Flavobacteriales bacterium | reverse complement strand
AAACCATGAAAGAGGAGGGTCTTGGAGACATGGATGCGTTAATTTCGGTCACACAAAATTCTGAAACGAATATTATTTCTTCCCTTGTGGCCAAAAATCATGGGGTAAGAAAAACAATTGCTCGAGTAGAGAATATCGATTATATCCATTTGTCGCAAAATATTGGAGTAGATACGCTAATCAACAAAAAAGTAATTGCGGCCAGCAATATTTTTAAACACATAAGAAAAGGTCATGTAGATGCCATTGCAAATCTTCATGGGGTAGATGCGGAAATCATTGAATTTACAGTAAAACCAAACTCCAAAGTGACGCAAAAGAGAATTAAAAACCTGAAGTTTCCGAAAACAGCCAATATTTCTGGAGTGATACGAGGAGATGAGAGTTTGATTCCGTTTGGAGATTTCCAGCTTAATGAGGGTGACAAGGCGGTTGTGTTTTGCCTGACTCAATCGATTCACCAAATCGAACGATATTTCCAATAACACATGGGGGGAACAAAAAAACTGATAAATTTTGGAGTAATAGGATACGTCATCGGTTCCTTATTGCTCATCAATGGGTTTCTGATGGCGCTTCCCTTGGGCTTTTCCTATTTTTACGAGGACGGAGCCCAACTTTCCTTTCTGATGGCAAGTGGATTAACTTTTGCCATTGGTTTTTCCTTTCGGTATTTTCTAAGGTCTTTTAAAGAAGCTGAGATAAAAAGAAGAGAGGGGTTTATTATTGTCTCGTTTAGTTGGGTTGCCATGACTCTTTTTGGCACGTTGCCCTACGTATTGTCGGAGTCGATACCCAATTTTTCCAATGCATTTTTCGAAACTATGTCAGGGTTTTCCACAACGGGTGCCTCCATTTTGGATAACATAGAAGAAATGCCCGAAAGTATCCTGTTTTGGAGAAGTATGACCCAGTGGATTGGAGGAATGGGAATTATTGTACTGACAATTGCTATTTTACCTCTTTTAGGAATTGGAGGAATGGAATTATTTGTAAATGAGGCTCCGGGACCTACAAAAGACAAAATTCACCCAAGAATCAAAGAAACTGCCAAAAGATTATGGGTAATCTATCTTTTTTTGACTTTGGCAGAAACAGTCGTGTTAATGTGTTGTGGAATGGGATTTTTTGATGCAATCAATCACTCCCTTACTACGACTTCCACAGGTGGGTTTTCTACGAAGCAGGCAAGTATTGCCCATTTCAATTCTCCTCTTATCGAGACAGTGATCGTCTTGTTTATGTTTTTGGCAGGAACCAATTTTACGCTTATTTACTTTGGTTTTAAGGGAAAAGTAAAACGTATTTGGCAAAATGATGAATTCAAGTGGTACCTCATGGCTGTCATAGGTTTTATCGCCTTGCTTACACCAGCCGTATTCTTGGATGTAGAGAACATGAATAATGGATTTACCCTGTTGGAATCTTTTCGATACGTTGCTTTCCAGGTGGTAAGTATCATAACGACTACTGGATTTGCTAGTGGAATTTTCACCGAATGGGGTGTTTTTGCCACATTTATTTTCTTTCTTTTGTTGTTTTCTGGTGCTTCTGCCGGAAGTACAAGTGGAGGAATGAAAATTGTTCGAATTGTGATTTTGATAAAAAATGGGTTTCTAGAATTCAAACGAAGAATTCACCCAAATGCAATTGTGCCTGTACATTTGAATGGGAAATCGATCAACAACAAAGTAATTTACAACCTCCTTGCTTTTTTGTTTTTGTACCTCTTTATGTTTGTAATCGGAAGTATTATTATGGCCGCTATGCCAGGAGTAGATTTACTTACAGCAATTAGTTCTGTAGCTACTTCTATAGGAAATGTAGGTCCAGGAATTGCGTCTGTAGATCCTTCCCAAAGTTTTGCTCACTTGCCCGATGCCGGTAAATGGGTGCTTTCGTTCTTGATGCTCTTTGGTCGATTAGAATTGTTTACCGTAGCAGTGCTGTTTTCGCCCTATTTTTGGAGAGTGAATTAGGGTTTGGTCTTAAGTCCTTAGTAATTAGTCTATAGATTTTACGATGAATACACTTCAAAAATTCATTTTCTGTCATTCCTGCGAATGCAGGAATCTATGATACGAGAATCTAAGCTTAACAGAGCAATAAATTTATTACAAAGAATCATCCAAATAATTTCCCTCCTAAACATTCGGGAAGAGGATAAAGGGGTTTGTTTTTTGTCGAATACAACTACTCTTAACTCAACCACCCTTCGATTCTCTCCCTTTGGTCGAACTCAGGGTTTGGATTGTAGAAGTATCGGAAAATCTGTAACTTTTGTCCCGATTAATCGGAGAAGCAACTAACTAATACGAGAATCAAACTAATTACTAGTTACTAATTACTAATCACTAACCATTAAAACCATGGACTACATACAAATAAACAAACAATCTTGGAACAAACGCACCGAAGTACATTACGATTCGGAGTTTTATGATAACGAGAATTTTAAGAAAACGGGAAGCTCATTAAATAAAATTGAATTAGAGTTTCTGAAAGAAATAAAAGGAAAGAAAATCCTTCATTTGCAATGCCACTTTGGGCAAGACAGTATTTCCCTGAGCAAACTGGGAGCCGAGGTAACCGGAGTAGATTTCTCGGAGTTAGCCATCGAAAAAGCCCAGAATTTAGCCAAAGAGATGGGAACTGATACTCGTTTTATTTGTTCGGATGTGTATGGTTTACCTGATGTGCATGACGAAAAATACGACCTAGTTTTTTCGAGCTACGGTACTGTGGGTTGGTTGCCCGATTCCAATAAATGGGCACAAGTGATTTCACATTTTTTAAAACCAGAAGGAAGGTTCGTTTTCGCAGAGTTTCATCCCGCCATGTGGATGTTTGACGATTCAGTAGAAAAAGTGGCTTACCGCTATTTCAATTCTGATCCAATTATCGAGGAAGAGGAGGGAACCTACACCGACAAAACTGCCAACATCAAAGAAACATGTGTTACTTGGAACCACAGCTTGAGTGAGATTTTCAATTCACTGAAAAATAATGGATTACAAACCATAGAGTTCCGCGAATACGATTATTCGCCTTACAATTGTTTCCAGAATTTGCAAAAAGTAGAAAAAGGAAAATACCGTTTTAAACACCTCGGAGATAAATTACCTTTGGTCTATGCGCTGGTGGCACAGAAGTTCCCATCCTAACCTTCCCCAAGGGAAGGAACTCCAAATTCTTTGCAATCTTAGTACCAGAAAATTTCTATTGAAACGGGAAAGGAAAGTTTAAATCATTGATAATGTAAAACGAGAATATCACTTACCCTCGGGAAGGTGAGGATGGGATAACCCTCCTAATCGCCATGGCATACCCCAAATGCAATCCCTCGTGTAAATTGTTGAATTTAATGGCATCCTCAATGTTGGACAAAGTCACGTGATAGCTAGTGGTGTATTCTTTGTACTCCGCAAACATCTTGATTGCGGTAGAAGAAACCATCGCAAGTTGCGCAACCAGAAACACCG
>JALRIS010000241.1 GCA_023255335.1 Flavobacteriales bacterium | reverse complement strand
GTCCCCGCGCTCATAATTTGAACATCTCCTTCTTTGATAATGGCTTTGTTTCCCATACTGTCCTTGTGTTCTAAATCTCCTTCGAGAGGAATCGAAATTATTTCCATGTTGTCATGGGGGTGAGTCCCAAATCCCATTCCTTCTTTTACTTGGTCATCATTCAGAACCCTCAAAACACCAAAATTCATTCTTTCGGGGTTGTAATAGTTAGCAAAACTAAACGTGTGTCTTGAATGAAGCCATGCATGATTGGCTAATCCTCTCGTTTCTGATTTATGAATTACTGTTTTCATAGTTGTCTGTTCTTTAGTTGGTAAATGATTGAAACCTACCTGGTCAATTAAGCGGTCATAGGTAGATGTTGATTGTTTCTTATTAGGTTTTAATAAACTAGGAGAAAGAGCTCCTGCAACTCCTGTGAGAAGGGCTTTTTTTAAAAATTCTTTTCGTTTCATAGTTCTTTGTATATCAATTGATATCACAAAGGTGAAAGCAAAGTAACTAAGAATAAATATGAGACCTCGACCGAAACTTATGAAAATCCGATATTTTCATTTTTTTTAAAAATGGAGGGAGATAATCCGGTTGTTTTTTTGAAAAAAGCACTAAAATTTGAAGGTTCGGAAAATCCTAATTCGTACCCTATTTCTTTGTTAGACATATCTGAGAAATAAAGCAATCGTTTGGCTTCAATAATAATCCTGGATTGAATGTAGTCCTTGGTTGTTTTTCCAATTTTTGATTTGATTACTCTGTTTAAATAATCTGAGGATAAACTCATTTTATCTGCATAAAACGAGGTCGAATGTTGTGTTTTGTAATGTTGGTTGACATTTTTCTTAAACTCTAATAAGATTCTGTTGTTTGTTTCTTCTATTTGAAAATTGGAAACATCGAGGGAACAACTATTGTTACAAGCAATTAAGAATAGTTTTAAAAATGCTCCAATGGAAAGCTCTTTCATAGCTGAATTACTACGGTGAAGTGCGAATATTTCATGAACGAAATTGTCAATTTTCTTGAAGTTTTCTTCATCGGGTTGTAGGGGAGGAGTTTCTCCGTAGTTTTGAAAGAGATTGAGATTGTCGATAAAAGAGAGATGAATAGAGTTTTCAATCAAAAACTGAGATGAAAAGACCATAGAGAATCCTATCGATTTCGTTTTTTCCATTACCTGATGTACTTGACCCGGAGACACAAAAAACACTTGGTTTTCACCCAAATTATAGGAATAAAAATCAATTTTATGGGTCCCTTTCGCTTTTTTAATAATCAATACAGTGTAAAAATCATGACGGTGGGGTTCGTCCACTTTCCCTCCACGTTTTTCATAAATTTCCTCCATTTTGGAGATACCGAAACTTATATTGGTGTTCGATGAGTCTACTGTTTGATATGTCTTTACTGAATCCAAGTCTGTATCTTATTAACTGGAGTACAAAGTTAGGTCAAATGAAATTGACATTAGTTTATTCAGTAAAAAGAAATAAACACAAATTCTTGTGCTTATTTCTTTTTCGCCTTTTTCTCAGCTCGTTTTTCCTTCAACGATTTTGTAGCTTCTTTCTTCACGGCTTTTTTTGCATCTTTACCTTTTCCCATCTTCTATTTTTTTTGTTGGGAACAAGGTAGTGAATGGTAAGCTGGTTTACTGTATCTCGATGGACTTATTTTTTCGTCCAAAAAAGAACAAGGGCAAGAAACCAAAATTCAACAGTAAAAAACCTGAAAAAAGAATAATTCCCGCATAGGGCCAGTGGAATATTTTGAACATAATTCCAGTACTGATTGTGAATGAGGATAAAAATCCTAGGAGGTTAAGTGTCTTTTTCATAGTAAGTGATTTTGTTTATATATCTCTGTAATGCACAAGTGAAAAAAAGTAACAATTTTGTTTTCTTTTGAACAACTCAAATCAATTTCTATCTTTACCCTCTCAATGGAATTGATGTCTAGATATTTTATAAAACTTGCTTACAACGGTGCTCATTTTCATGGGTGGCAAATACAAGATAATGCCATTACGGTGCAAGGAGAGCTGAACAAAGCTCTTAGCTTATTATTAGGAAAGGAGATAAAAACAACGGGCTGCGGAAGAACAGATACAGGAGTAAATGCCTCTGAGTTTTACGCTCATTTCGATTCCGATAAGTTGATTGATAATTTAGTGTACAAGCTCAATAGTCTTTTGCCTAATGCCATTGTGATAGAATCGATTCAAAAGGTTGAACCTCACTCACATGCAAGATTTGATGCCAAAGCAAGAACTTACCATTACTTTTTTCATAACAAGGCAAATCCTTTTTTAGGTAAATTTTCTTATTATGTTCCACGAAAATTAGACATACCCTTGATGAATGAAGCATGCAATTTGTTGCTTTCTACCACTGATTTCACCTCATTTAGTAAAGTTCATACTGAAACGTTCACCAACAATTGCAAAGTAAGTAGAGCCGAAATAATTGACTTAGGTAATGGTAGATTTAGATTTGAAATTACCGCTGACAGATTTCTCAGAAACATGGTAAGAGCAATCGTAGGTACTTTGTTACAGGTAGGAAGGGGCCGAGTAGATTTGAAACAATTTCAAGAGATAATTCACTCACATGATAGAGGAAAAGCAGGAAAATCCGTAGACGGAGAAGCACTGTTTTTAGCAAAAATAGAGTATGAATATCTAGATAATTAGAAAGGTTCTTTTTGTATTCATTTATGGAGGTTAATTAACAAAAAAAATCTCATTCCTTCACTACCTATTTCGGTTTGCTTAGGTGTAGCAAGAAGAGTTAGTTTCTTCTTGCCGAGTAAAAAAAATCTTGTTCGCTAAAAACCGTTAATAACTTTTAAAAAATCGAAATCGAAATCTTTGTCCACAAGGCAAAACGAGATTACTTTTGACAAAACATCAGAACAATGGCAGATATTACTCAATTGAAATCAATTTCTTCACAAGTAAGAAGAGACATCGTACGCATGGTTCATGCAAATAATTCGGGGCATCCAGGAGGTTCTCTGGGTTGTGTGGAATATTTTGTTGCACTCTATTTTGACATCATGAACCACAACCCAAATGAGTTTGATATGGACGGTTTTGATGAAGACTTATTCTTTTTGTCGAATGGTCATATTTCGCCAGTATGGTATAGTGTATTGGCACACGCAGGATATTTCGAAAAATCAGAGTTGGCTACTTTTAGAAAGTTAAACTCAAGGTTGCAAGGACATCCAGCAACCGAAGAAGGATTGGAAGGAATTAGAATAGCGTCTGGTTCGCTGGGTCAAGGACTATCTGTGGGAATTGGTGCTGCCATGACAAAAAAACTGAACGGGGAAGAGAGCATCGTGTACACGCTTCACGGAGATGGAGAACTACAAGAGGGACAAATATGGGAGGCAGCGATGTACGCGGCAGCCAATAAAGTAGACAATCTGATTGCGACTGTGGATTACAACGGTCGTCAAATAGACGGTGATGTAGAAGATGTATTGTCTCTTGGAGATCTGGAAGGAAAGTGGAAAGCTTTCGGTTGGGAAGTAATTACTGAAGATAATGGTAATGACATTGAATCTGTAATTGATGTATTTAATAAGGCAAAAGAATTGACCGGAAATGGAAAACCAGTAATGATCTTGCTCAAAACAGAAATGGGACAAGGAGTTGATTACATGATGGGGACACACAAATGGCATGGATCTGCTCCAAATGACGAACAATTGAGTAATGCCCTTTCCCAATTAGAGGAAACTTTAGGAGATTACTAATGGCATAACAATTGCATAAATTCTAATAAAAACATGTTTATGAATGTATTTTCAAAAAAACTATCTGTTTTCTTAG
>JALRIS010000159.1 GCA_023255335.1 Flavobacteriales bacterium | reverse complement strand
GTATAATCTCAAAAACTTTTAGAAGACTCTCAGCCCCATAATTTCTATAATAATTGTACATTAGTCTCCTAATTCATTCTATTTCTATCAAATGAAAAAAATACTTGTTCTTATTGTCCTTTTGGGCGCCCTATTTGGATGTAAAACAGATTTTGAAATAAACGCGCCTTATGATCGTATTCCAATAATATACGGTGTATTGGATCAGGGAGTAGACACTCAATGGATTAAAATCAATAAAAGTTTCTTAGGAACGAACAATCTAGAGTATCCTAGCGTAAACGATTCTATGTATTTTGATAACGTAACGGTGAAAGTGGAGGAAATTAATGAAGATGGCAGCATTGGACGTGTCTATTCTTTGCAAGAAAAAACAGTGAACGTTGCGCAAGGTTCTGGAATATTTTTTACCGGTTCTCAAAATGTTTATTTTTTCGTTGATTCCACCCTTGACGAAAACAAAGAATATCGAATAGTAGGAGACGGAGACGGTAGAGCATTTTCTGCTACCACCAACATGATCGAATCATTTGACTTTACGAATAACTTTCGTATCAAAACTCTAGCACCAGGCGGTATATCGCTCTTTAATTCAGGTGTGTACAACGATGTAAAACCCGCTTGGAGACAATCTCCCGATGCTGAATCGTATGGAGTAGTTATGAGATTTCATTACACCGAACACAGAGGTGGAAATGTATATGAGAAATTTGTAGATTGGAATCTCGGTGAAAAGAAACCAACCACAAGCGGAGAGTTAGAAACAGTAAGTAATTCAGAATCGTTTTTTGGATTATTGGCAAATACTCCAGAACTTAAAGATACTGCGGGTGTAACCAAGCGAGTTATTGGAACCGTTGATTTTAGAATTACTTCAGCAAATTTCATCCTAAAAACTTACATAGACGTCAATAAACCAAACAGTGGAGTCGCTTTTGACAAACCTGACTACACAAATATTGAGGGTGGACGAGGTGTATGGGCGAGCCGATATACTTCTGAAATTACAGGAAGAAGCTTAAGCGAAAAGACCGTTGAGCATTTATACAATGGCTCTTATACTTCTCATTTAAAATTTTGTTCGGACAATCCAGCATGGAGTACCGATCCCTATTACTGCCCTTGATTTATCAGGTTTTTCTCTTTTTCTTCTTTGCAGCAGGGAACAAAATATTATTCAAAATAAGTCGATAGCCGGGCGAATTAGGATGTAAATTCAAATCTGTGGGAGGATCCCCTACCCTGTGTTGGTAATCTTCTGGATCATGACCTCCATAAAAAGTCCATTGACCCTGTCCCAGCGTTCCATGAATGTAACGTGCAGTTCCCAGTGCTTTTGATTCTCCCATTATTAAGACATTTGATTTCACATATTCTTTATGAAAGTCTGTCGTCTGCCCCATAAATCCTTTGATTACAGAAGTGTGATTTTGACACAACATAGTAGGAACTATGTCCCACTTTGCAGAAAAATCGAACAAGGTAAAAATATCTTCCGACTCGGGTATACGTTGCCTTAGTCGAACATAAGTTCCGTCAATATTCGAGAATTCATACTCCAAGGGATTGGTTTTTAGAGTGAAGTTTCTAAAAGCCAATGTTTCGGTAAAATCTAACTTAGATTGCGCTTGTCTATCAGCAGGATCTCCATCAAACATTGATTCACAAATATCTGTATTGAGAGCGGACAAAGCGATATCATAAGAATCTGTTCCCGAACACATGGTAAACAAGAAACCACCCCCTGCCACAAATTCCTTGATTTTTACGGCCACACCTGCTTTTAGTTGAGAGACTTTATTAAATCCCAATCTCTTCGCGCGAGCTTCCGTTTCTGTCTGCTGGTTTTGGTACCACACGGCATTTCGATAAGCCGCATAAAACTTTCCATATTGTCCTGTAAAATCTTCGTGATGTAGATGAAGCCAATCATATTTTGGCAAAACTGTATTGATAATAGCTGAATCGTAAATCTTGTCGTATGGGATTTCTGCGTATTCCAAAACCATTGTCACCGCATCGTCCCAAGGCATTTTCCCTTCTGGCGTATACACCGCAATTTTTGGGAATTTTTCCAATTTTATTACCTCTTGATTTACTTCTGGATCAGCAATTTTTCTTTTGATTGATTGTGCCTGAACATCGGCAATTAGCTCATAGGAAACTCCTCGCACCACACATTCCTTTTCAATGTCTTTGTAATATCGTATCAAAAAACTTCCTCCACGGTAATTGAGTAACCATTC
This sequence comes from Flavobacteriales bacterium, assembly GCA_023255335.1. Taxonomy (GTDB): domain Bacteria; phylum Bacteroidota; class Bacteroidia; order Flavobacteriales_D; family CAJJDF01; genus CAJJDF01. The sequence continues at coordinate 2,064 of JALRIS010000159.1, read as the reverse complement.
TATTTCTATCTCATTTTGCAACACCCAGTAAGCAATTCCATAGGCTTTCAAGTGATTCTTTTGTTTTGTCTCATCCATTGGGATAAGCAAATAGGAAGAAAACCCAACTTGAACAAAGAAAATAAATACAACGAAGGTGAAAAGTTTTTTCATAGCTTAAAAATAATGGATTATCCCAACAAAAGAACGAATTATCGACAGTCAATCTTAAAATAGCTCCTCGTCTTCAAAGTCACTTCCATCAAAAGCATCGTCAGAATCGTCATCATCCCAACCTTTCGATTTCATGGTAAGAGTGCCTTCATTGCTTTCAAAATCATTATTGGGTGTCATGGCCGTGAAACCTGGCTCATCAAAGGAATCAAGATTCTCAAATTTAGCAAATTGTCCCACAAATCGGAGCTTCACAGTTTCCAAAGAACCGTTTCGGTGTTTTGCAATAATAAATTCTCCAATACCTTCTAGGTTATCCCCTGTTTCTTCGTCTGTGGTAATTCCATAATACTCTGGTCGATAAATAAAAGAAACAATATCGGCATCCTGCTCAATTGCACCTGATTCTCTCAAATCCGAAAGTAATGGTTTCTTGTCTCCACCTCGAGTCTCTACCGATCGACTTAATTGAGAAAGAGCTATAATGGGAACATCCAGTTCTTTTGCTACAGTTTTGATAGACCTGGAAATAAAACTTATCTCTTGTTCTCTGTTTCCTTTTCCTTCTCCACCGCCAGTCATCAGCTGTAAATAATCAATCACAATTAACTGTATGTCGTGTTGAGCCTTCAGTCTCCTGCACTTTGCCCTGAACTCAAATACCGAAAGTGCCGGTGTATCATCAATAAAAAATGGAGCTTCAGATAGCTTTCCAATTCTTGCGTGCAGTTGCTGAAATTCATGCGGCTCTAAGTTACCTTTTCTTAGTTTTTCTGCAGGTATTTCTGCCTCTCCAGATATGAGTCTGTTCACCAATTGAACTGAACTCATCTCTAACGAAAAGATAGCAACACCTTGACCAAATTGAACAGCTGCATTTCGCGCCATGGAGACAACAAAGGCAGTTTTTCCCATCCCTGGACGAGCAGCAATTACAATCATATCCGACTTTTGCCAACCAGAAGTAACTCTATCTAAGGCTGTAAATCCAGTAGGAACTCCACTTACTCCATCCTGATGATCTTGCGCATTCTCTATTTCTTCTATAGCATGCTGCATTACCTTATCGATCTTTTCGTAACTCTTACTTAAATTTCCTTCCGCTACTTGAAACAGACTACTTTCAGCTTTATCCAAAAGGTCAAAAACATCGGTGGTTTCATCATACGCCAATTTGATGGTGTCAGATGAAATACGGATTAACTCTCTTTGAATAAATTTTTGAGCAATAATTCTGGCATGGTGCTCAACATTGGCCGCAGAGGCAATTCTATTGGTAAGCTGAGAAATATAATAGGCACCACCCACATATTCTAGTTCGCCTCTATTACGCAGCTCTTGAGTTACAGTAAGGATATCTATCGGCTGACTATTCCCGAACAAGGAATGAATCACCGCATAGATTTTTTGATGCTGATCTTTGTAAAAACTCTCAGGACTCAATACGTCAATCACATCATTTACCGCATTCTTTTCCAACATCAAAGCACCCAAAACAGCCTCTTCAAAATCTACTGCTTGAGGCGGTATTCTTCCGGAATCTTGAAAAAATGGAGAGGCTTTCTTTTTGGTAGCCATTCTCGTAACTGGGTCGTTATCAGGTAAATTATTACTCATTAATGATCAATGTATAAACAGGTAAACCAAGTGGAAACTTACTCGAAAAACTTGGTTAAATAAATTTTTTGTTGAATGACAAATGTAACTCGAATTCTTCAGTTTTTTGCCTTACTTAAAACAAAAAAGTTACTAAGGAGATTTATTAACAATTGTTAGCAACACTCGCTATTTTTTAATTAGTCAAACAATATTTTTAGACAAGTCTAAAAATATTGTTATATTTGCATAATGAGCTATACAAAAACAGAAGAAAACTACCTGAAGGCAATTTACGGCTTGGAGAGTAAATTT
>JALRIS010000138.1 GCA_023255335.1 Flavobacteriales bacterium | reverse complement strand
AAACTGAGCCGTGTGAATGTAGGCATCTGCAAGGTTGTAATAAGTTGCCAAAGTAACTTTTTCATTGATTCTGGCTTTCTTGTTTTCCACATCAGATTCCTCTAACGCTTTTTCCCAAATAGTAATAGCCTCATTCAATTTTTGAACCGCTACTTCTGGCTCCGAAACCAATTTACTGTACCCTTCACTTGCTGCGATGTACGCCAACTTGTAATCTTGGTAAGTATGTTTTTTTTCTTTTACAGTAAAAATTTCTGTCTTTCTTTCTACACTTTTAAATCCATAGTTGTCATTGATAAAATCATTGATTTCCTTTAGATTATCAGTTACGGCTTTGTCTTCCAACATTTTGATGTACGACTCACGGTTCATCGTTTGTCTACTTCCTTCCGTTTTTGGTGTAGAGATAGTTTTCATTTCACTGAAATGAGAAAAAGTTTCGTTAAATAAAATTTGGCCATCTGGAGTTTCTATCTTCAAATTAATAGGGTGCTTGTAAGAAGTTTCGTACCAAGAATAGTTCTTGTAATAATTCGATTTAGTTTTTGAATTATACATTTTTCTACTTTCAGTTTTGTACTGAGGTTCAGTGTGTTCAAATCCGTAAAGATCTACCGTTATTTTCAAAGCATTTTCGATAGATTGATTGAATCCTTCCAATTTGAGATAGCTGTTTGCCAGCATATCTTCATTAAATATTTTTTGAGATTTTACCTCTCTCAAATACGGTTTTGATGGCGGGTAATAACTTCCTGGATGAGTTGGTTTTGTGTTTTCTTCCAGAACATTTTTTTCGATAAACTTTTTTCCAGCAGACTTGTTGTCGTAAGCCTCTTTCTCTTTGTTGTATCTTTCAAGTCTTTGGTTATATCTCTCCTTCGCTTGTCTTTCCAATTCTGGGTATTCGGCCATGGCTTGGTCGTACTCCTTCTGAGCTTGAGCTTTTTCAGCCTCAATCTTGTCAGTGTACAGCAAATTTACTTTCGCAAAGTAGTTTTGAATTGACTGGTCTAGCGGTGTAGCTGGGAGTTGCACGTAATTAAACTCGATATCTTGATCTTGTGGCTTTTGAGAAAAACCAATTGTGGCAACTCCAATAGATATCGCTGCTAGTGTGTGTTTTAAATTCATTTTGTAAGTTTTTTTTCAAAGATAACATAAATGTTTTAATAGTAACTCTTGACAAAATTCGAGCCTTCTGGAAAGGGTGATCAACATTGATAAATCACATCAGTAAGAATCTGTGTAACTCATCTAGGAGATTATCAATTATAGTTGAAAGAAGTTGGAAAGGTAATTTGGCTGAAAAATGCACCAAGATTTTTGTCTTATCAATTTGTAGAAAGCAAGAAAAGAAACAACGAGAGAAGGAAAAAATTAAGAAATATAGGAGCAATTCTCGGTCCATAGAGGAAAGAAGAAATAACTGATTACCCTCTACTTTTTTACAGACAAGAAGTCTATCTTTGTGGTATGTCACAGAAGCTTTTGTTAGTTATTCCGCCATTTAGCCAATTAAATACCCCGTATCCGGCAACGGCTTATCTGAAAGGATTTTTGGACTCTCAAGAGATTGAATCTCATCAAATTGATTTAAGTATCGAATTATTCACTTCTATTTTTACCAAAGAATTTTTGACAGAAGCTTTTGGTGAAGCTCAGAAACTGAAAGAATTTAGTTTTACTGAGATACTCAAGAAGAAAGAAGAGTACATTCAATTGGTAGAAGAAGTAATTCAGTTTTTACAAACTCCCACCATCGAAAAGGCACAAGAGTTATCAAAGATCTCCTACTTTCCTGTGGGGCATAGAATGTCGGCAGTGAACAAATCAATCCAATGGGAGTCAGGAGAAAAAGGAGTTATTGACCGTGCAAAGCATTTTTCCACTTTGTTTATTGAGGAATTAGGAGACTTTATTCGATCGAATGTGGATGAGTTCTTTTCTTTCACTCGTTATGCGGAGCAAATTGTAACTTCGGCTAGTAGTTTCGATGGGTTAGAGGATTCTCTACACTACGAGCCAACTCTAATAGAGCATGCGTTGTTCGATATTTTGGAGCAAAAAATAGAAGAATTTCAGCCAACATTAGTTTGTTTTACCGTTCCATTCCCTGGAAATTTATTCGCCACTCTCCGAAGTGGTCAATTTATCAAGCAATTTTATCCCTCTATAAAAATTGCCATAGGAGGTGGTTATTGCAATACAGAACTTAGATCATTGTCCGACCCGCGGATTTTTGAATTTATTGATTTCATTACTCTTGATGATGGTGAAATTCCTTTGGTAAGAATTAGTCAATTTTTGGATGGGAAAATTACAATCAATGAACTAGAACGCACTTTTTACAGACAAGAAGATCATGTGGTTTATCAAAATAAGGTTCCCAATACGATTGTTCATCACGGTAACTTACCGGCTCCTAACTACGAAGGATTACCGTTTTCTAAGTACGTGTCGTTCCTAGATGTGATAAATCCAATGCACCGAATGTGGACAGACGAACGTTGGAATAAGTTGACAATATCTCATGGTTGTTATTGGAAACAATGTAGTTTTTGTGATGTGTCGCTCGACTATATTGGAAATTACCAAAATACAACGGCTGAGGACTTGGTGAATAAAATGGAAAAAATAATCTCTCAAACGGGCATCAAAGGATTCCATTTTGTGGATGAAGCAGCTCCACCTAAAATGTTGAGAGCGCTTTCGAATAAGCTTCTAGAGAAAAAGTTAGAAATTCCATGGTGGACGAATATTAGATTTGAAAAAACTTTTGATGACGACCTATGCAGACTGATGGCACAAGCTGGATGTGTAGCAGTGACAGGAGGATTGGAAGTAGCCTCCGATAGGTTATTGGAAAAAATGAAAAAAGGGGTAGATATAGGACAAGTAGCTCGAGTTGGCAAGCACTTCACCAATAATGGAATTATGGTCCATGCATACTTAATGTATGGATTTCCTACACAAACGGACCAAGAAACAATTGATTCTCTTGAAATTGTTCGCCAATTATTTCAGCATAATTGCATTCAATCTGCCTATTGGCATCAATTTACTGCAACTATTCACAGTCCTATCGGGCAGCATCCCGAAGAATTTGGAATTACCATTACTGGGCCTAAATTTGAAGGGTTTGCACAAAATGACTTGTGGCATGATGATCCTATGGGAGCAGACCATTCTATGTACACCAAAGGATTGAATTTGGCTTTACACAATTACCTAAATGGGGTCGGCATTGAGTTGCCGTTACAAGAGTGGTTTGATTTTGAAGTCCCTAAAACTAGTCATCCGAAGTTTAAAATTGCCAAAGTTTTGAAATCACGAATCGACACGTAAAAAGACGATTACCCTCAGAATTTCTTGAAGGAATGTCGCAAAAGTTTAGCCTACAAGTTTGTATTATATTCCTTATTCCTGTTACTTTGTAGGAAATACACTCACTGTGAAAATAAACATTGCAATAGACGGATATTCCTCCTGCGGAAAGAGCACTTTAGCCAAGCTTCTTTCTCAAAAATTAGCATACAACTATATAGATACTGGTGCAATGTATCGCTCCGTTACGCTTTATTTGTTGAATCAAGGTCTGATAAAAGATGGTAAAATATTGAGAGAAACAGTCATTGATTCTTTGGATAAAATAGATATAACTTTTCGATTTAATTCCTCAAAGAATCAATCTGATACATACTTAAACGGAGTAAACGTAGAAGATGAAATTCGTTCTCCAGAGATTTCCTCTTTGGTGAGTGGAATCAGTCAATTGCGCGAAGTAAGACAAAAGTTAATTTCGCTTCAGCAAAAAATGGGGAAAGACAAAGGAATTGTGATGGATGGCAGGGACATTGGCACGGCAGTTTTACCCGATGCTGAAGTCAAGTTTTTTGTCACAGCAGAATTAGATGTTCGCTCTCAACGAAGGTACCAAGAGCTGAAATCCAAAGGATATGACTATTCGTTTGATAAAGTAAAAGAAAACTTATTGGAACGAGATCACAACGATACCCATCGAGAAGAAAATCCACTCATACAGGCAAAAGATGCCATTTTGATGGATAACACCGACTTGACAATAGATGAATTGGTGGAAAAGTCTTATCAGATTGTACAAGAAACGTTGAATAAAATGAGGGAGAAATGAAAAGAGAATGCTCGGGAATAGCGATAATTTTAATGGTTCTATTATCGTGTAAAACCACTAGGAACAAGGAGTATATTGAATTGGTCGGTCAAGCCCAGGGAACAACTTTTTATATCGCGTATTTCGATTCTAATTCAAGAGATTACACTACCGAATTACAAACAATTCTTGAGAACTTTGACCAAGAAGTTTCGACATACAAACCGCGCTCTATCATCAATCAGTTCAACGACAACACGCTGGATACTATTTGGAAAAGTGACCACACCTATTTATATCATTCTTTTGCTTTGTCGGCAGAGGTAAAATCTTACACCCAAGGATATTTTGATGCGGGAATTTACCCAATTATTCAGTTGGCAAATTCTTCGAATAATTTATTGAGTACCGGCAACCGACTAGTTGATTCTGTGATGAAAATTCCAAGAGAC